>NZ_JBOFMC010000367.1:0-2629 GCF_051658185.1 Shewanella sp. | reverse complement strand
CCAATACGATAGCAAGAGCGAACAACTCAACCGCCACGCCCCAGCCGCCGAGGCCCTTGAGAAAAAAGCCCTCAGCTGGGCTCTTTGGGGCAGCTTAGCTTACGAGCAAGGGCTGTATCGCCTGTCCAAATAATCCGCTACAGCGGTAACATCCAAGCCATGAACAACAATGCCGCAGATCCTCGCGGCATTGTTATTCATGAAAAGCAGAGCGCCTCCCAGAGAAAGCGCCTCACTCAGCGCCTTTAAGGATTAGCGATCAGGCCTTGGAGGATGAACTTTAGCTCCTGATCTTTAGCTCCTGATGTTGAGTCCCAAATGTTGAAATCAGAGAAGTTGAGCTAAGAGAGGTTAAGCTGCAGAGAAGTTGAAAGCTTGATGCAAAAAACTAAGGCCGAATATTAACACTTGGTTTTAACCCCTCAGGATTGAAACGTGTTAGCGAGTGTTGAGCGTTTGCCTGTCAAATCCACAGCGACAAAGAGGCTTCAGGCTCAGGTAGGGATTGCTGGGCGTAAAATTGCCGAAGATGCTGACCCACCTGCTGATAAAACTGGCTGGACTCATGGGTCGGCGCCGAGTGAGCAAACTGAGCTGTCGGTGACGTGACGGTGGCATTGGCAAGATTTGCCTCGGCCTCGCTCCCCACTTTTAGGCGGATATCCTTACGCTGCAGCGCTGCTGGCCCACGAAAAGCAAGATTAAAGGCTTTGCGCAGAGCCGCCTCAGGGACCGCGAGCGCCTTTTTGGGCAACTCTTGCTCAGATGCAGACTGCTGCTCCTGTTGCTGAGAAGACTGGCGCTGCTGCCGATGCTGAACCTGCTGTTTTTGCTCAAGTAAGCGTGCTTGCTGCTGAGCTTGGTCCGCGCTACGTTCTTGCTGGGGATTTAACGCCCGCTCAGGGTGCTCCTTCGTGCTCGCCTGCGGCGGAATGATGACAGGCTTAAGCTGATTGTCGACCCGAGCGGCATCCGTCGCGACATTACTGGTCGCTAGCGGCACCTGCGGGTAATGACTGACAACCAGCATAAAACATTCCTATATTCTCGAATGGTTAAATACTAGCCAGCTATCGCACAAAGATAAAGCATTAATGATGATAACGGGTTAACCAAGCACGCAAGGCCTGTAAACATTCTTCTTGGTGGGAAATAAACGGCGCGTGGGAGGCTTTTGCTAGCACGACATCACTCATATGCTCCCCCGTTGGCATCAAGGGCAACAAGCCCCGAGGAACGAGGCCATCGAGGCGCCCCCAGAGTCGCAGCCAAGGTAAAGGGATCTGGCCGATTTGGCTCCTCAGGTCAATGTCGTGCAGCATCGCCAGCCCCTGAGTCAACGCCATAGGGCTAGCTAATGGGCGAGATAAGACGAAATCTTTGAGCTGCTTAATATCTGCCTTTGCCGTCGCGCTCCCCATGGCCTGGATGGCCAAAAAGCGCTCTATGGTACGCGGCAAATCTTGCCCCAGCTCAGCGCCAAACTGACTTAATACAGCAGGCGCAATCCCCGGCCAACCTTGCTCTTTTTTGGCAATAAAGCAAGGGGATGAGGCGATAGTCACCAGCCCTTTAATCTGGGAGGGATAACGCAAAGCCGCCTGCGTCGCCACCAGCCCCCCTAAAGACCAGCCGAGCCAAATCGCATTGGCGGGCAATGCTTGCACGAGGGCATCCACCCATGCGTCCAACCCTCCCGCCAACGGTGGACTTAGGCCAAAGCCCGGCAAATCGACCACATGCGTCCTATACTCAGGCAAAGCCTCCTGCACAGCGCTAAACACCCCACCATTAACCCCCCACCCATGGAGCAGCACCAGTTCTGGCCCTTGGCCTTGGGTTTGCACGTGCACTGATGCAGGGATTATCGTTGGCGTCACAGGGGTCATTTAAGGCCTCGATTGTCGATAGGGATAGAGTATGTCATTCACACCCAAAGGAATGGGGCTGCAGCAGGTACACAGACTCCTCAGCTTAACTTATCGTCTGGCACTCGCAGGGATTGCGGCCAGTTTACCTAACCGCTGCCTGCTGTGCCACCAATCCATCACCGCGCCTGCAACCGGGATCTGCGCCGTGTGCTTGCAAGCGAGCCTGTACCATGACCCCATCTGCCTCGGCTGCGGTAAATCCATGCTGCTTGAGCAGGATTATTGCGGCGAATGCCAAAGGCGCTCGCCGCGCAAAATCATTGCCCCTTGCAGTTATCATCAAGGTTTAGGGCCATGGGTGGGGGCCATCAAGTATCAGGGCCAACTCGCGGCTCTGCCAATCCTGTGCCATGCGCTCGTTGCGCGAATTAAGCACCTTGAGCGACAAGGTTTATTAAGCCTGCCACAGGCAATCGTGCCTGTCCCCCTGCATCCCACGCGTTTGCGACAAAGGGGATTTAATCAAGCCTGGCTCATTGCCAAGGAGTTATCACAACTGCTGCAGCTCCCGCTTGTCACTCAGGGCTTAACACGTCAGCAGGACACTCGGCCACAGGCGGGATTATCCGGCGCGCAGCGGCGGCGCAATTTGCACCATGCCTTTCAGTTAACTGAAGATTTTGCGTATCAGCGCATTGCCTTAGTCGATGATGTCGTGACCACTGGCACCACGGTTGCCGAAATCGCTAGGCTGTTCG
>NZ_JBOFMC010000366.1:0-6739 GCF_051658185.1 Shewanella sp. | reverse complement strand
ACTGATCCGCGGCATGTGCTCGCTGATCCCCAATATTCCGGGGATCAGTGACAATATTGAGGTCTATAGTATTGTTGATCGCTTTTTGGAGCATTCCCGGGTAATGCTGTTCCACGCCGGTGGCGAAAATAAACTCTTCGTCTGCTCCGCAGACTGGATGAGCCGCAATATTGATAACCGTGTCGAAGTGAGTGTGCCGATTTATGATCCGGGCCTAAAACAAATGGTTATGGATATTTTATCGTTACAATTTAACGACAATACCAAGGCGCGGATCATCAATAAGGATCAAAGTAATCCTTATCGTAATCGGGGCAACAAACGTAAGGTACGTTCGCAAATTGCGATTTATCAATATCTTATCAATTATGAAAAGCGCCAGCAGCAGACGTTCGCCGCCCAGCTCGCTGCAGCGCCAGAGTGACCTAGCGTCTGCTAGCGCGCCCGGCGATACACTCGCTTGCCAGTGCGGCGCGATATAACAGGACAGGGATCGCCGTAAAGTGAGTTCAGCTGTGCTCATCACCGCTGGATGAATCACGGCGGGGACAACAAGCATGCGACTGACGAAGCCTGATTAAGATGCGGGCTTTACGATTGCCTTGATAGCCAAAGGATAATTAGATTGAGCACCACACATTCACAGCCGCGACACTTTGTCGCCATCGATATGGGTTCGAACAGTTTTCACCTCGTTATCGCAAGGGAGCAGGACGGCAGTTTGCAAATTCTCCACAAAGAAAAACAACAGGTGCAACTGGCCACCGGTTTAGATGGCCAAAATGTGTTGAGCGATGCGGCCATCGAGCGGGGCTTAAATTGCCTGCGGGATTTTAATCAGCGTTTTTCTAACCTCGATCAAGCTCAGGTCCGCCTCGTCGCCACCCATACCCTCAGAGTCGCCAAAAACCGCGAGCAATTTATCGATGCTGCGCTCGCTATTATGCCCTATCCAGTAGAGGTGATCCCCGGCCATGAGGAAGCCCGCTTAATTTATAATGGCATTGCCCAAAGCCAAGTATTAGGCGCGCGCAATCTGGTGATTGATATTGGTGGCGGCTCGACCGAAGTGGTGCTCGGCAAAAAAAATACCCCCACCCATTTATCGAGTTTACGCTGTGGCTGCGTGAGTTTTAATGAGCGATTTTTTCCGGGAGGCCACATTACCCCCGCAGCGTTTCGCGCCGCCCAAAGTGCTGCCGATAAACAATTTGCCTCATTATCCAAAGAATATTTTAGCGGCAACTGGGATTTAGTCCTTGGCAGCTCAGGGACGGTCAAAGCCCTGTGCGAGGCTATCCAAGAGGAGCATGGTGATGAAATCATCACCCTACCTCGCCTTAAACAGCTCAAATTAACCCTGATCAAATATGGTCATATTGAACAAATCCACTTTGCCAATGTGGATGAGAAACGCACGCCACTGCTACCCGCCGGCCTTGCCATTTTAATCAGTTTTTTTAGGCGCTTACCCATAGAACAATTGGAGTTTAGCCCCGGAGCGCTGCGCGAAGGGGTACTCTATGAGCTGGCTAAGATTGGCCAATATCAAGATATCCGCCATCGCACCGTCGATAGCATTGCCCAGCTCTACCACATCGATATATCCCATGCCCATAAAGTGCGCGATACTGCGATGATGATGTTTGAGCAGGTTGCCGATGAATGGCAACTGCGCCCTTACGCCCGATTACTCGCCTATGCGGCAACCTTGCATGAGATTGGTTTACATATCAATTCTAAGGCCCTACACAAACATGGCGCCTATATTATCAGTCATAGCGATCTCCCCGGTTTTAGCGAGGCATTGCAACGGGATCTCGCCCTGCTTATCGCCAATCACCGTAAAAAACCCTACGCACTGTTAGCAACTGAGCTCGATCCCCACCATAAATTGACGCTCATTCGTTTACTGTGCTTACTGCGCCTTGCTATCTTGCTGCACCTTGGCAGAATTGCCAAAAGCTTCAGCCTAGAGCAGATCCAAGTGACACCTGATGGATTAATGCTCGTCTTACCCGGGCATAAACGTAAAATAAGCCTATTTATGAAAGATTTGCAGCGAGAGCAAAAACACATGGCAACCTTAGGGATGCATCTGGGCATCGTCTCTCACCTTCCATCGGCGAGCCTTGCAAACCCCGCACATCAGCTTACTGCGGACGCTGCAATTGTGCCAATCAGCACAACGAACACGCCACCTTCGGATAACGTGAACTGAAAACACAAAGGGAGGTTAATGTTCTCCGTCATCTTCCCGCAGGCGATGGAGCCAGGGCGACCTAAAGGTTACCACTAGCACACATCCTATTGATTGCCAAAGATATGGATGATGAATGGTATTGATGAGCATTATGTTGACAGACGCTATGCGCAACAACACCGTCATCATCAGCACCATGTTGGCGGTCAAGATGACACGCCCTAATCACAATCCAGTAGACACGCCTTAAGCTTGACTCAAGCGGGCGGACGCCAACTCGAACTGGCTCAAAACCGTTCGAATGCCGCCACACACGCTGTGCCATTGGGTGTCGTCATAGGGTGCCATAGGCAAACTTAACAAAAAATCTCCGGCAAACTGCGATGCCCCCTAGTCACAGCGCCCCCAATTTACGGTATGATTCCCCCCCAGGACGAATCTAGTGTTAACTTTTTGAGGATGATATGCGCGGATCTGTACTTTCAACACTGAGCGGTGTGGCGCTCACCCTAATGACATGGCAGCCCCTGCCGGTGCTAGCCTCCTCGAGCATAGGTAAAGTCGACTTAGTGGTGGTCTCGAAATCCGATGCCAATATGGTCCTGATGCGCGATGGCAAGGTCCTCAAGCAATACCGGATTGCCATGGGCGATCTTCCCTCTGGCCATAAACTCAAAGAAGGCGATCAACGTACGCCTCAAGGCCGCTATATTCTCGACTATAAAAAACCCGATAGCGCCTATTACAAATCCATTCATATTTCTTATCCAAATGAAGAAGATAAGCTAAGAGCCAAGGCGCTAGGCATTAAACCCGGTGGAATGATCATGATCCACGGCCAAAATCCGCGTTCTAATTTATCTCCCGAAGAAGCCCAGCAATACAATTGGACTAACGGCTGCATTGCTCTGACCAACGCCGAAATGGATGAACTGTGGAAAGCCGTTGATGAAGGCACGCCTATTGAAATCTGGCCTTAAGCCAAGTCCTGTTCCCTATTAACGCCCAACTGACTGGGCGTTTTTATTTCGCCTTTGGCGCGACCAGATTTTTATTTTGTGCCACTGTATTTACGCCACAGTATTTGCGCCACCAAGTTAAAGGATGCCCTATGCCATCGTTACCCCCGCTCACGTCCCCCAATGCCACGGGGATAAGCTATGCCACACTGCAGCAAGCTTGGCCCCAATTTGAAGCACAAATTTTAGCTTTACTGGCACGCTTAACGCTGTCGGACAAAAACCTCGAATGCGATCATGTCGCGTTGAGAGTCAACTCCATTGCCGCAGCCGATGCCCTACGCCATGAGTTTTGCCAACGGGGGCGGATCATTTCCGATAATCATATTAATGGCCGCAGTATCTTAATTTTTGAATTAACCACGCCGTTGATCCTAGGGGAATTTTCCATTGCTTGTGTGGAATTGCCCTACCCAAGCGATAAGGCATATCCCCAAGAAGGTTGGGAACATATTGAGCTAGTGCTGCCATCAGGCGCCCAAGATTGTGATGCGCTCAGCCAAGATCTGCTGCACCTATGCCCAGCGCTTGGCCCACTTTTTAGCAACACCTCAATCCCCGAGGAGGGCATTAAGCTTAAAATGAGTTCACCAAAGGCCGCTAAGGAACGCTTAGCCAACCCGACGATTGCTTTTAAATATCAAGATATCTGTATCAAAGTGCATCCCCACGGCATTAAGACCGTCATTGCCAGTGAGCACCAAGAGACATAAGGGCACCCGCGGTGCAGGCGCGCCGCTCAGCTAGCCAAGCCAGAATAGGACATCACCAATGAAGCCTGCAAAAAACGAAGCACAACTGTTAAAGTTTGCCCTTGAAATCGGTGTAGGTTACGCCAAAAAGCGGGGGTTTGATGAATTTGAGCGAGGTGTCTCCCCCAAAGATAAGGTAGAGTGCATTTATCGCCTACTGGTGACCGATAATCTGATCCAGCCACTCGCCAAAGATAAAGAAGACGGCCCGAATATGAAACACAAGTTAATCTTGTGGATCAGCCGACAATTACCCGCCGATCATCCTTTACTCAAATAACGTCCTGCGGGCACCAGTTAACGCGAAGGAGCGCGATGAACAACATGCCCTTCGCTGATGCTCAGCGGATAGGGTGCGCCGCAAAGTCTGCTGAAATTACAAAATATTTTTAAATTTCAAATCCTTATAAAATCACAAGATCCGCTTAAATGACACCGAAGAAGGGGTAACTTAGCCCCCTTATCTATAATCTATACCTTGTTTTTAAGGTTTTGCTGCTTTGCTGGCCTTATCCTTTGCCAGCACGGTCGCCATGGGCGGCACTACCGAGGTGGGGTCAAGGCGCATCTGATACCAATTCAAACGCCAATCTAAATGCGGGCCATTCGCTCGTCCCGTTGCCCCGACCTCCGCCAGCGCTTGGCCCTGTTTCACGCGTGTTCCGGCGCTGACATAGAGCTTACTTAAATGTAAAAAACTGGAGCTCACTCCATAACCATGGTCAATGACCATAGTGCCACCCGAATAAAACATATCCGGCACCGAAAGACTGATCACCCCATCGGCAGGCGCCACCACAACGGTGCCTGTCTTGGCGGCCACATCCACGCCAAAGTGCGGATTGCCAGGGACATCATTGTAAATACGCTGACTACCGTATACCCCTGAGATCCGCCCGGTAAGCGGCCAAATAAAATCTTGAAAAACCGCCGTATGATCGCTCAATATCGCTCTGGCCGCCTTCACCTGCGCCGCATCTTTTGCCGCCCGTTCTTGAGCAATGGGATCCGGCTTCATAATCTTATTGCTAATGCCTTTCACGTGTTGAATATTGTACTGACGCTGGGCCACGGTGAGGGGTTTAATCTCTGTCAAACCATTAGGATAGACCAAGGTGAGTTGCTGCTGTTGCGCGCCGTCACGGTCAAAGCCAAAGGCCAAATATCCTTCGGGGGACACTTTTATGTCCTTTTCATTTAAACGGACTTGAGTACCCACGGGCACTTGTGCACGGATGAGCGCCCCCTGCTCGAATTTTCCGGTAAAACTCACCTCTTGGGCATGACTGATACTCGCCAGTGAACTGAATCCTGCCACAACAATCCATTGCCGACCTTGCGCCAAAAGACCGTGGCTTAGCCCGCCCATGGCTGGCACCTTGAGCCACGGCAAAGGAGCCCACATCTTAGATAACATCTTCATACACACCGCCAATACATCTTAAACATCAATTAAAAAATAAATTCATTACTGAGGATCCGCGCCCTTTGTCACAATCGCGCCCTTACCCACCCCTTCATAGGCCACGACGGTAAATTCACTCGTAGGCACCTTCGCGGCCATTGTGCTGGCCATGTAATCGGCGAGCAATTCAACCGTGGTATCATGGGGCAAAATATCGCAGCGCCCTTTTGGCATCGCGAGTTGAAAATCCCCCTGAGGCGCTTGGTAATGAAAACCATAATGGCTTGCATCGGTTATCTGGGTTTGAGGCGATAAAGCTAATGTCTGCACCGGCACCCGATCCTCAACACTCGCCAAATAAATATCCTGCCAGCGCGCGGCCCAATATTCATCCCACTGAGGTGACGCTATGCCATTTTCAAAAACATGCACGGGGCTGCGATGCCCGTGAGCGATACGCTGACAATTACCGTCGTGTTTGCGCAGCCCATGGCTGTAATGATAATAGGGGGTAGTAAGCGCTTCATGCCTTAAGGTTAAGGTGATCCCTGCCACATGAGCGGGCAACACCTCCCGCAGCGCTTGACACAAAAATCGATTAACGCTGGTGATATCGATTTGCTCAGCCGGCACCAAGGCAAAGGCTTGCTCTGGACAAGCAAGATGGATCTCGCCCACTTGGCTTGCAAAATCGAGCCACACCCGCTCACCCTGTTGCTGCCAGCGCACGTCATTGCATGCTGTTGGCACCAGTAAACGATGATCGGCCACCGCATCTAAGGTCTGCTTAATGCTCCGTTTCACCTTGGCAAAATCGAGCAGCATATTCTGCTCATCCAAACTGCCTTCAAGGAGCACATCCACTATCCAGCTCTCTCCGACCATACCGCGTTTAGGGCAAAGATAGGAAAAATCAATCACGGTTAAATCTTTGACAAACAATTGCATATAAACTCCTCAGCAGAAAAACAGTCCGCCTACTTTGTGCTAGCACGACTTAGCGATGGCTAAGCGCACCCAGAGGGCGATACCGAACCGCCCGTGCATATTCACACGGATTCTAATCAATTGCGCCCTTGCCCGCGAGGAATGAATCCATTTCCCGAGGATTTTATTAATCCTGCCACCAAGGTGTATCTGCACTGAAACACTGAAACACTGAAACACTGAAATACTGAAATACTGAAACACTCAAGGCAGGTGATGAGGAACGCAAGATGCTGCCTTGGCCCGTTAACGGGCTTCTGAGTGAGCCAACAGAATGGTGAACTGACAACATGATTAACTGGCAGAACATTGAACAAGTTGCATTGTATATCGGCAGCATGCGTCAAAAGAGCGTGCACGACAGGCTCATCCC
>NZ_JBOFMC010000365.1:0-1941 GCF_051658185.1 Shewanella sp. | reverse complement strand
GTCCTCTGGGGTTTCATCGTAACCGCCAAACTCGTTTGGCAGACCCGCATTAGGGTGCGCCGACACATAACATTCGGCGATACGAGACAGTTCTTCGACGTAGGGGCGCAGCTCTTTGGGCCCAAGGGCGCAGTTAAGGCCGATAGATAAGGGCTTGATATGGCGAAGGGAGTTATAAAAGGCTTCGGTGGTTTGGCCGGTAAGGGTTCGGCCCGAGGCATCGGTAATGGTGCCGGAGATCATCACGGGCAAACGCGCTGGCGAGTTAGCGCCAAAGAGTTCATCGAATACGGTTTCGATGGCAAATAGCGCGGCCTTGGCATTTAAGGTATCAAAAATGGTTTCGACCATAATGATATCGGCGCCGCCCTCAATCAGGGCGCGGGTCGATTCGCAGTAAGCGGTGACTAACTCATCGAAGTGGATATTACGAAAGCCTGGGTCGTTAACATCGGGGCTGATAGAGCAAGTGCGGTTAGTGGGCCCTAACACCCCGGCGACATAACGTGGCTTACCCGTGGCCTGCTCGATTGCATCACAGGCCTCACGGGCAAGGCGCGCGCCTTCGCGGTTAATCTCGGCGGACAATGACTGCATATCATAATCGGCCATGGCGATCGTGGTGGCGTTAAAGGTATTGGTTTCAATAATATCGGCACCGGCTAATAGGTAGTCGGTGTGAATTTGTTTGATGATGTGTGGCTGAGTCAGGACTAACAGGTCGTTATTGCCCTTTACATCGGTATGCCAATCCTTGAAACGCTCGCCGCGATAATCGGCTTCTTCGAGTTTATAGCCTTGGATCATGGTGCCCATGGCACCGTCTAAGATCAGAATGCGCTGCGTGAGCTGCTGACGAATGTTTGCCAAACGTTGGCCGGGGGGATTTGAGGGTATCGTCATAAATAGTTACCTTTACTACAGCTAAGTGAAGTCCAGCATACGGTGTTTATCGCGCGTTGGTGTTTGGGTTATTAAGCGCATTTTATTATCATGTGCCGCTATTTTTTTTGGACATTTAAACGTATAGACGTCCATAATACGCGAGGTAGGATTATCAGAGCAAGGTTAAAGTCATTAGAATCGAGACATTAGGCTTTAGCCGCGACATTTTTAAAGGCAAATATGAAACAAGTGCGCTTATTGCTGTTACGCCATGGCGAATGTGAAGGCGGCGCAATTTTACGTGGCCGGGTGGATGTGGCGCTAACGGCTAAAGGCTGGCAACAAATGGCGGCGGCGGTGAAAGCCTATCCGCCGCATTGCCACGGTATTTACAGCTCAAGTGCGAAGCGCTGCGCCGAATTTGCCAAGGCGTTCGCCCTTGAGCAGAGCGCGGCGACGCCCACTGCTGAGCCTATGCACCTTGAGTTATGCACTGGCTTACAGGAGCTTGATTTTGGTGAGTGGGACGGTGTGGCACTCGATGCGTTGTACCACCAAGCGGGGGATAAACTGACGGCCTATTGGCAAAATCCTTGGCAGGCCGCGCCGCCGGGGGGGGAGTCAATGGCAAGTTTTGAGTTGAGGGTCAACACCACGATTGACGCGATTTTGGATCGTAGCTTTGCGCGCATGCATCAAGTGGCTGCGTGCAAAGCAACAGCCAATGGGCAAAGGGCGGAACATCAAGCTGGGCTGAGCTCAGGGCAAAGCGCAGGGCTGAGCTCAGTACAGAGCGCCGAACCCGCGGATGACTCGAGGACGACATCGAGCGCTATCGCCACCGCGCCGATTTGGATTATCAGCCATGGCGGTGTTATTCGGCACTTAATGGCAAGGGCACTTGGCGCTGCCAATATTGCAGGCTTTTATAGCCAACTGACCCTGCCGGTTGCTGCCGTCGTCAGTATTGTTGTGCTCGAGGATGAGCAAGGTGAGCGTTATTGGCGCTTAGACTGGCCAAGCGGCGTGGCGTCGCCGCAGCAGCCCGAGCTCGTC
>NZ_JBOFMC010000364.1:0-7337 GCF_051658185.1 Shewanella sp. | reverse complement strand
AACGTAGTGCGCGCAAGCTGTTTAGCGATAGATTTAAGGGCGCTGATATTGGTCATTGACGCCATGTAACACCCCTTTAGCGTGGATGCACGCTAACCAGCGAAATGATCTCACGGTTAGCCTTGAATTGTTCTTCTAGTGCGGTTTTTTGTGCCATGCGATCTAAGCGTGTTGGGGTTCTGGACGTGTCCATTTTCCCCGCCGATTCGACGCGCGCTACTCGGTCATCGTTATCCATGGCGATAAGGCACTCAAGGTAATTAATGATCATGCCAGCAATGCGATTAGGCACATGTAAATCAGGCTTGTCGGCGTAGTAGGCAAGGTTTACAAAGTATTCGACCGCCAGCGGATAGACGGCTTTCGGCTCGTTGATATACAGGATAATGTTACCTTCGTCATCGTCGGACATATCGCAGATCACAAAGTCCCCCAGCGCATCAACAGCGCTCGATAGCGCAAGGCAGGACTCCGGCATGACATATAAGCCGCCATCCTGCACGTCGCCAGCTAATACCCGCTGTTTGCGGGTACACCCTGCTAGATCCTGATAGGCCGTTAATGCTTGCATCAAGAACGCTTGCACTTCTTCCGGTTTGGTCAGAAGCACGGGGAAGCGGTCTACCGCATTTTTCGTTATATCAGCGATTCTCACAGGGCGGCTCCCATTACAGATCTAAGAAGTTGTAGCGGATAGTGATCGACGGCTTAACTAGCGCTGCCGTATCTTCCGTGCTCAACTCGATAGCATCACAACGCATCTTACAATCGAGCAATTGCATTAACTGGCCTTTGCCAGTGCCTGCCGATTCGCTCTTAAGTGCGATAGTAATATCTACCATTTTTTTCTCTTTGATGATGTTGCGCAGGTCATTGATCATCACGCCTTTGATTGTCTCCACGCACATCACGGTAATTTCACCGCTGTTTTCCAGTGCGCCGGATTGCACAAATAGCAGACCCATTGCGCCGTAATCCTCAACATCAGAACGTCCCATAGCGGGGATCTGCGTAGAGCGACACAACACCGTCCAATCTGGATAGCCTGTAACGTTCATTTCAAATTCAAACGCCTGTGCCTTTTCGCCCAGCGCTTTGTTTTTGTTGTAGTGGGTTTTTAGTAAGCCTAAATTACCCTTGGTATTGCTATGTCCAGCCATAATTTACCCCTAGTTTTTAAGTGTATAACGACGCAATCGCTGATTTGTTGGTCATCCTGTCCATGGTGATCGATAGTTGAACCGTGTTGCGCGTCATATAGCCATTCCGGTCTTTTGGAACGTCTAATTCGCTACTTATGTCCTTTATCTGGCACCGTGGCAAAATCAATCGACGACCTATGTTGACTTCGCACGTTTGCGGGATAGAGCCAAGGCCGACCCAATCCTCCGACAATTGCGGCGAGGCCATCATTTCAAGGTGCATGATTGCATCGTTTACTTCCTCTTTCGCATTTTCAAAGGCTTTTAGGTAGATCGGCAATGTGATCTCATGGGGTGAAATGCCTTCCCAAACCAACGCAGTATTCATCATGGTTTTAGTGGTTTCACCTGTTTTGACCTGAGCAACATCAGCGGCTTTGTCATACGCGCCGCCGCCAGCTTGCCCCACCGTGTCGCCCTCAAACGGGCTTTGCCACATTGAGGAAAGCTGTTTGCTTGCTCCATCACCGATATAGCCAACAACGGTCACGTCCCCTTGCTTGATAAACACTTTGAGATAGCTACTCACGCCATCAGCGCGGCACATTCCGTATGTTGGCATTACCTACCCCTTACCTTATAAGCCTGACGCTTTGCGGCGCTTCATTGAGCGGCGGCGCTTGGCTTTGGCGGCCGAGGTATTGGACTTCATGCGCGCTTTCTTAAGTGCGGCACGTTGCGCGCCATTAATGCGCTTTTTGCGTAACGGCTTTTTAATCCATTTCACCTTGCCGCTGCGCACGACTTTTTTCACAGCTTCGAGCATGGCTTCATGCTGGCCAAGGACTGAAAACTGAGCGATTGACTCCATCATCGCTTCATCATCCTCGATAGCCTCAGCCTCAGAGACAGCCACAAACACCTGACGGGCGGCTTTGTCGTCGCCATCTAGCAGTTTTTCAACTAGGCTTTCTTCAATGCCAAGGTATACCAGCGCATCGGCCATGGCATAAATCGCATCTTCATAAAGCGCTTGTTCTTCATCGGTGATTTCGTCGCTTTCTTCGTCAATATCAGCCAGCGCTTGCGCGATTGCATCAAAGTTATCGGCGGTAGGTTCGCCGGACTCTGCCCACTCGATCACAGCGGCCATGGCTTCGCCGCGCTCTAACTGCTCGCCCAGTTCATCCACGGTTTCAAACATGGACTTTGCTTTTGGCTTGTCTTTATCTTCACACGGCTTTTCAGCTTCGACAGATTCAAACAGCGCTTGAGTAATACGGCCTTGGTTATAAAACTTTTCTAAACTCATTTTTGGCTCCCAAAGGGGGCTAAGCCCCCATAAATGAATGGTTCACTTAGCGAATAAGCGCAGGAACACCCAAAATACGACGGCTAGAGCCTGTTACGCAGGCCGCCCAACGCACTTCCCAATAGTCGATAGCAACCTGCACCACTTCGAGCACATAAGGGCTTTCTCCATCATCAGGATCGCGGGGCGCAACCAATGCACCAGAGGCTACATAGGTGTCCAGAATCGAGGTCATACCGCGCAGTAAGCCATCATGCGTGATTGCATCAGGCTCGTGCTTCACCGTGGCGGCAAGGTTCGCAAAGTCGCGACTGATTGCGTCCATCGTAGAGCTGATATGCTGGAACAACAGGTAATCGGCTTTTACGCGAGTGGTGATCGCGTCATCGATCATCAATTGGCCTGTAGGTGATAGGGCAAGCTTGTTGATACGGGCGGCGTACAGCGCTTCGTAATCTGGCTCATCCAAGCCAGCAAACGGCTTAACTTCTTTACGATTGATAATGCCGCGCTCTACACCCGCAGGGCTGTAATGCCAGCCACCCGCGCCGCCCACAGTCACCGCAACGCCTTTAGCCTTGGCCGCAAACGCAATACCGGAAATAGGCCATGATGCCGCAATACCGTAGTAAGGATCTTTGGCAGTGTAGGGGAAGAAATACATCGCTAAGCGTTCATAGTTAAACGCTGACGCCTTCATTTTAGCGACGGCGGCGGCGTAGCTGGACGCGACCACATCCGCAAACATATCAATGCGACGGCCGTTAGCGACTTCGACCAAGCCTTCGATCACCGTGGCATCTTCCAGACCTAAGCCCACGATAGCGGTGAATTGCGATAACGTGCTCCGCAAAATCGCCGTGCCTTTGGCGTAATCGGCCGCTTTCAGTGTGCTATTGTCGCCGCTGGTTGCGCCCACGAATGGCACCTTTTCAACACCTGCAACATCGGTAGGTTCAAAGGCGGCATCACCTTTGGCATAGCGGATCTTGGCGTTAGTGCGGTTAAGCACTTCTTCGATAAATAACGAGTCGCCAAAGTCATCAATAGCCAGCGGATCGCTCGATACTGTCCAGCTTTGATCAAGGTATTCCGCGCCCAGCGAATCTGTTGAGTAGAGGTTCAAGGTAAATTCGTTAGGACGGCCGCCAGTGGCTACCAGTTCAACCGATCTTACCGTGGCGTCGCCGTCTACCGGATAGAGCGCAAACAGTGAATCAGGCGTGACCGGAGGCGTTACACCAAAGGCGCTGGCTGACGCTAACGTGTCGTTAAAGCCTGTTTCTACTGCGACCGCTTTCACGGTTAGGATAGGATACTTGGCATTTTCAGGCGTCACGCGCACAACATAACCGTCACCGCCGCTTAAGGCTTCATCGAGACAGCGCAACGAGGATGCAAACGGGACGTTAGGACGGAATGGCACGCCTAACACTTGCTGCCAGTTTTGCTTAGTCACGCGCAGCAGCTCAAAGGGCTGGCCTTTGCTACTGACAACCAGACCCGCAAACACGCTAGTACCACCCGCGCCACCCGCTTGATTGGTTGCCGAGGCGTTGATCGGCGCAACACCGATAGCCGCCACATTACCGATAGAAAATGGAATTTGACTCATTATTTTGTCGCTCCCTTAGTTGTTTTGGCGGCCTTAGCCGTAGGTTTTGCCACTGGCTCGTTTTCCGCTTCGCTAACCACAGATACAGGCTCTGCCGCTAGCGGCGTAGGCGCTAACGCCTCATCGAGCAAGCGTTGCAGCTCTGCTTTTTCGGCCGTTAAGGTGTTAATCAGAATGCTTTGTTCTGCTAACGTGGCGCTGTTTAGCGCGTTAATCTCTGTGAGCTGTTGCACTTCCACCTTGAGATCAGCGTTATCTTTACGCAGCGTCGCCAGCTCGTTAGTTACTAAGCCTTGGCCTGTTGAAGTCATGCCTTTTACCGACACATCGAGCGCCGGAATACCACTGGCCGCGATCACTAAGTTGTTAGCGCGGTCAAATGGCACGTCCTTTTGCTCTACCTTGTCGTTCTTAGGAATAACAAGCCCCAACACCTCAAACGCTTCCGTTTTAGAGGTGTTAGCGATCGTTAAATCAACTAATTTCATATTTGTTCACCCATGGAAACGAGGCCGCGATCAGCGAGTGAGCGCGGCCATCATTATTAGTTAAGGGAAATGGTCACTTTGCGGAAATACTTGTAGCCAGCGCGCGGGGAAATATCACCAAAGCTCAATTCCCACAGGGTATCGCGGCTAAATAGCGCGGGTAGCGTGCCATGCTTATACATGGTCGCCGGAACCGCATCACCCGCCAGCAAGCCAGCTTGTGAGTATTCCTGACCACGGGCATAACAAAGAATGTCATTTTTGCCCAAGGTCGCGCCTGCAATTTCGATTTCGAATGGCACTTCGTAGACTTTCCACTTGCCGAATAACAGGCCGCAGTAATGCACTTTAGGCACTTGGCGATAGTTATCAGGCGTGGTGAAGTACGGCGCGCCTAACGCTTTAAGCATTGACGCAGCACGCGAACCACAGAACATACCGACTAGGCCGCTAGTCTTGGTATCCGCTTGCATGGCTTGAGATAGCACTAATAAATGCTCGTGGACTTCTTCGTATTTCTCTTTGAAGTAAGAGCCAGCAGGCACGGTTAGCGGGATAGTGGTTGTTGGATTCGCCATGGTAGCGATCAACATATCGCGCAGGTTACGCATGTCTTTTTCGTATGCTAATACGTTGCGCTGCGTTTGGGTTTGCAGTGAACGCATGTCGATACCGTACTCACGCTTCATCGCCCAATAGCCCATGATCGTATGTTGCGCAGCGACAATGGATTGGTGCGGCGTAATGGTATACGACAGCATTTCGTGTTGGATCTCTGGTAGCACGGCGTTAGCGTTTTCTACGTCAACATCGTATTGCAACATTAAGCTACCCGCTGCCGCTGGTAAGGCAGGCGTACACTTGAACGCAATGATGCCTTTGGTGTTATCCGCTTCGGCCGCTGGCATGATTGAGTAATCAACGCCGTCGTGCTTGAACTGACCGTAAACGCCATTGTTAACCAGATCTGACGCCACCAGCTTACCATCCAACATCACGCGCACAGATTTACGACGGTATGGGATTTTTTGCGGGTTACAGTTATTAATGACGCCGACTAACGTGGTAGCTGATCCCGCCATTGGCGCGGCTTCATTGTAGATATAGGCAACAAAGGTAGTTGCTGCGCCGTCGCCTTGGACGGGTGACGTGTAAGTCTGTTTTAAGCCTGTGTATTGGCCGTTCCAGAACTCGTCCATTTGCTGACCTTTTTCCATGTCACCAAAGGCAGTACCGGACACGCGCACGATCTCAAACATTTCTGTTTCATCGCGGCCGCCTTGCACAAACGTCGCAGCGTCGTTAGTTGCCGCAGCTAAGGCCACAGGCAGAATAAGCGCGCCTGTTTTAGCGCGGATCTCTACGCCCTCAGACGAACGCATGGTAGTGCCAATGCTTTCAAACATGGGGTTACGGCTTTCGCCTTCATGCCCAACAGAACAAGAAAGCAGGGTTTCAGCACAGGACGCTAGCAATTCATCGCGGGGCGCTTGGCCGTTTTGGTCGATATAATCGCCCATTGCACCTGCCCAAGCGGTAGACACTTGAGTAATGGCTTGTTGGTCGCCCAGCGCTTCAAACATAGGTTCTTTGCTTGCGGCGGTGGCAATGCTATCAGCTAAGGCGCGGGGATCAGTAATGCGCTGACCGCCGTCAAACTGTGCATCAATACATACGTTTCTAACAGCTTTCGCAGTCTGCGAAATTGCCGCAATTCGGTTGTAATACTTTTTCATCGTTTAGATCCTTCATTGGCATCAAAGTTGAGTTGAATGAAGGTCTTGCCGCCTTCATCTCAGGCCGATGTTAAGGACGCGAAAAAAAATCAACGAAAAAGTGGGGGTTTTAGCAAAAAGCTTATAAATAAAGGGTTTCAGGGGGGTGGAGGGGCGTTATAATCCGCTGTATAACACCCATTTTGAGCGCCATTTGAGCGCAAGGAAGCCAAGCAATGAGCCTGCCCAAGTCTGTATTAGTGACCAGTTTTGAGGATTATTTAGATCGAACGTTGCGCGGTGATCAGCTTGTCGTTTTCACGGCCTACAAAGGCACGAAAGATTTTGGGGATAGGTATGTGTTAAGGCCGCATTGCGTGAAGCGCGGCGGGGTAATCGAGCCAAGCGAGTTTTGTGCGATAGCAGAAACGCTAGAAGAATTGCGGCGGTTTTTGCCGTTTGGATATACGAATATTGGGCGAGAAGTACAGGACGATCCCTGTATAGTTGAAACGTGGATTTGATTAAAAAAAGCCGCCTCGATAAAGAGGCGGAAAAGGTTCGCGGTTCACTACACCAAACTAACAACACAACACTAGCGCCAACCTAACGCTAGTTGCGCCACCTTAACGCATTTTTGGCCGCTGGTGGCATTTTTTGGAGGTTTAGCATTGAGATTAGGCCGATATATCAGCATGGCTCACAAAACGATCATGGTCAGAGTACCCAACACGCCCCACCGCAACTTTCACCACAGCCAAGCGGCAAACGCCAAAGCCTATCGTGACCGCCTTTGCCAGCAGCTCGGTATCAAGCTAGACGCGCCAAAAGGCCGGACTCTCACGCAATCCTACGCTAACAAAAACTCAGCCCTACCTCTTGGTGTTTGCATCATCAACAAGCGCAAGGTGTTAGCTGACGGGACAGAGTGCATTTATCGCTACGCGCAAGGGAATATGTTGATCAATGGCAAGCAGCACGCCAAGGCGTTTGGTTTTATCAAATACGGGGAAGGCGAGGCGATAAGGCTTGCTATCGAGTGGCGCAATAGCAAGCAACATGGGT
>NZ_JBOFMC010000363.1:0-2986 GCF_051658185.1 Shewanella sp. | reverse complement strand
CCATGGCCTTAGATTTAGCACCTTCAGCGTTAATTCCCTATCGCGAGACCGATCTTGCCTCACCCCTTAGTGTGTATGGCCAGAGTAAATTGGCGGGGGAGCAGGTCGTCTTTGAACACCTTGGCGAAGGGGCAATCGTGGTCCGAACGGCCTGGCTCTACGGTGTGGATGGACATAATTTTGTGAACACTATGCTTAGATTAATGCAAACCCAAGGCCGTCTTGAGCTGATTGCGGATCAATGGGGCTCGCCAACGTGGAGCGATGCGCTTGCGCGGGTGATCTGGCAACTGTTATCGCACCAGTCCCATGGGCTGTTCCATTATGCCGCGCGTGGACATTGCAGTTGGTATGAGTTTGCCAGTGAGATCCAGCGCCAAAGTATCGCCTTAGGCATCTTGCCTGCGTTGCAGAGTCATCCATGTGAGCTTAAGCCTTGTTCGGCGAGTGAGTACGCCGAGCGGGCGTTAATGGAGGGCAAAGTGGTCGCGCCAAGGCCGCGTTACAGTGCATTGTGCGCGGATAAACTCAGATTAACAGTGGCGCCGCCTCTTTTAGCCGCAGATGAGACACTGACGGCCATCGAGTGGCAGGATTGGCGTCAGCAGCTGAGTGCGATGCTCAAACAGCGTCTGGCGCGTACGGGATAAGTTTTACGGCGTTTGTTACGTCTGGCGTTAAGTCTGCACTTGGGCCAATACGCGGGTATATTCGCCCAGTAAACAGATATGTTATGGCATGAGGATTATGTTCATCTAAGGCCGATGGCATAATGTCGTTAGCAATAGGAATAAAAGGATATGGGCATGACGCAGCAACCAATTACAGCGCAATCTCTTATTGAGCAGTCTCTGACTCCCGAGGCTGTTATCCTGCCGCCATTGCTCACTCAAGAGCAGTTGCAGCAGCTGGTGGCGATGGCGATGGCCGCGGGGGCTGCCATTTTGCACATTTACCGGCAGGAGGCATGTGCCGTCAGTCTCAAGGGAGATAATAGCCCGGTGACGGCGGCGGATGTCGCGGCCCATCAATTGCTGTGCACTGAACTGACTAAGGCTTTTCCCAGTATTCCTATTTTGTCGGAAGAAGCGGCGGACATTGACTGGGAGGTGCGCCGGCACTGGCAATGCTACTGGCTTATTGATCCTTTAGATGGCACTAAGGAGTTTATTGAGCGTAATGGTGAGTTTACCGTCAATATCGCGCTTATTCATCAAGGGGTTGCTATTGCAGGAGTGGTTTATGCGCCGGTACTGGATAGTGTCTATTATGGCGCACATGGGGTAGGAGCATGGAAGCGGTGTGCAGGTGAAGAATGTGCCTTACGGGGCGCAGGTTTTTTGCGCCATATGCCGATCGTGGTGGGGAGTCGTTCCCATCAGAGCCCTGGTCTTGCCGAATATTTACAAGCACTTGGTGAGCATGAGATGCTCAGTGTTGGCAGTTCCCTTAAGTTTTGTATGTTGGCCGAAGGCCGCGCCGATCTTTACCCAAGATTGGGGCCTACCAGTGAGTGGGATACTGCCGCGGCGCAGGCGGTGCTTGAAAGTGCAGGGGGCAAGGTGTGCTGTTATGACACCGGGCTGCCATTACGCTATAACCAAAAACCGGCAATAACCAACCCTTATTTTATCGCCAGCGCCCCGGGCTGGTGAGCCTAAGGACGGTTTTACAGCTTAAGCTAGTCGTCGCTTAGGGCGACAGGGCTTGCCTTAAGCGTTTATTTGACACAGCGGCTGATGGTATGCCTGCAGGCAACATTGGGCGCAAGCGCGTTGGAGTGTTTAACCATGATACGCATCGGTATTGATTTAGGCGGCACTAAAACCGAATTAGTGGCGCTTGGCGCAGGGGGCGACGAACTCTTTCGTAAACGCGTCCCCACTCCCCGTGATTATCAGGGAACGCTGGCAGCCATGGTGATGTTAATTAAAGAAGCAGAAAGTGCCCTTGGGCAGCAAGGCTCGGTTGGTGTCGGCATTCCGGGGGTGATTTCGCCTTACACAGGGTTAGTTAAAAATGCCAATTCAACCTGGCTCAACGGTCGGCCATTAGATGTGGATTTAGCCCAATTGCTTGGCCGTGAGATACGAGTGGCCAATGATGCCAACTGTTTTGCCTTATCTGAGGCGGTCGATGGTGCCGCTGCCAGTATGCCGGTGGTATTTGGCGCGATTCTGGGGACCGGGTGCGGTGCAGGTGTAGTGATTAACCGTAAGGTACATGCGGGTGGCAATGGGATTGCTGGGGAATGGGGGCATAACCCTTTGCCATGGATGACCCCTGCGGAGCGTCATCGTACCCGCTGCTTTTGTGGGCATCATGATTGTATTGAAACCTTTATTTCCGGTACGGGTTTTATTAACGATTATCATCGTGCGCTCAGCGAAGCGGGGCACCATGGGCAAGCGGCCCAGTCTGGCGTTGCGATTATGGCCTTAGTTGCCCAAGAGGATGAGATTGCCACCGCAGCATTCGAGCGTTACTTGGACAGGTTAGCGCGATCATTGGCCCATGTGATCAATATGCTTGATCCCGATGCGATTGTGCTGGGTGGGGGGATGTCGAATGTGGATGGGATTTATCCACGCTTGCCTGCGTTGTTACGCCAATATGTGCTAGGGGGCGAATGCCAAACGCCAGTGCTGAAGCATCGTTACGGCTGTTCATCAGGCGTTCGTGGCGCCGCGTGGTTATGGCAGTCTTAATCCTTTGTCTGCAAAGGGAGGGATTATGTTGACGTTTTGCAGCTTTTCCATGCCAGTTTAACAAGCACGCGGGTGTGCAACTGCCGGCTTGAGCGAGTGCTGGTTGTTTGAGCTCGTACTAGTTGCTTGAGTGGCAATAGGGCTGTGGGTTATCGCCCCGTTTGTTTGGGTAACATGAGGCGGGTTGGCTTAAAAGCGTTTTTAGGAATATCAGTATGTTGTGGTTAAGCAAAGTATGTTTTGGTTAAAGAAAATCGCTTCAATGGCAGTTATGCCGA
>NZ_JBOFMC010000362.1:0-6446 GCF_051658185.1 Shewanella sp. | reverse complement strand
ATGCGCGTATCGCGGTTAAATAAAATGCCGCCATCGAGATACCAAGCCACCTTACCCTCAATATCTGCGACAGGCAGTAGGCTGCGGCTCAGCAAGCCACGCTCTTCTAGTGCTTTATCAGGGCTCTGAGCCCTAAGGGTGGGCATCACCGCAATGCTCGCCCGCGCAACCAAGTCAGGGTGAATACGCGCTAGGCGCTCAGGGGATAACACCATCAGGCCGGAATAGGCTGAGGTGCCCTCCATCTTGGGGAGAATTTGCCGTAAATCGGGATCCGCAGCCGCCTCGGTGACACTGACTAAGCGCAAAAAATCGAGGTTTAATTGATTTTTTTGCTCCTGCAAAAACGCATCCAAGTTAGCGCGATGCTCAAGCCGGCCCGCGAGCACTGGCCGAAAATCATTTTGGAAGGTCCAAGAGGTCATCACCCGCTCGAGCTGCTTCTCTTGGCGCACTTGCACTTGTTGTAGGGTGTTTTGCGCGACGGTCAAATCAGCTTTTACCTTCATAAACAGCTGCTTGCCCGTATAGCTAATATTCCAATAAATGGTGATAAACACTAAACTCACCAAGGTCAATAAAATCGGCAACAGGGTCAAAATTAAAATGCGATAGCGCACCTTGGCCTGCATTTGCTGCCAACTGACACCAAAAAAGTGAGTAAAAAAGGACACCCTAAGACTCCTGCTCGTCGCTAACGTCAAACCACTCTTTATATTTACGGTCTAGGGTTTTGCGTGACACCCCCAAGTCTCGTGCCGCGGCAGATTTATTGCCTGAATGCAAATCCACGACGCTAGTCACATGATGCTTTTCAACCTCTTTTAGCGCCCAATCAAGGGGATATCCCATTGCGGCAGTCACTTCACTCTTAATCTGTTGCTTCCAATATTCGGCGGGTGGCTTGCCAAGCAAAATACAGCGCTCGATCATGTTACGCAGCTCACGGATATTCCCCGGCCACTCATGCTGCTGTAATTTCACCATATCCTCATGGCTCCACACCACTTCCCTGACTCCCAACTCAGCCGCTAATTGCCGGGTGAAATGATGGGTAAGCTCAACCACATCCTCTGGGCGCTCTCGCAAGGGAGGGATAAAAATATCGAGTACATTCAAACGGTAATATAAATCACGTCGAAAATTACCCGCCTCGACCTCCTCAATTAATGTCCGATTCGTCGCCGCAATCACGCGGACATCAATATTGACCTCCCGCTCGCTGCCCACGGGGCGAATGGCCTTTTGCTCAAGCACCCGCAGGAGCGCGGTCTGCATTTTCAGCGGCATTTCACCAATTTCATCGAGGAAGATAGTCCCACCAGAGGCAAAACTAAACAGCCCTTCACGATTGCCCTTCGCCCCCGTGAAAGCGCCCGCGGTATGGCCAAACAATTCACTTTCCAGTAACTCTGGCGCTATCGAGCCACAATTGACCGGCACAAATGGCCCTTGGCGCCCGCTGAGTAAATGCAGCTGCCTTGCGACCAACTCCTTGCCCGTACCCGATTCGCCCTGAATGAGCACCACCGCATTGGTCGGGGCAACACGTTCAATAATGTCCTTGACCGACTTCATTGCCTCACTGTTACCAATGATGGTCGAAGAATAACCAATAGAGACCTCGCGGCGTAACATTAAGTTTTCCCGCTTCAGCAAGCGCCGCTCAATACAACGATCCACCGCCGACATCATCTGCTCAAGATGAAAAGGCTTCATAATAAAATCGGAAGCCCCGGCCCGCAGCGCCGTTATCGCCACCTCCATGTCCGCATATCCTGTCATAAAAATGATATCCGAACGGCGCCCTTGCTCATCAAGCGCTTCATGCCACTCAATCCCAGAGCGGCCGGGTAAACGAATATCAACAATCAGCAGATCAAAGTGACAACGACTACGTAGCTGCTCCGCCTCCTCAATGCTGGCGGCGGTTTCTACTAAGGCAAATTTCTTCGACAGCGCCTTATTTAAAAAGCTGCGCATACCCGGCTCATCGTCAACAATCAACACAGATACCGCGGAGGGCAGCGGCTTGAGGTTAGTATCTATCAGGCTCATAGTGCTTACTTCTGGACATTTTGACTCAATTGTAACCGATTATAGCAGTGAAGCCAGCCGAATAGGTCACTATGGGCTAGAATAACTGAGCTGTGAGACAATTTGTCTGTCATTATTATTTCACCCCCACGACGAGTGTCACAATTTGGCTACCGTTGTGCGCTTAGCGGCAAGAAACTCTCTAAATTTCAGTTTGGCATCTTATTTGCTTTCAAGGACACGCATGACCATTTGCACCTTCCCATTCTGAAGGCTATTGAGTGGGCTTATTTTTCGCCAAGGAGTACCCATGCTACAAATCCAAAACCCAATAAAATCATTCGTTGGCCTAGTGGTTGCGGCCTGTGTGTTCACCACGCTCCCCGCTCAATCAACCGAAGTGATTAAACTGGCCACCACCACCAGTACCGAAAACACCGGCCTATTAAAAGAGTTGCTGCCGAAGTTTGAAGCAGCATCGGGATATAAAGTGCAAGTGATCGCCACGGGTACAGGTAAAGCATTAAAACTCGGCGAACAAGGTGATGTCGATGTGGTGATGACGCACGCCCCCGCCGCCGAAGCCAAGTTTGTGGCCGATGGTTTTGGGGTTGAACCCCGCGGCATTATGGAAAACGATTTTGTGCTGTTAGGCCCGAAAAACGACCCCGCCAAGGCTCGTGACAGCAAAACCGCCGAAGAAGCCTTTGCGAAAATCGCCAAATCTGGGGCAGCGTTTATTTCCCGGGGCGATAACTCCGGCACTCATATCAAAGAGTTAGAAATATGGAAAGCCGCAGGTGTCACGCTGGATTTCAAAGGTTATACTTCGGTGGGACAAGGCATGGGTAAAACCCTGCTGATGACCAACGAATTACAAGGTTACACCCTGTCGGACCGTGGAACTTTTGTGGCATACAAAACCAAGCTCGATTTAAGTGTGGATTTTGAAGGGGGTAAAAGCCTTGCCAACCCTTACCAAGTCATCCAGATCAACCCCGCTAAGTACCCGGATTTAAACCATAAAGGGGCTAAAGCATTTAGCGATTGGCTGATCAGCAAGGAAGGTCAACAGATGATCAACAGCTTCAAAGTGGAAGGCGAGCAATTATTCAAGGCAACCTATAGCGAATGAATGACGGCTGGTTAGTATTACTACAGCAGGCGCTAAGCCTGCTGTTTTCATTAGACCCCGAGGTGTGGTCTATTATTTATGTGTCCTTTTCGGTTTCTTTCGCGGCACTGCTTATCACCCTCATCCCCTCTATCGCGCTGGGTTTTGTGCTAGCCTTTGCGCCTTTTCGCGGCAAATGGTTGGTCACTAACCTAGTGCAAACCTTGCAGTCTATCCCCACGGTTGTCATTGGACTTTTGGTCTATTTACTGTTGACCCGCAATGGTCCGCTTGGAGAGTTAAAGTGGCTCTTTACCCAACAAGGGATGATCCTCGGGCAAATGTTAATTTGTGCCCCAGTGCTTATCGCCATGAGTCAGGCCGCCTTTACTAGCGTGGATCGCAGGGCTTGGGAAACCGCACGCACCTTAGGCGCCTCATGGCTACGCGCCGTATGGACCCTCTGTCGAGAGCTGCGCATGCCCTTGCTCTTAGCTGTCGTTGCGGCCTTTAGCCGAATTTTAACCGAGGTGGGCTGCTCTATGATGGTTGGCGGCAATATTTTACATCTCACCCGCAATATTCCCACGGCCATCGCGCTGGAAACCAGTAAGGGCGATTTTGCTCAGGCCATCGCCCTAGGCTTAGTGTTACTGATCCTCGCCTTGATCCTCAACTTCGCCTTGGGCAGTTTGCGAGGCAAAGCCGCGCCGAGGAGCCATTAACAATGACAGAAGTTAAACTCATCGCCCGTGATCTGGTGATGTCATTTGGGGCACGCCGCCTATTTCAGGCAGACCAATTAGCCTTCTGCCAAGGGGATGTGATTTATCTGCAGGGAGACAATGGCACGGGCAAATCCACCCTGATGAAAATTCTCGCCGGGTTGATCCGCCCCACTCAAGGGGTTATCGAGGCGAGCGGCTTTGCCAAAAATCCCTGGTGGAAGCGCAACCCTCTCCTAGGAAAAGCCGTATATCTGCATCAACATCCCTATTTATTTGATGGGTCAGTCGAGTACAACCTCAACTATGGCGCCCAGTTAAGTGCAGAATCGTCCAGCCAAGCAACACTGCGCATACAACAAGCCATTGATATGGCTCAATTAGGGTCACTATTACACGCCAGAGCCTCCGACCTATCTGGTGGCGAACGCCAGCGCCTTGCTATCGCGCGGGCGTGGATACTGCAACCTAAACTACTGATGCTTGATGAACCCACCTCCAATATGGACCGAGATTCCCAAGCGTTAGTATTACAAATGATCCAACAACTTAAACAAGAAGGCACCGGGCTATTAGTGAGCAGCCACCAACACTGCGCGCTCACGGCACTGTGCCAACAACGTTGGCAGATTGAAGGCGAGCACATTCTCACCGCTGCTAATCCCCCCCTCTTTTTGGCAACTCAGGGAGCCTTACATGTCGCGACAAATTGATGCCGTGATCCTCGCTGGCGGCATGGCACGCCGCATGGGCGGAGACGATAAGGGCTTGGTCGAATTAAACGGCAAAGCCATGATAGAACACACTCTCGACCGGATAAAACCTCAGGTTAAGGAGATCCTGATCAACGCAAATCGCAACCAAACCCGCTATGCTGAGTTTGGTTTTAAGGTGATAAGTGATGAGCACACGGGGTTTCTTGGCCCCTTGGCTGGCATGATCACCGCCTTAGGGCAAACCACGGCAGATTATTTATTAGTTGTACCCTGCGACTGCCCGCTACTGCCCCGCGATTTAGTGGCGCGCTTACTGGCCGCACTTGAGGCAGAAGGAGCCGAATTGGCCGTCGCCAGTGACGGGGAGTTTGAACAGCCCGTGGTATTACTGCTAAAACCGAGTTTACGCGACTCGATGAAAGCCTTTCTAGAGGCGGGTGAGCGCAAAATTGATTTTTGGTATGCTAACCACCACTGCGCGGTCGCAAAATTCACCGATCAGCCCAATGCCTTTGTGAATATCAATACCCCGGAACAAAAGCAACTGCTGGCAGACGCAATCCGCCATAGCTAACGCTCTAATAACTCGAATTTGAGGTGCAAATGAGTCATCCCTTTATTAATCCGCTATCTATTCCCGTTCTCGGATTTTGTGCCTATAGCGGCACAGGGAAAACCACCTTGCTCAAGCAATTGATCCCCGAATTAAATCGACGGGGATTGCGTTTAGCCGTGATCAAACACGCCCACCATAATTTTGATGTCGACATTCCCGGCAAAGACAGCTACGAAATGCGCAAAGCAGGGGCAAGGCAAATGCTGGTCGCCTCCCATGTGCGCTGGGCACTGATGACCGAAGACGCCCGCGAAGGGGATCCCGAATTAGTCCATTTGCTCAAACAAATTGAAGCTGACAAGGTCGATATCGTCCTAGTTGAAGGCTTTAAAAAGCTTGCGTTACCTAAAATCGAATTGCACCGCGCAGCCCACGGCAAGCCATTTATCTATACCCAAGATGAGAATATTCTCGCCATCGCCTGCTGTGACGACACCGAGCTACCCCAGCAGCTACGCAGACTCGATTTAAACAACGTCGACCAAATTGCTGACTTTGTGATGGAATATGCCAAAAACTGGCAGGCACCCGACGTGCAATTACCCATTAATGCCGTCGATGCCTGTGCCGTTGGCCATGATAACAATCTCTCGGTCAGCCAAGGCTTGGCACACATTTTATCCCATGTGACCCCAGTCGCCGCCACCGAAGAGGTCGCGCTTGACGCCTTAGATAACCGCGTACTCGCCTGCGACAGCATCTCTCCTATCAACGTCCCGCAGCAGACTAACTCTGCGATGGATGGCTACGCCTTTTGCTACCAAGACCCCATGCCAGCAACCCTCACGCGAGTGGGCGAGGTGCTTGCCGGGCATCACTACCACGGCACGTTGCTCCCCGGAGAGACTGTACGCATTATGACGGGCGCGCCGCTACCTGCGGGAGCAGATACCATTCAGCCCCGCGAGCTCGCTTGCGAAACTGACGGTGTGGTTAGCCTCGAAGGGCCCATTGCCAAAGGCCAGCACGTTCGCCTCGCCGGCGAAGATATTGCCAAGGGGGATGTCGGCTTAAGCCAAGGCACACGCCTTGGCGCTGCCGAGCAAGGCTTGCTCGCCTCCCTTGGACTAGATAAGGTCAGCGTGCATCGCCGCCCCCGCGTCGCTGTATTTTCGACAGGAGATGAAGTGAGCGCCCCAGGTGCGCAGCTAAAAGCCAACTGCATCTATGACTCAAACCGCTTCACCATCAAGGCTATGGCTAAACGTTTAGGCTGTGAAGTCATCGACCTAGGCATT
>NZ_JBOFMC010000361.1:0-9437 GCF_051658185.1 Shewanella sp. | reverse complement strand
CAATATTTTCAATGCAAACTATTTTAACACCTTAAAGAATGTGCACGATCAGCTGTTTTTTATCCCGGGAGTGGAACGCTCCCAGGTGAAGTCAGTGTTTTCACCTTCGACACGCTTTACTGAGGTGGTTGAAGATGGCTTTGCCGGTGGCCCGGTGATCCCCGCCGATTTTTCGACTTCTCAAGCGGGCCTCGATACAGTGCGCGATAATATTGAAAAAGCAGGCATTGTTGGCCGCCTTATCGCGAATGACTACAGCGCGGCGATGGTGTCGGCGCAGTTGATGGATTTTGATCCGCAAACCGGTAAACCCCTTGATACCATTGCCTTTGCCGCGCAGCTTGAGCAGGAGTTGAGGGGCAAATATGAAACCGATCAGGTAAAAATCCATATCATTGGGTTTGCTAAAATGGCCGGGGATGTTGCCGATGGCGCTAAAGGGGTATTGCTGTTCTTTGTCATTGCCATCCTTATCACCGCAGTCATGGTGTATATTTTTTCTCAGTCCGTCATTCTCACCGTACTGTCGTTAGTGTCGAGTATAGTGGCAGTGGTGTGGCAACTTGGCTCGTTAACTGTGATAGGTTTTGGGCTGGATCCGATGTCTATCCTAGTGCCATTTTTGGTGTTTGCGATTGGCATGAGCCATGGGGTGCAAATTATCAATGCGGTGGCCCATAAAGTACAAGAAGGCCATACCACTAAAGGCGCCGCTGCTTTAGCTTTTCGCAGTTTGTTAGTCCCTGGCGGGGTGGCGTTGCTGTCTGATACGGTGGGCTTTGTGACCTTACTGTTTATTGATATCGGCATCATCCGTGAGCTCGCGATTTCGGCCTCCTTAGGGGTGGGGGTGATCATTCTCACTAATCTTATTCTGCTGCCGTTGATGATTTCGTTCACTAAGGTTAAGGTCACGCAGCCATCCCAAGCCCATGCCACTTTGGTTGATGGCATCTGGCGCTATTTAGCTAAATTTGCCACTCCTAAGTATGCCGTGGTGGTGATTGTTGCTACGGCGCTCTTGTATGTTGCGGGATTGCAGGAGGCCAATAAGATGAAAATTGGCGATCTGCAAGGTGGCGCTCCGGCATTGCATCAGGATTCCCGTTATAACCTCGATACTTTCTTTATTACCGATCATTTTTCGATCACCACCGACGTGATGACGGTGATTGTTGAAGCGACGCCGGAGGCGTGCACCTACCATGATGTGCTCAGCCAAATTGATGAGTTTGAGTGGTTGGTACGTAATACACCCGGAGTGGCTTCTACCGTCAGTTTGGCGTCGGTGGCCAAAAAAGTGAATGCGGGCTTTAACGAGGGGAATCCGAAGTGGGAGGTGTTGCCGCGCACGACCGCCAGTTTAGTGCAGGCCATCGGCCAAATCCCGACGACCTCTGGGTTATTAAATGGCGATTGTTCGGTGATGCCAGTGTATTTATTCATGGAAGATCATAAGGCAGAGACCATTGAAACCGTTGTGGCTAAGGTCAAAGCCGTGGCAGCCAAAATGGATAATGACCAGTTAAGCTTTAAGTTGGCCTCAGGTCCGGTTGGGGTGATGGCGGCGACCAACGAGGCGGTCGCCCAAGCGCAGTTACCTATGATGGTGTATGTCTATGCGGCCGTATTTATCCTGTGCTTAATCAGCTTTAAGTCCTTTAAAGCAACGGTGGCGGTGATTATTCCGTTATATGTGGTGTCGACGTTAGCCCAAGCGTTGATGGTGCAACTTAATATTGGATTAACGGTCAGTACCTTGCCTGTTATTGCGCTTGGCGTTGGTATCGGCGTGGACTACGGTATTTATATTCTCTCGACGATGTCCTCGAAACTGTCTAATGGGATGCCGGTGCAGCAGGCTTACTATGAGGCCTTGGTTGAGCGGGGCAGCGCGGTGATCTTTACCGGATTAACCTTGGCGATTGGGGTGAGTACTTGGTTTTTCTCGGCCCTTAAGTTCCAAATGGATATGGGGGTGCTGCTCACCTTCATGTTTGTGGTCAATATGCTTGGGGCGGTGATTGTTCTACCGGCATTGGCGGCAGTGTTCTGGCGTCAGGCCAAATAAGCCACATCACAGGGGGAGCGTAAGCTCCCCTTATTTTTGCCTCATACTTTGCTATTGAGGAAATTTCCTTCTTTATCTGCACCAGTACTCACTGTTCTTGCTAAACCCTGCGCGTAGGATTGCGTGTTATAGGGTAGTCACTTTTTTGGTTACGGCGCTGACTTAAGTGATTTTGTACAAATGTTTTTATGCAAATGTACTTCCAATGTACTTGCATAGTTACGCTTTTAAAGCGAATTTTGGGTCATTTTGCTAAGGCTTTTCGCGCCAAATGCGGGGAATGTAAGCTGCCTCTCTTAAAATTTTCCTCGAAATACCGTGGATTTAGTAATAAACTTCGCGCGGACGATCCAGATCACACTCATTTTTTCTGGGATTGTTAAGTCGAAGCATCCTAATAATGAAAAAAAGCGCTGCCATAGACGCTTGAGGAAACAGCAACATGGCCTTGAAAGATGCAATGCCTTCAGTACTACTCGAAAATGTAGTCAGTTTAATTCACACGAAAGTCCCTACTTTACAAGCCAAGCAAGTTGAACAATTCGCGAATTGTCTTTACGCCCACATGTCAAAAGACGACCTCAATGCGCGTAATGATAGCGATCTCTATGGCGCTGTTCTCAGTTTATGGAACGCGCTGAACAAGACCCCTAAAGGGCATACTCATCTCAGAGTTTTTAACCCGAGTCAGGCCAAACATGGCTGGCAATCAACCCATTCGATTATTGAAGTTATCCAACCGGATATGCCGTTTTTGGTCGATTCGGTGGGCATGGCGTTAAAGCGGATGGGGATCACCGCCCATATGATGTTACACACACCACTGGCGATTGCACGCGAAGGTCAAGAGGTCACTAAGGTCACTTACTTAAACCAAAGCCCTGAGAGTAATGAACATATTGCCGTGTTTTTGATTGAAATTGATCGCCAAAGCAGTACTGAGGAGATCAAGGCTCTTGAGCGCGAAATTCAGTCGGTGCTTGGCGATGTGGCTGCATCGGTGAACGATTGGCAAGCCATGTCGGCCAAATTGAGCCAAACCATTCAAGAGTTACCTCATCGGCCGTTCCCCGGCGATAAGCAAGAATTAGAAGAAGCGATTAACTTTTTAACCTATCTTAATAATCATCATTTTACCTTACTCGGTTACCGGCAATACGATTTAAAACGGGTTGAAGGTGATGTGGAGTTGGTGCCAAATATTGCCTCTAGCCTCGGTTTGATGAATAAGCAGGGTAAAGCCCACTCTGAACAAGGTTTATTGTTATCGAGTTTTTCTGACAGCGCCCGCAAAGAAGCCTTAGATAGCAGCTTACTTATTTTGACCAAGAGCAGCGCTAAGAGCCGAGTGCACCGTCCTGCCTATGTGGACTATATCGGGATTAAACGCTTTGATGATAAAGGCCATGTCATCGGTGAAGACCGCTTTATTGGCCTTTACGCCTCGAATGTTTACAACCGTAGTCCACGGGAAATTCCGCTGCTGAATGATAAGGTACAACGTATTCTTGATCGTTCAGGCTTGACCCCAAGGTCCCATGACTATAAAGCCTTGCTTAATATTTTGGAAAATCTTCCCCGTGACGAAATCATTCAAGCCAGTGTGGATGATTTAGCTGATATCGCCCACGGTGTGTTAGATATGCAAGATCGCGATAAGCTGAAATTGTTTGTCCGCAAAGACGGTTTTGGGCGTTTCTTATCCTGTTTGGTTTACGTTGCAAAAGATCGCTATAACACCAAACTGCGCCAAGATACCCAACGTATTTTGGCTCAGCATTTTAACAGCAAAGAAGATGTTGAGTTTACGACGTATTTTTCAGAGTCGACCCTTGCCCGTACTCATTACATCGTCAAAGTTGACAACAATAATATGGATGTAGATGTGGCTGCCATAGAAAATAATTTAATTGAAGCGGCACGTTCTTGGGAAGATAAGTTAAGCACCGCGCTGAATAACGCCCTCGGAGAAGAAGCCGGGACGCATCTGATGAAGCGTTACGCCAACGCCTTTGAACAAAGTTATAAAGAAGACGTGCTACCAAGCTCCGCCGTGGTCGATATGCAGCAGCTTGAGGCCTTAGATGATGACCATAAATTGGGGATGTTATTCTATCAACCCCAAGAAGCGGCCCTTGATGACAATAAAGTCCGCCTCAAGTTATTCCATAAAGATGAGCCTATTCATCTGTCGGACGTGTTGCCGATGTTGGAAAACTTTGGCCTACGGGTGATTAATGAACGTCCCTATGAGGTCACTACCGCTGACGGTTCAACCTTCTGGATCTTAGACTTCCTGATGACGGTGAAAGTCGTCAACACCGATAATATCGCTGACAGCCAAGATCGTTTCCAAAACGCATTATCCCAAGTGTGGCAAAAGAAATTAGAGGACGATGGTTTTAACCGGATTATTTTGGCCTCAGGGTTAACCGGCCGCGAAGTCTCGGTATTACGCGCCTATGCCAAATACATGCGGCAGATTGATGCCACTTTTAGCCAATCTTATATTGAAGAAACTTTCGGCCGCTACCCACAAATCGCGGATTTGTTGGTCAAAATGTTTATCCGTAAGTTCAATCCAAAACTCAAGACCCGCACCGTGGGTAAGTTTATGGAGCAGATCAATTTACGCTTAGACGAAGTGTCAAGCCTCGATGATGACCGGATCATTCGGCGTTATTTGGCATTGATCAACGCCACGCTGCGAACCAACTTCTATCAACTCGATGCTAAAGGGGAATTTAAGAGTTATATCTCCTTTAAATTTATGCCATCGATGATCCCTGAAATGCCACGGCCATTGCCGAAATTTGAAATTTTCGTCTATTCGCCACGGGTCGAAGGGGTGCATTTACGCTATGGTAAAGTCGCTCGTGGTGGCCTGCGCTGGTCCGATCGCCGTGAAGATTTTCGCACCGAAGTGCTTGGCTTAGAGAAAGCACAACAAGTAAAAAACACAGTGATTGTGCCGGTGGGCGCCAAAGGAGGCTTTGTCTGTAAACAGCTGCCGACCGAAGGTGGCCGTGAAGTCCTGTTTACCGAAGGCCAAGAATGCTATCGCATTTTTATCCGCGCACTGCTGGATATTACCGATAACATCATCAATGGTGAGATAGTCCACCCGCTAGACGTCGTGCGCCACGATGAGGACGATCCTTATTTAGTGGTTGCCGCCGACAAAGGCACCGCGACGTTCTCCGATATCGCTAATGCCATTTCTTTGGAATACGGTTTCTGGCTCGGGGATGCATTCGCCTCTGGTGGCAGTAATGGTTACGATCATAAGAAAATGGGGATCACCGCTAAAGGCGGCTGGGAATCGGTTAAGCGGCATTTCCGCGAGCTCGGCATCGATTGTCAAACCACCGATTTTACCTGTTTAGGTATTGGTGATATGGCAGGAGACGTATTTGGTAATGGCATGTTGTTGTCTAAGCACACCAAATTGGTGGCGGCATTCAACCATATGCATATCTTTATTGATCCCAATCCCGATGTTGCCGCGAGTTTTGCTGAGCGGGCACGATTATTTGCTCTGCCACGTTCAAGCTGGGACGACTATAACCGTCAGCTGATTTCTAAGGGCGGAGGCGTGTTTTTGCGTTCGTCTAAGTCGATTGCGTTGTCAGTTGAAATGCAGCAAATGCTCGCCACTGAGCAAACCGCGATGACACCGACGGAGCTGATGAAAGAACTGCTGAAAATGCCCGTGGATCTGCTGTGGAACGGCGGTATTGGTACCTATGTTAAGTCATCCCGCGAAACCCACGCTGAAGTGGGCGATCGGGCGAACGATGCCTTACGGGTCAATGGTCGCGAACTGCGCGCTAAGATCGTGGGTGAGGGCGGGAATTTAGGTTGTACACAGTTAGGCCGTATCGAATATGCCGCTAACGGTGGCCGCCTGAATACTGACTTTGTCGATAACGTTGGCGGGGTAGATTGCTCCGACAATGAAGTTAACATCAAGATTTTATTAAATGCGATGGTTGCCGAAGGTGAACTGACGCTTAAGCAGCGTAATCGTTTACTTGAAGACATGACCGAAGAAGTCGGCCAAATTGTACTGCAGGATTGTAAGGATCAAACCCGCACCATTTCTGTGACCCAAGTGCGCGGTGCTGAGCAGTTAAAAGAGCAGATCCGCTTTATTCAATATCTTGAAAAAGAAGGTAAGTTAGACCGCGCATTGGAATTTCTACCCACAGATGAAGAATTGGCAGAACGCCTTGCCAGTGGTCGAGCCTTGACCCGTCCAGAACTGTCGGTGCTGGTCGCCTATGCCAAGATGGTGCTCAAAGAGCAATTGGTTACCCCAGAAATTACTGAAGATACTTTGTTAAGCCAATTGCTGATTGCCTACTTCCCGAAAAAACTGCAAGAACTCTACAGTGCTAGAATGGCGACTCACCCGCTACGGGGAGAAATCATCGCCACTTCATTGGCCAATGAGTTAGTCAATGATATGGGACTTAACTTCGTACAACGTATGCAAGATGAGACAGGTGCCTCAGTTGCTGACGCTGCGATTTGTTACACTATGGCTCGCGAAGTATTTGGTTTAGCTGAATTAACTAAATCGATCACTGACTTGAACGGTATTGTTCCTGCCGCAGTGCAAGGCGAAATGTTACACCAGTTACGGGGCAATATGCGCCGTGCGTGTCGCTGGTTCCTACGTCATCGCAATCGTAGTTGGAGTATTGAGCAAACGGTCGCGTTCTTTAAGCCAGTATTTGAACAGATTAAAGCCAATGTTCATTTATATTTGGCCGCAGAAGAAGCCGCGGGCATTCAAACTGAGATTGATGCGCTGATCAAAGAGAATGTACCGCAGCAGGTCGCGAGCGTGGTGGCTAACATGAGTACCTTATTCTCAGCGTTAGACATTGCCCAAATCGCCCAAGCCGATGGCAAGTCCGTACCGTTAGTGGCTGAAACCTATTTCAAACTCGGCGCCCGAATTGAGTTACATTGGTTCTTAGAACAAATCAGTGCTCAACCTGTGGCAAACCATTGGCAAGCGCTGGCTCGCGCGGCCTTTAGGGAAGAGTTAGATTGGCAACAACGTGCATTAAGTTCAGTGGTATTAAGAACTTGCAGTGAAACCTGTGATGCGCAAACTGTGATTTCCAAGTGGCTGGAACTTAATCAAGGCTTACTGGAAAGATGGTTCCACATGTTAGCTGACTTCAAAACGTCGCAAAACCATGAGTTTGCTAAGTTCTCAGTCGCCCTACGTGAACTTAATCTGCTGATCCTTCATTGCGAAGGGCAAAGGTAAACTTTTATTACAATCAGGAGCCCTGGCGATTGCCGGGGCTTTTTTTAGGTCGAGGACAGTACATGTTTTATAAAATCGCACAGAAAGTCATGTTTCAGATGGATCCTGAGCGAGCTCATAATCTGGCCATTGGCAGTTTACAGTTAACGGGCAATAGTCCGTTAAATGGCTTTTACCGCCAAGATATTACCCCAGCGCCCGTTTCCTTTATGGGACTGACATTTCCCAATCCCGTTGGTCTTGCCGCCGGAATGGATAAAGATGGGGATGCCATTGATGCCTTTCATGCTATGGGCTTTGGTCACATTGAAGTGGGTACCGTGACGCCAAGACCGCAACCCGGTAATGATTTACCCCGTTTATTTAGACTAAAACCGGCCAAAGCGATTATTAATCGTATGGGCTTTAATAACAAAGGCGTCGATAATTTAGTCAAAAATTTGATCGCGAAAAAGTCCGATATCATGGTGGGTGTCAACATTGGTAAAAATCGCGACACCCCGGTAGAGCAGGGCAAAGACGATTACCTCATTTGTATGGAAAAAGTCTATCTGCATGCCGCCTATATTGCAGTGAATATTTCATCACCGAATACCCCCGGTTTACGCGCACTGCAATATGGTGATCTATTAGATGAGCTCCTCGGTGCGATTAAAACTAAGCAACTTGAGCTTGCCGAAAAACACCAAAAATACGTGCCTATCGCGCTCAAGATAGCCCCGGATTTAACCATTGAAGAAATCGAGAATATTGCCGCGGCCCTCATTAAATATCAATTTGATGGCGCGATTGCTACCAACACGACACTGACCCGCGACGGGGTGAGTGGACTGGCAAACGCCAATGAAAGCGGTGGATTAAGTGGCAAACCCCTCGCGGAGTTGTCGACTAAAGTCATTAAACAATTAGCGACTTGCTTAAAAGGCCAGATCCCGATCATTGGTGTTGGCGGTATTAATAGTGCTGAGGATGCCTTAGCTAAGTTTGATGCCGGTGCCACTATGGTGCAGATTTATTCTGGCTTTATCTATCAAGGTCCAAAACTCATTAAAGAAATTGTGGAAGCTTATCGGTTAAAGTAATCCGCTAGGGTTAAGTGATTTTGCCCTAAAATATAACGGCGATCTAAAATGATCTTTAGATCGCCGTTATGATATGAGAGGAGATCGACTAAGTTATTGTTAACTAATTTGTATATTATTATTTTTATTTTGATATCGAATAAAATATCTACTATTATGCTTTAGTGTTCAAATAGTGGGTAAACGTTATGTTATTAATGCCGCAAAAGGATTGGCAATGGAAATATAACGATTCGTATGGTGTATTAAGCGTATCGTTAGGTTCCGAGATAGAGTTTCTGACGGCTTATAAAGCAAAATCATTAATTCCTGATGCGTTATCACGCACGGAATTTAATATTGCGCACGCCAAATTTTATATGAACCTACTCGATAGATTACCCAAGAGTCTGGCGTTGACCGATGCCGCCATTGTGCAAATTGCCCTCAATGCGACTGCCGCCCATTTTATGTTGACCCCACAAATGCCTAAATCTTGGTTTTTCGAACCTAGCGATGTGTGTGTTTACGCTGAGATTGGTAAGGTATTTGAGCTTCGTTGCCAAAAGCAGCGCAGCTTAGTATTAGTGGTTGAAAATACCTTGCAAGCTACCTTGGTGATGTTGTTATCGCCGGAATGTGTCTTATCGGGCGCGAAGACGATGATGCAGTTTGACACCATAAAGGTGATGCACAATCGGTTGCATCCTCTGCGGGCGCAGCGTCAACAGGTCGTCGCCGCCTGATCCCGTTAGGTTGAGTGTTTGACTCGCAGTTTAGGTTGCTACTTTATGGATACTTTTGCTCGCCTTCACTGAAGGGCTTTTAGCCTTCGTGCGCCGAGTCATTATCCGTCTAGGCGTTAAGTGATAGTTTTTTTTGCCTGATATTGCCGCTTATTTAATCTTGCCTAAATCTTGTCTCGATCTTGTCTAAATGTTGTCTTGATTTTATTTTGATTGTATCGATGAGTTATCGCCAATGGTGGCAATACAGAAGGGTTAATCAAGCTTGGCTA
>NZ_JBOFMC010000360.1:0-7381 GCF_051658185.1 Shewanella sp. | reverse complement strand
AAGGGGCAGCAATACTGACAGCCCTTGGCTGCTGAGTTGATGCACTGTCAGGCCTTGTTCAAACCAACTGGCGCGGCCATCGATGCGTTTGGCTGCAAACTGCATATCATCCACGGTTACGTTCAGGTTCTGTAATTGTGTGCTATCAAGTACGATCCCCAATGGCAGTACCAACTCCGTTGGTACTTCATCAGGTATCTCATTCATTTGATTAGCATTGCTGCTGGCGATATCTTCATCTGTGCTGAGTTGCTCGGTATCGATAATCACGTTGACTTTGGTTGCGGCAAGCTCATTGACGCAGAGCCGGCTTTGCAATAAGCAGGCGGGTTGCCAAGCAAGGTGTAAATCGTCGAGTTCGACCTTAATACCCGGCATGGACCATGTGGCATGGGCCAGCGTGAGATCCCGGTTAAGTACGCCAGCGCGGTAGACGAGCTCAAGATCGGGAACGAAACGATTAGCCAAGCCAACACTGAGGCGGGCGCCTATTTCGGTCCCAAGTAAGAGGGCGAGCAGGACTAACAGGCTCAGGGGCACGTAAACGACAATGCGGGTGAGCAGTTTGAAAATCCACCAACCGCGCTGTGGAATCGACATCTTAGGCGCAGATGAGGGGACATCGGATGGCTGTGGAGTGGATTGCTCAGGATGAGCGGCGCCTAAATGAGCGGTATTGGGCGCTTTCGGATCATCCAACGGGGGCTGGTTCATAGTTCACTCCCCATGGTTAAGTGCAGGCGCCATGAGCGCTCCATTGTGTCGGTTTCTTTCAAGCCTACGCCTAAATCTATCTTAATTGGGCCAATGGGGGATATCCAATGGATCCCGCCGCCGACGGAGACGACGGGCTCAAACTGATTGTTATCAAAGGCGTTACCCGCATCAATAAAGGTCCCAAGACGCCATGTGGGCGTGAGGTAATATTGGTACTCTACACTGCCAACCATTAAATAGCGGCCACCAATGACCTCGCGGTTAGCTCTGCCCTCGGTATCCACATAGTCAAAATAGGGGCCCAGTTCTTGATAACCATAACCGCGCACGGTTTGGTCACCCCCGGCAAAGTAACGCAGTGAGGGGGGGATGTGGGCCAGCTCATTTTCATTGGCAATGTTGGCGGCTAAATCGAGACGAGCAACAAAGCGGTGATTATCAAAAAAGGTATCTATCCATTTGAATTTAGCCTGTAATCTGGCGAGTCGAATATCTGAGCCTAAGTAGGGATCGGCATAATCTACGCTATAAAGTTGCCGAAAACCCGATTTAGGATCGAGGGTATTATCACCTCGGGTCGTTTTAGAAAAATTAATGCCCGCCAAATATACCGTTGGCAGATAGTCTGTACCCGCTTGGGTGTATTCCTCTGTGATGGCATGGAGCGAGTAGTCCATGAGCCATTGATTATCGAGGCGTTGTTGGCGCACGAGTCCGAGTAGGTATTTAGTGGCTTCTAATTGACCGGTATTGGTAAAGTCGCGCTTGTCAGGATCATAAATTTGGGTGACGCCATACTTATCCCGTAATAACCCCAGACGAATGTTGAGCTGATCGTCTAAAGGGTGGGTCAGGGGGATAGTATAAGTGGTCAAGAACTTAGGGCGCTCAGGCGACCACTCTAGTGTGGTTTCTTGGGAATGACCGTATTGATTAATTTGGGGGGTTCGCCAAGTGACACGTACTCGCGGATCGAGGGTTTTGCTGCCGCTTTTGCCGACATCACCGCCCAGACCCAATTCGATAGAATGGCTCGCTTTAGGGGTGAGCTCTACTTTGACGGGGATTTGATAGTCTTCAGCCTGATCTATCTGTGGCAGTACTTTAATATTGGCAAAATAGCCCGTGTCCAGTAATTGGCGATTAAGTGCACTCACGCGGCGGGTTGAATAGTTCGCATCCTCTTTAAATGGAATGAGATCATTTAATATCTCTGGCGCGAGGCTATGGCCCTCAAAACTGACCGCACCAAAGTGATAGCGCGGCCCCGAGTCAAAATGCAGGCTGATTTGGGCAGTATTGAGATCCCGATTGATTTTAATTTGTGAGCGGGTAAATACGCCATCAAAATAGCCCCGGGCGAGGGCGAGGGTCACCAGTTGGGATTTTATATCAGAGTAGCGGCCATGGTTTAAGGTGTCGCCAGGCTTAATATTGACTTGGGCTAACCATTGATCAAACGCGCGATCTGTTAACATTTCGCCAGCAAAGACAATATCGACCCACGCGATGGTTATCGGCTCACCCGTCTTGATGGCTAAGGTTAATTCCCAAGGGCCTTTGTCGCGTTCGATGAGCTTGTCCTCGACTTCGCCATGATAGTAACCCATTGATTCGAGAGCGGTGTTGACATTATCTTCAACATTAAACAAAAAAGCGCGGCGCTGGACGTCAGAGTCAGGTAGCGTGCCTAAGTGGGCCAAAATGTTGCGCTTAAGCGCCCCATCCACCCCCGTGACTGACACCTTTAACACATGCTCAGCAGCGAGGGTAACTGAAGTACTTAAACCCAGGACAATAAGTAAGTTAAGCCGAAAAATAAAACTCGTGATTTGCAAAAAATGCCGCACGTGATGCCCCCTGTGGTGTAACGACATTGTCGCTAGAATAAGCGTAACAGGCAAGGATATGATTGCAATTGGCCATCGAGCTGGTTACAAAGGAGGCAACAGGACATTGAGTCATCACGAAACGGGCTCAACGTCGTCAGTTTTTTATAATTTTCATGAGCATACTGAATATGTCTGAGTATACCAATGCCCCGCAAGTGCCCTTTGCCATTGCTATCCATGGCGGGGCGGGCACGATTTCAAAGGCGCAGTTAACCGCACCATTACGCCAAGCCTATAAAGACACCCTAACTTTGGCTATCAATCGCGGCTCGGCCATTCTCGCTCAGGGGGGCGATAGTGTGGTGGCGGTGCAAGCGGCAATTACGGTGTTGGAAAATAGTCCGTTGTTTAATGCTGGTATCGGTTCGGTGTATACCTATGATGGAGGGCATGAGCTCGATGCCGCTGTGATGGATGGCCGCACCATGAAAGCCGGTGCCGTCGCTGGCGTGCGCCATATTGCTAACCCTATCGATTTAGCATTTGCGGTGATGCAACATTCGGATCATGTGATGCTCGTGGGCGATGGCGCGGAAGAATTTGCTTTAACCCAAGGTTTTACCTTAGTGCCTAATGGCTATTTTTCTACGCCTGCGCGCAACCAGCAGTTACTTGATGCTAAAGAGCGGCTCAATAACGCAGCGGTGGCGCTGCAAATGGCGGGCATTGAAGCACATAACATGGATGATAAATTTGGCACCGTTGGGGCGGTGGCCTTAGATAAACAGGGCAATCTTGCCGCTGGGACTTCTACTGGCGGGATGACGGCCAAACGATTTGGGCGCATAGGGGATTCAGCGGTGATCGGCGCCGGGACCTATGCTGAAAATGGGGTATGCGCCGTCTCTGCGACAGGACATGGGGAGTTTTTTATCCGCTACCATGTGGCGGGAGATATCTGTGCCAAAGTGAAATATCAACATAAATCGGTTATTGAGGCTGCCCAAGAAGTGGTGATGCAACGTTTAGCTGCCCACGGCGGTGCGGGTGGGGTGATAGCTATCGATAGCCTTGGCAACATTGCCACGCCTTTTAATACCCAGGGCATGTTTCGGGCAACGCAGCGCAGTGACGAGCCTGCCAAGGTATTGATCTGGGAAGAGGAATAATCAGCCTGAGTTAAAAGCCCTTTACATTCACCCATAGCATTAAGTTTTGTCTTCTTTAGGATCAAACCCTTACCCTCAGCGGTTTTTTGACTAGACTCTAGCTGTAGAACTCATAAAGGGGAACGCTATGGACTCAATCAACATTCGTGATTATATGGACCGTCAACCCGTGCTACTGCATCCTGAGATGTCCCTTGCAACAGCCGTGGATGAGCTGCTGGCGCATAATAAGATGGGCGCGGCCGTAGTGGATAATCGCGGCGCATTGGTGGGGTTTTTATCTCAACAGGATTGTTTAGCCGTCATGCTTAAAAGCAGTTATCACTGCGATATGACGGCGGTGGTAGAGGATTGCATGCGCACCGAAGTGCTCTTTGTCGGCCCCGATGACAGTATTGTCCAACTTGCTGAGCAGATGCTCGGCGCAAAACCTAAGATTTATCCAGTGGTTGAAAATGGCAAAGTGATTGGCACCATTAATCGCACTCATGTATTAAAAGCGATGGCAACCTATATGCAGCAGTGTTACCTTGCCCCCGCCTAAGGGCGACGGGACCTGTGCCAAATGCCTGTGCCAAGAGTGACCCAAGTATGACCCTAGCGTGCTCAGGGCGACGTTCGCGCAAGGCATCGCCGGATAAACCGGCTAAGGGCCGAGGTTTGCTAAATTATCCATACCAATACGCCACGTTCCTTGCTAGGATCGCCGTTTTTGATGCTAGCAATGGAATTTGGTTTTGAACTCTGAAAAACATCCGCTCTCGAATGCCTTTCTTAATCTTTGCTATCACAGCGATGCTGCGCGGATCCGGCGTCGTTTATTTAAGCTGAATCAAGAAGCGGATCCGGCTAAAAAAGCCCAAGAGTTAGCCAAGCTTTCCGAGCAAGCGCAACTTGCCTTCGATAAGGCTGAACAGCGCCGCCTCGCTCGCCCCAAAATTGACTATCCTGAAAACCTGCCCGTATCGTTAATGCGCGATGAGATCGCCAAGGCGATTGCCGCCAATCAGGTAGTGATTATCGCCGGTGAAACCGGTTCAGGTAAAACCACTCAGCTGCCCAAAATCTGCTTAGAATTAGGCCTAGGCTGCCGCGGCATGATTGGTCACACTCAGCCGCGGCGCTTAGCTGCTCGCAGCGTGGCCAGTCGCGTGGCTGAAGAATTACACAGCCCGTTAGGTGAGGTGGTCGGCTTTAAAGTGCGTTTTGCCGATGCACTGAAAAGTGAGTCCTATATTAAACTGATGACCGACGGGATTTTACTGGCGGAGTTAACCTCAGATCGCTATTTAGATCAATACGATACTATTATTATCGACGAGGCTCACGAGCGTAGCCTTAATATTGATTTTATCTTAGGTTATTTAAAGCAAATACTTAAAAAACGTCCCGATTTAAAAATCATCATCACCTCGGCCACCATTGATGTGGAGCGTTTTTCTAAGCATTTTAATGACGCGCCGATTATTGAAGTCTCCGGCCGTACCTTCCCGGTCGAAACCCGTTACCGCCCCTTAGTGCAAGACACGGATGCCGATTTAGATCAAATCGAAGGGATTTTTGCCGCCGTCGATGAACTCGTTGCCGAAGGGCTGGGGGATATACTGATCTTTATGAATGGCGAGCGGGAAATTCGCGATACTGCGGAGCAATTAACGCGCCGCAATTATCGGGATACCGAGATTTTGCCATTGTATGCCCGACTTTCTTACGGCGAGCAGTCTAAGGTATTTAGCAGTCACCGGGGACGGCGAATTGTGCTGGCCACAAACGTTGCCGAAACCTCACTGACCGTCCCCGGGATCCGCTATGTGATCGATCCCGGCACCGCGCGCATTAGTCGCTATAGCTACCGCACTAAGGTACAACGTTTACCGATAGAACCTATCTCCCAGGCCAGCGCCAATCAACGCCAAGGTCGCTGCGGCCGCGTAGGGCCGGGGATTTGTATTCGGCTCTATGATGAGGCGGATTTTAACAATCGCCCGGCGTTTACCGATCCGGAGATTTTGCGGACAAACCTCGCTTCGGTGATTCTGCAAATGCTCGCCATTGGCCTTGGGGACATTGGCGCTTTTCCGTTTATTGAGCCACCCGATCCGCGTCATATCCGCGATGGCTTTTTATTGCTTGAGGAATTACAAGCGGTTAAACATCAACGTGGCAAACTGGTGTTAACGCCACTGGGGCGCAAGCTTGCGCAAATTCCCGTGGATCCGCGGTTAGCACGCATGGTGGTCGAAAGTCAGCAACTGGGCTGTTTGCACGAGGCGTTGGTGATCACCGCCGGTCTTTCTATTCAAGATCCCCGGGAGCGACCGCTCGATAAAAAACAAGCCAGTGATGAGGCCCACCGCCGCTTTGCCGATCCCCATTCGGATTTTGTCAGTTGGGTCAATCTGTGGCAGCACTTAAAAGAACAGCAAACTGCGTTATCTGCGAGCCAATTTCGTAAAAAATGCCGCGATGAATATTTGGCGTACCTGCGCGTGCGCGAGTGGCAGGATTTATACGCTCAACTACGTCAAGCGGTACACGATCTTAAATGGCGGTTAAATGATACCCCCGCCAGTTACGAAGCGCTGCACCGGGCCTTGCTTGCCGGGCTGCTCAGCCATATTGGTTTTAAAGAGAATAATAACGAGTACTTAGGGGCGCGTAACCGCAAGTTTTTTGTGTTCCCAGGCTCACCCTTAGCGAAAAAAGGGCCAAAGTGGATCATGGCGGCCGAATTGACCGAAACTTCGCGCTTATTTGCCCGCTGCTGCGCCAAAATCGAGCCGGAATGGTTAGAGCCTTTAGCGGCGCATTTGATCAAAAAAAGCTATGTTGAGCCCCATTTTGAAGCGAAACCCGCCAGTGTGATCGCTTTAGAAAATCAACAACTCTATGGCTTGACCATAGTGCATCGGCGCAAGGTGCAATACGGGCCGATTAATCCCACCGAGGCGCGCGAGATTTTTATCCGCAGCGCCTTGGCCGAAGGCCAACTCCACACCCAAGAAGCTTTTTTTGTTGCTAACCAGCAGCTGCTTGAGGATGTGGAGTCCCTTGAACATAAATCTCGCCGCCGCGATATTTTAGTGGACGAGCAAGTGCTGGTGGACTTTTACGAAGCGCGCATTCCAGAGGGGATTTATAACGCCCAGCTGTTTTTTGGTTGGTGGAATAAGACTAAACGTCAGCAGCCGGATTTATTGGATTTTAATAAAGCGCTGTTAATGCAGCGCAGCGCTGAGCATATCTCGGCGTTAGATTTCCCTGATACTTGGCACAAGGGCAATTTGCGCCTCGCGCTCAGTTATCATTTTGACCCAAGTGCTAGCGATGATGGTGTCTCGGTGCATATTCCGGTGGCGCTGCTAAATCAAATCGATGATAGCGATTTTGATTGGTTGGTGGCGGGGCTACGGGAAGAAAAATGTATTGCGCTTATCAAGTCCTTACCTAAAACGCTGCGGCGTAATTTTGTGCCTGCACCGGATTATGCGAGGGCCTGCGTGCAGGCGATGGCGCCTTTTAGCGCCAGTTTGCTCGAGGCCATGTGCAAACAGTTACTGCGCATGAGTGGTACACGCATCACGCCAGAAGATTTCGATTTAACGCAGTTACCTGCACATTTGCAGATGAATTTTAAAATCGAAGACGATAAACACAAACTTA
>NZ_JBOFMC010000359.1:0-16722 GCF_051658185.1 Shewanella sp. | reverse complement strand
GGTGACGATGAGTTTTGCACCTTCTTCATGCAAGTGTTTGCATAAATAATAGCCCACATGGCCTACGCCCTGAACGGCGACTTTAATCCCCTCAAGTGTATCTAAACCGAGTTTATGTTTGACGGCGGCCTTAATACCTAAATAGGTCCCAAGGGCGGTAAAGGGGGAGGGATCGCCACTTTTGCCTTCAAGACCTGCCATAAAGGGGGTTTCTTGATGGGCAATCATAATATCGGCAGTGGTGGTGCCCACATCTTCGGCAGAATAATAACGACCACCGAGACTATTAATAAAACGACCAAAGGCCCGAAATAGGGCTTCACGATCCTGGCGTTTGGGATCGGCGATGATAACGGATTTACCGCCGCCCATGGTTAATCCTGCGAGGGCATTTTTATAGGTCATGCCACGAGAAAGGCGTAATACGTCTGTCAATGCTTCATCATCGGAAGGATAGTTCCACATACGACATCCCCCGACGGCGGGGCCAAGGTTGGTGTTGTGAATGGCAACGATCGCCTTTAGGCCACTTTCTTTATCATGACAGAATACGACCTGTTCATGTTCGTCAAAGGATCCATGATTAAATACAGCCACGTGATGTTCTCCGCTATGCAATGAGTAAGTTGACGCCATCTCTCAAACGCCAGCTTGTTATATTTATTGCAGAACCATAGCATTTAGCGCTACTCTCAACCATGGATAATCACTGAATAAATCGTTTTTTTGTGGCAATTTTGCTTTCCACTTTACGTCAACGTAAGCTTTTTGTTCAATAGGGCTTGAACGACACTAAAAATGATTAAATAGTATCAATCACGCACCCAACCTAGAATGGGGATCGCGTTAGAACAATAAGATAGGATGTAAGTATGACTGAACAAGCTGTTGAACAGCCTAAAAAGCCTTTATCTGCAGCAGAATTAGAACAGCTGCGCCAAGAGTGGGTAAGGACTCAATTCCAAAAGGCCAATCGTTTTCTCGCAGAGAAGGGCGTTATCCCCAGTAAAGTCTTAGCCGATGAGAGTCGTTATCTTGTGCCCTATCTTGCGATTTGGAAAATGGAAGCTAAACGCCCAAGCGCTAAAACCTATTGGGTAATGTCGGGGGATTTACCTTCGGATTTTGTGGATGTTAAAGTGGCTAAAACGGCCCGGGATGCGTTGCGACATTTTTCGATGATGTGGCAGATGCAAGCCGAGAATTTAATTCGTTCAGGAGCGGTGCGTGATGCCACTCAAGCCAAATTTGCTCAGCTTTTAGTCTCGCGCGCCGAGAGCCTGTATCGCATGCATAATGACGATAAACTTTGGAATTCTTAAGCTTAATCATGCGTGGTTGCGATGGCGTTAAGCCTTGCTCGTGATCTTTTGAATGCCGTAAAGCTAGCCCAAGGAAAAAATAAACAGGCACTCAAATGAGTGCCTTTCTTATTTTTTATGGATGGTTAACACATGCTTGTTAAGCGCTATCGCGCAGTGCTCAGCCAGTACAGAGAAGGCTCAGGCTTCATCATCCGTTAAGTAGTAAAGCCCTTGATTAATGAGTTGCAGTAGTAAGTGCTGGACTTCTTCATGCTGGCACATTGCAATGGCTTCATCGGCACTTAAGCAAACGTTATCGCTTAATTGTGCGATGATGTCTGTCGGAGTATGTGCCAGCTCGTGCACCGCGCCGTTGATGAATAAACGCGGTGTGGCATCATGTTCAAGACGCAATACTTTCAACCCGCCGATCCGGCTCACGCCAGCTCCTTGGCTGAAGGCATCTTGTAAATCTTCAATACTGTAAGCTTCTTCGCCTTCACATATATCAAGCTCGAAACGGTTTTGGCTGAGTAATTTTCCCAATATGATTTGGTATTGAGTGGGATCTTGGCTCAGTTGGCTTAACAGTGACATGATGCCGACTTGGCTTGCTTGGCTGACTATCCCCGGATGACTTGCCTCTGTTTTTGAGGTAAACCGCTGCTGACCTAAGTTATTGTCCAGTAGATAATCGGCGATTTCACTCACCAGCTCTTGCTGGCTTGGCGCCCGAAATCCGATGGAATAGCTCATGGCCATGGTTAAAGTTTCACCGCAATGGGGGAAGCCGGGGGGAATATAGAGCATGTCGCCTTTTTCGAGCACGACATCAATGATCGGCGTAAAATCTTCAACTAACGGTGAGTTGGCGTTCCCACCGCGGGGGTGTTGGGGGGTATTGTCGCCGACAGTCCAGCGCCGCTCGCCTTCACCTTGAATGATAAACACATCGTAGTTATCGACGTGTGGACCCACCCCACCTTGTGGTGTGGCAAAAGAAACCATTAAGTCATCGAAGCGCCAGTCCGGCAAAAAGCGTAAGGCTTCTACTAAGGGTTGTGAATCGGGATACCAATGGTTAACCGCTTGTACGAGCAATTGCCAATGGCTTTCGCCATAGCGGTCGTAATCTTCAAAGGGGCCCTGTATCACTTCCCAGTCATGATCTTTGGTGACGACGATACGGGATGAGATTTCTTCCTCACAGGCAAGCCCCGCTAACTCATCGGCGCTGATTGGATCTGCAAATTGTGGAAAAGCCCCCTTAATGACGAGCGGTTTTTTTTGCCAGTATTCCTGAAGAAACTGCGGGATATCGAGTTTGAGTGTATACATAGTGTTAAAAAAGGCGACCACATCCAAGAGATGTGTGTCGCCTTAATCCTTATTTTTGTTTAAAAAATATTGTCTGTTGTCTATGGCTGTTCATTGAACATGCCGCTGCCAGCACTGCCGATGGCAGATAGGGTGAACGTCTTAGTTTAGTTCATCCACAAACGCTTCGGCGCGGCCAATGTAATTGGCGGGTGTCATTTTCTTGAGTTCAGCTTTCACTGAGTCAGGCAATTCCAATCCATCAATAAACACTGCCAGTTGCTGCGCGTCGATACGTTTGCCGCGTGTCAGTTCTTTTAATTTTTCGTATGGTTTTTCAATGCCATAACGACGCATTACCGTTTGAACTGGCTCTGCTAATACTTCCCAGTTGTGATCAAGCTCGTCACGCAGATGCGCTTCGTTAACTTCTAACTTACTGATCCCTTTTAAGGTTGCTTGGTAGGCGATCAACGCATGAGCAATACCCACGCCTAAGTTACGCAGTACGGTAGAGTCGGTTAAATCACGTTGCCAACGAGAAACGGGTAGTTTAGAGGCTAAATGTTGCATCAGTGCATTGGCGATGCCTAAGTTACCTTCAGAGTTTTCAAAATCGATTGGGTTAACTTTGTGTGGCATCGTCGATGAGCCAATTTCTCCGGCTACAGTACGCTGTTTAAAGTGACCTAGGGCGATGTATCCCCAAATATCGCGGTCAAAGTCAATCAGCACGGTGTTGAAACGGGCGATGGCATCGAACAGTTCGGCAATGTAATCGTGTGGCTCGATTTGGGTGGTGTAAGCATTCCAGTTAAGGCCAAGACTAGTAACAAAGCGCTCGGACAGTGCGTGCCAGTTCACTTCTGGGTAAGCGGAGAGGTGAGCATTGTAGTTACCCACGGCGCCGTTAATTTTACCCATGATTTCAACCGCTGCGATTTGCTTGATTTGGCGCTCCAAACGCACTGCTACGTTCGCCATCTCTTTACCTAAGGTAGAAGGCGAGGCCGGTTGGCCATGGGTACGTGACATCAAAGGTACTGAGCGGTATTCAACGGCCAGTTTTTTGATGGCACTGAGCAGTTCATTGCAATAAGGCAGAACCACTTGCTCGCGAGCTTCAGTTAACATTAAGCCATGGCTTAAGTTGTTGATATCTTCAGAAGTACAAGCGAAGTGTACAAACTCACCGATGGCGGCTAATTCAGTATTATCGGCGATTTTTTCTTTGATGAAGTATTCCACCGCTTTGACATCGTGGTTGGTGGTGCTTTCGATCGCTTTAACACGCAGCGCATCTTGTTCGTTGAAATTGTCTTTAATGCTATCAAGCAGGGCGATGGCTGAGGCGCTTAATGGCGGGACTTCAGTGATTTCTGGGCAGTCGGCCAACAGTTTTAACCAATTGATTTCAACTTGAACACGGTACTTGGTAAGGCCGAACTCGCTGAAAATCCCTCTCAATGACGCGGTTTTACTACCATAACGACCGTCTACCGGAGAGATAGCAGTTAGTGCGGAAAGATCCATGTGAAGCTCCTTGATGAACGCTGATTTTATTATAGGGTAAGACTTTTCTTGGCTGTATCGACGATGGCTTTGCGGGCAAAGACTAAGTGTCGACGTTTACCGCCAAGCTGGCGCCACAGTACTGCACTGCGCATGGCAGCAAGCAATAGTGCGCGAATTTTTTGTTGTACAATAGGACGTTGCAAGCACACCGGGTTACCGGATATCTGGATCTTCGGCCCTAAATTACTGATGATGTCACTGTAAATACTGGCAAGATTAGCAATCACTTGCTCATCGGTGATGGCAAAATGATGCAACTGGCGATGCACTTGATTTATGCGCTCGGCGAGCATGCCTAAGCCACTGTGTGAACGCGCAAGTTTGCGTTCAAGGGCTAAAATGCCGACAAGATAACGGGTTACCTCGACATCTTTTTGGCTGCTGTCCGCCAATTGATTCAAGATCAATTGATAGCCCTTGTTGAGCATGGTTTTATCGGGATACACATCGGTGGCATTATCGGGATTGGTCACCAATATTGTGTGTAAACTTGCGGCCAGTTCGGTGTTATCGCTTTCGCCATGACGTGCTAAATATTGCACTTGACCAATGGCTTGCAATATCCCCGCAAAAGCCATGGTGCGATTGATTAGCTGATCGCTCACGCGTTACCCTCGTATTAGTTGATCGATGATGCCACCGCCGAGACAAACCTCACCATCGTAAAATACCGCCGATTGCCCCGGTGTCACTGCGGCAACCGGTTCATCAAATATCACGCTTAAGCTGTGGTCATCTTGGTAAGTCAGAGTGCAGGGCACATCTTGCTGGCGATAACGGGTTTTTACGCTAATGTGACTACCATCTTGGGGACCACGTCTATCAACCCAGTGTAATTGATTGACTATCATGCCCTTTGACATCAAGCGAGGATGTTGACCCCCTTGAGCAACGATCAGAACATTGCGCTTAAGATCTTTATCGACCACATACCAAGGATCGTCGCTGCTGTTTTTCATGCCACCAATGCCAAGACCTTTGCGTTGGCCTAAGGTGTGGTACATCAGTCCTTGGTGCGTGCCGATAACGTCGCCTTCAGGCGTTTCGATATTGCCAGGCTGCGCCGGTAAATAAGTCCCAAGGAATTGGGTAAATTTGCGCTCACCAATAAAGCAAATGCCGGTGCTGTCTTTTTTATCATGGGTGATTAAACCCATTTTTTTAGCAATTTCACGGACTTCATGTTTTTCTAACTCCCCAACGGGGAATAGGCTACGCGCCACTTGCTCATGGCTTAACGTGTAGAGGAAGTAGCTTTGATCTTTATTATTATCGACACCGCGTAGCATTTGCGTGCTGCCATCGTCGTTATCGCGGCGGCGTACATAGTGGCCCATGGCGATATAATCGGCGTCGAGAATGTCGTCGGCGAATTCTAAAAAGGCTTTAAATTTGATCTCTTTGTTGCACATGATATCGGGGTTCGGTGTGCGACCCGCTTTGTATTCGGCAAGGAAATATTCAAACACATTGTCCCAATATTCAGCGGCAAAGTTGACTGTGTGCAGCTTGATACCAAGTTTATCGCACACCGCTTGGGCATCTTTTAAATCCTCCGCGGCGGCGCAGTATTCGTTGTTGTCATCTTCTTCCCAGTTCTTCATGAAAAGGCCTTCAACCTGATAGCCTTGCTGCATAAGCAAATAGGCTGAAACAGATGAATCTACACCGCCGGACATGCCGACAATGACTTTTTTTCCTGTGTGAGTGGGTTCGATTGATGTCATAGATCCTAAAAACCGTTGAGTATATGTGTTGGTTAGGCATGTCTGCCATGGGGTTAGCCAGGCTTGAGCTTAACTTTAAATCCGCCATCTCAATTGAGATGAGGTATTGCCACTACGATGAGTTAAATTAACTCAATATTTACTGTCTGCTGCCAGAGCCCAGTTGGTTACGCGGCCGTATGCTGGTACAAGGTTGCTGCGCCATCACTGTGGGTGTTCAGTCTGGCTTAAATGAGCGAGGTTAAGTTGCGAAGTCTCGCGATATCGATGCAAGCTTTGCTGACCTCACTTGAGCTGCGCTAGGCGCTCAAGCCAACGTTGCCATGGCAGATTTATGCGGCGGCGTATTCTATCATGCCTTATTCTCTGGGGCTATCGTGAGACGGACACTATTGAGTAAGTCTAAGGGATAGCTTTGTCCCTGTTGCTGTTGGCGTCGATAGTCTTCTAGGCAATCGAGGACGAGAGGACTGCGCAGTGAGCTAGCTTTGGCTTGGATTTGTTCAAAACTGAGCCAATGTGCCCCATGGATGGCACTATCCAGCGGCGTTGGCTTAGGCATGGTTTGCAGCTTTGCGAAAAAGGTAAACCGAACAAAGGCGACATCGGCACTGGTCGAGAATTGATAAATCCCGACTAAGCCTTGGGGCTGAAGCGAGAGCCCGGTTTCTTCAAACACTTCGCGGGCGCAGGCGTCAATCAGGCTTTCATTGGCTTCTAAGTGACCCGCCGGCTGGTTAAAGCGTTGCTCGCCATTGGGCCATTCTTCCACCATCAGGTACTTGTCTTGTAACTGGGCATGGATAATACAAGCAACGGTAACATTGGGTTTATAGCGTGTTTGCATTGGCGTGATGTCTGCTGTGTCGTTTGTTATGGGCAGTCAATCTCAAGTTTGTTTGGCGCAGTTTAGGCTTCTTGGCCTAAACCGATACATTTATGCTCCCCAGAGGCGAGATCATCAAGACTCCATTGGCCTATTTTATAGCGGATTAATCTTAAGGTTGGGTAGCCAATGTGGGCCGTCATGCGGCGCACTTGACGATTTCGTCCCTCATGGATCTGGATTTCTAACCATGACGTGGGGATATGTTTGCGCTCTCTGACTGGTGGCGTCCGTGGCCAAATATTCGGCTCATCGATGATTTTGACCTTGGCGGGGAGCGTCATACCATCATTTAACATCACCCCTTGGCGTAATTTGGCTAAGGCTTCTTGCGTGGGAATACCTTCTACCTGTGCCCAATAGGTTTTATAGGTTTGCTTGTTCGGCTGCGTCAGTTTGGCCTGTAATTGCCCATCATTGGTGAGCAGTAATAACCCTTCGCTATCGCGGTCTAAACGGCCAGCAGCATAAACGCCCGCAATGTTGATGTAGTCTTTCAGGGTTTTACGGCCTTGATCATCCGTAAATTGGCAGAGCACATCAAAGGGTTTGTTAAATAACACGATAATCGGAGACGGAGTGGGGGCCGACATTCTACGGCGCCCCGCTGGGGTAAACGGCTGCTTTGGCGCACGGCCATTGGTATTGGCGTTGACGCGGGATCTGTGCGGTGATAACGATTTGGCTGACACTGATTTTTTGTTCATGCTGTTCACGGAGGGTTCAGACACGCTGACCTGACTTGATGATATCGACGTTGTGGTCACAGTGTACTCGGCATTCGCCCTTAGTGGAATTTGAATATTGCTGCGAATGCTCTATGATGTCGGCGCAAAAATGTGATCTGCGCCTATTTGTTTATTAGATTTTAATGAATCGTTTTACCCCATTGGCGGAGGCGAATGGCCGAGTGACCCGAAGTAAATCGTCTGTTGAGGTGTAACCGATTGCCTTAATTGATTATTTCAGCGTGCTAAGCGGTGTTTGCCATGCTATAAAATTATTATAAAAAATTTAAATTTTACAATAATGTAGGATGTAACATGAAAGATAACCCATCAACAATTATTTACACTGAAACAGACGAAGCCCCAGCATTAGCTACCCTTTCTTTATTACCGATTATCCGAACCTTTACCAATGCCGCGGGGGTGACTGTTGAAACCCGTGATATTTCGTTATCTGGTCGTATCATTGCCAATTTTCCAGAAAAACTGACCGACAACCAAAAAATCGCCGATCATTTAGCTGAGTTGGGCGAGCTGGCTAATCTTCCCTCTGCCAATATCATTAAGTTACCTAACATTAGCGCATCTATTCCCCAATTAAAGGCCTGCATTTTAGAGTTGCAACAAAAGGGTTATGACATTCCTAATTACCCTGACGAACCTAAAACCGATGCTGAACAATCGATTAAAGCCCGTTACGACAAAATCAAGGGCAGTGCGGTAAACCCAGTCCTGCGTGAAGGTAATTCCGATCGTCGTGCGCCGTTATCGGTGAAAAACTTTGCAAAGAAAAACCCGCACTCTATGGGTAAATGGACCAAAGACTCTCAGTCTCATGTGGCCCATATGACCGAGGGGGATTTTTACGGTAGTGAACAATCCTTAACCTTGGGCGAAGCTACCAGTGTGAATATCGTGCTCACCCCAAAAAGTGGTCAAGCAGTCGTGCTTAAATCCGGGCTTAAATTGCTGGCGGGAGAAATTATTGACGCAGCGGTCATGAGCAAAAAGGCTCTCGTTAGCTTTTTTGAACGCGAAATGGCCAATGCAAAGGCTGAAAATGTGCTGTTATCTTTGCACCTTAAAGCCACAATGATGAAAGTATCTGATCCTATTATGTTTGGTCATGCAGTGAAGGTGTTTTTCCAACCGGTATTTGCGAAACATGCCTCGTTATTTGCGGAACTCGGGGTGGATGTGAATAACGGCTTTGGTGATGTGTATGCCAAAATTGCTCAGTTACCGGACCAGATGCGTGCCCAAATTGAAGCCGATATTGCTGCTGTATATGCCGAGCGTCCTGCCATTGCAATGGTTGACTCTGATAAAGGCATTACCAATCTCCATGTGCCAAGTGACATTATTATCGATGCTTCCATGCCTGCAGCTATTCGTTCATCAGGGCAAATGTGGGGGCCAGATGGACAATTACACGATACTAAAGCCTTGATCCCAGATCGCTGCTATGCCGGTGTATATCAAGAAACCATCGCGTTTTGTAAAGAGCATGGTGCCTTTGATCCTAAAACCATGGGCAGTGTGCCCAATGTTGGTTTGATGGCGCAAAAAGCGGAAGAATACGGTAGCCATGATAAAACCTTCGAAATTCCTGCCGATGGCGTGGTGTCCGTAGTCGATGCTAGCGGTAAGGTATTGATGAGTCATCAGGTTGAAGCGGGGGATATTTGGAGAATGTGTCAGGTAAAAGATGCCCCTATTCGCGATTGGGTTAAACTGGCGGTGCGCCGTGCCCGGTTAAGCAATACTCCAGCGGTATTTTGGTTAGATAGCAAACGTGCTCACGATGCCCAAATTATTGCTAAAGTGCAGCAGTATTTGCCAGAGCATGATACGCAAGGCTTAGAGATCAGCATCCTGTCTCCTGAAGAAGCGACACGTTTCTCATTGGCTCGGATCAAAGAAGGCAAAGATACCATTTCAGTGACGGGTAACGTGCTACGCGATTACCTCACAGACTTGTTCCCTATCCTTGAGCTTGGCACCAGTGCCAAAATGCTCTCAATTGTTCCTTTGATGAACGGTGGCGGCCTATTTGAAACGGGGGCAGGCGGTAGTGCGCCAAAGCATGTGCAGCAACTTGAAAAAGAAGGGCACTTACGCTGGGATTCATTGGGTGAATTTTTAGCCCTTGGGGCCTCATTGGAACATTTAAGCCAAACTGAAAGCAATCCTAAAGCTCAAGTGTTAGCCGATACGTTAGATCAAGCGATTGGGCAATTTTTAGATAGCAATAAATCGCCATCAAGAAGAGTGGGTGAGTTAGATAACCGTGGTAGTCACTTCTATTTAGCCTTGTACTGGGCTAAAGCCCTTGCCGGGCAAACGAAAGATGAACAATTGCAGGCTCATTTCATCCCCTTGGCGGAGGCATTAGCGGCGAATGAATCCGTGATTGTGGCGGAGTTGAATCATGCGCAGGGAACTGCGGTTGACTTAGGGGGTTACTATCGTCTCGATGCCACCAAAGCTGAGCAAGCGATGCGTCCAAGTCAAACCCTGAACAGACTGTTAAACGCTTAGCATTGTCATCCGTGCAGTGTGTTAACCAATAGAGCCTGCGTCCCAGGCTCTTTTTATTGGTGCGCCATTGCAAATCGTGCACCAATAAAAAGGCAGGGACATGTCCCTGCCTTTTTGATCATTGGCCTCACCGGACATTATTTTGTCGGTGAAATGGCTGAAGCATGCATTCCTTTTGGCCCTTGTTCTACTTCAAATTGAACCGGTTGGCCTGCTTTTAGAGTTCTATAGCCTTCCATTTCAATGGTAGAATAGTGCGCAAAAACGTCCTCGCCACCTTGATCAGGGCAAATAAACCCGAATCCTTTGGCGTTGTTGAACCATTTAACAGTTCCGCTTGCCATACTTCCACTTCCTTCTGTTGTCTACTTACCAGTAAGATAGTAAAACCTGTGTAGACGGGGATAACCCCATCTGAACTACAGAATGTAAGGAGAAAAAGCGGAAGTCAAGTTAAAATTAACAAAGAGGTAACAATTGATTAATTTCAATGTATCAATTGGAAGTGGCCAATACGAGAGGCTAGTATTAGAAAATGAGTAAGATTGGAAATGTTGAACACGTAGCGGAGCATGTTGATTCAGAACTTTTGCCTCCCTCTATGTACAAGGTGATCCTCAATAATGATGATTACACCCCCATGGATTTTGTGATTGAAGTGTTACAAGTCTTTTTTGGTAAAAATGAACCAGAAGCGACGGACATCATGTTAACCATACATCATCAAGGAAAGGGGATCTGTGGCATTTTTCCGTTTGGTATTGCCGAAACGAAAGTGATACAAGTAAATCAATTTGCAAGACAAAACCAACATCCGTTACTGTGTTCCTTAGAGAAGGCTTAAACGCGCCTTATCCTGTAGTTCGTTGTTAATTTTGGGGGTGCTTATGCTGAACAAAGATCTGGAAGTCACCTTAAACTTGGCGTTTCAGCAAGCCAGAGATGCACGTCACGAGTACATGACGGTTGAACATTTATTACTCGCCTTAATCGATAATCCAGCGGCTCAGGAAGCCCTCATTGCCTGCGGTGCCGATCTTAATAAACTAAAAGATGAAGTGGCCAGCTTTATCCAACAAACCACCCCTATCATTGCTGATATTGATGATAAAGAAACTCAGCCAACGTTAGGGTTTCAACGGGTATTACAACGTGCCGTTTTTCATGTGCAGTCATCTGGGCGCAATGAGGTGACGGGGGCAAATGTGCTCGTGGCGATTTTCAGTGAGCAGGAATCACAAGCCGTGTATCTGCTGCGCCGTTATGATATTACCCGCTTAGATGTGGTTAATTTTATTTCCCATGGTTTTGCTAAAAATGAGGATGCAGAGTCCTCTAATGAAGAGCGCGCTGAAGAACACACCGAAGGGAGTGATGAGCGCAGTATGCTGTCGCAGTTTGCCGCGAATTTAAATCAGCTAGCGAAACAAGGCGGAATTGATCCGCTGATTGGGCGCGAGGCAGAAATTGAGCGTGCCATTCAAACGCTTTGTCGTCGCCGTAAAAATAATCCGTTGTTAGTGGGTGAGGCCGGAGTGGGTAAAACCGCCATAGCAGAAGGCCTTGCTTATCGAATTGTTAATCACCAAGTGCCTGAGGTGATGGCACAGGCGACAGTGTACTCCCTTGATTTAGGGGCGTTACTTGCTGGCACCAAATATCGTGGTGATTTTGAAAAGCGCTTTAAAAGCCTGTTAAAAGAGCTGGCTAACGATAAGCATGCCATTTTGTTTATTGATGAAATCCATACCATTATTGGTGCAGGAGCGGCCTCTGGCGGAGTCATGGATGCCTCCAATCTATTAAAACCGCTGTTATCTAGCGGTAATTTGCGTTGTATGGGCTCGACGACGTTTCAGGAATATCAAAGTATTTTTGAAAAAGATCGAGCGCTTGCCCGTCGTTTCCAAAAAGTGGACATTAATGAGCCCTCGGTTGAAGAAACCACTAAGATTTTGATGGGGCTTAAATCCAAATATGAAGAATATCATGGAGTACGATATACCCAGGCTGCGATCAGTAGTGCTGCGGTATTATCCGCTAAACACATCAATGATAGGCATTTACCCGATAAAGCCATTGATGTGATTGATGAGGCGGGGGCACGCATGGCGATGTTACCTTCGAGTAAGCGCAAAAAAACCATTGGCCAAGCTGAAATTGAGGCGATTGTGGCTAAAATGGCGCGCATACCCGAAAAATCCGTATCAGCCACCGACAAGGATTTGCTGCGTAATCTTGAGCGCAATCTAAAAATGGTGGTTTTTGGTCAAGATAAAGCCATTGAGAGTTTAAGTGCAGCGATAAGATTATCCCGTAGTGGCTTAGGCGCAGATAAAAAACCGGTAGGCAGCTTTTTGTTTGCCGGCCCTACTGGGGTGGGTAAGACAGAGGTTACGCAACAATTAGCAAATTGTTTGGGGATGAAGTTGGTGCGGTTTGATATGTCTGAGTACATGGAAAGCCATACCGTTTCACGTTTAATTGGTGCCCCTCCCGGCTATGTGGGCTATGACCAAGGTGGCTTGTTGACCGATGCGGTGATTAAAAACCCCCACTGCGTGGTATTGTTGGATGAAATTGAAAAAGCGCACCGTGATGTTTACAACTTGCTATTGCAGGTGATGGATCATGGCACCTTGACCGACAATAACGGCCGTAAGGCTGATTTTAGGCATGTTACCTTAGTGATGACCACTAACGCGGGGGTGCAGGAGACCATTCGCAAGTCAATTGGCTTTACCCAGCAAGATCATAGCCAAGACGCTTTATCGGAAATTAATCGGGTTTTTTCGCCAGAGTTTCGTAATCGCCTCGATTCCATTGTTTGGTTTAATCATTTAGATATGACGATTATTGCTAAAGTCGTCGACAAATTCTTGGTGGAATTACAGGCTCAATTGGATGCGAAACACGTGACCTTGGAAGTCAGTGATGAAGCCAGAACGTTATTAGCTGAGAAAGGTTATGACAAAAATATGGGCGCGCGGCCAATGGCGAGGGTTGTCACCGAATTGATCAAACGGCCATTGGCTGATGAGATCTTATTTGGTGCGTTAGAGTCAGGCGGTGTTGCGTATGTTGATGTTAATGAAGGTGAAATAGTGATCCGTACTGAACAACATGCTAAGGTCAGTAGCAAAGCTTAGCCATTACACCTTGGCGTGACTGAGTAAAATATAGAAGATAAAAATGGCTGCAATTGCAGCCATTTTTTTATCTTTCGCAAACAAAAAAACCCGGACTTACCGGGTTTTTAGCTATAAGAGGCTATATTAGCGCGCGCGGAAGACAATACGACCTTTGGTCAGATCATAAGGAGTCAACTGGACAGTCACTTTGTCACCAGTGAGGATCCGGATGTAGTTTTTGCGCATTTTGCCTGAAATGTGGGCTATCACCACATGACCATTTTCAAGCTCTACACGAAACATTGTGTTTGGCAAGGTTTCAAGGATAGTGCCTTGCATTTCAATGTTGTCTTCTTTCGCCATTAATTAATTATCCCATTAGCCTTCGAATATAAAAAACGGGCGTATCATGCCCCAAATTCCCCCCGCTGTAAAGGGGAAGTCATTCGCAAACTTGGCAATACTCCCAGCCATGGGGGGTTAATATTTGATAAGGGCGATATAAACGCTTATAGGACATTTTGCGATTTGCATCTATCTGATATCCGAGATAAAGGAATTCTTTCTCTTGTAATTTTGCTAAGCGGCATTGCAGCAAGATCAATAAAGCACCAAGGGAGCGATGGCTTTCATCGGGATCAAAATAACTGTAAATGGCCGACAGACTATTGGGTAAACGATCCGTAACGGCAACGGCTAATAGCTTATTACCTTGATAGACTTCAATAAAAGAAGGGGGTAACCAGTGGCAAAATAAAAACTGCTGGTATTGTTCACGGCTGGGGGGATACATGGGACCATCCCTGTGACGCTGCTTGATATAACGCTCGTAGAGTGCGTATTGCTCAGCGGTTTGAGTTGAGGTGATGCGCCAGGTTAAATCGCGATTATGAGCTAAGGTACGTTTTTGTCGTTTTGAGGGAGTAAATTGCTTTACGGGAATACGGATAGGTTGGCAGGCGCTGCAGCGAGGGCAGCGGGGTTTGTAAATCGCCGCACCACTGCGCCGAAACCCGACAGTTAATAAACGTTCAAATAATCTCGCATCGATGCGCTCTTCTTGAATGACTAACAATTGTTCCTGTTGATCTTCAAGGTAACTGCAGGGAAATGGTTGGCTGATGCCAATCGCAATTGATTGATGTTGATTACGGGAGCTCAAGGGACACCTCACTAGGGAGCCAAGCATTAGCTTGCACATCTTGATCACGATATAGGTGCAGTAATTGAAGAAAATCGGTGCGTTTAATGGCTTGTGCGCCTAGGCTTTCAAGGTGTGGGTTCATTACTTGGGCGTCAATTAACGCAAAGCCCATGGTCAATAAATGCTGCTGTAATACGGCCATCGCCGCCTTAGAGGCATTCGTGTGGCGGTGGAACATGGACTCCCCACAAAATACTTGGCCAAGCGCTATACCATAGAGCCCGCCGATGAGTTGCTTACCATGCCAAACTTCGACAGAATGGGCGTAGCCTTGTTGATGTAGTTTCTGGTAAGCCGTTTGAATGTCCTGGCTAATCCAAGTGCCTGCTTGCTTTTGCCGAGGGAGCGCGCAGCCTGCCATGACATCGCTAAAAGCGTGATTAACGGTGTAACGCCATGGTTGCTTTTTAAGATATTTGCGTAAACTGCTGCTTATTTTAATCTGTTTCGGTAAAAAAATGGCGCGGGGATCCGGTGACCACCAAAGAATCGGATCATCTGAGTTAAACCATGGAAAAATGCCATTATAATAAGCAGAGAGTAAACGCTCTGGGCGTAAGTCGCCGCCGACAGCCAGCAGCCCATTAGGTTCAGTGAGGGCTTGGTCGGGTGGGGGGAATGCGGCCAATGGGTGATCGAGAAAAGACAGTGACTTCACAATTGCGTATGATTCAGTGATTAACCTTCTTAATAAGTTAGCGGAAATTCAGATATGTGGAAACCTAGTCTAGCGAGCTTTATGTTGATTTGCGCTTTTTTCATTGCCCCCGTGCATAGCGGTTATGATCGGGATCAGGCGGTGCCCGTGGAAAAAGTGCTTTATGGTGATATTTCCTCAGTGCGCAATATTACCGAAACACAGCTGATTGAAGATCGAAATCAGGGTTGGAAAACCTTTGGCGGGGCTTTGGTTGGTGGCGTGATCGGCCATCAATTTGGCAGCGGCTCGGGTCAAGATATTGCGACGGTATTGGGGGCGCTTCTTGGTGCGGGTGTTGGCAATCGTTATGGCAGTAGTACACAAGTGCAAGCGTTAACCTTGGTGGAATTGATGATCAACCAAGAAGATGGTAGCCAAGTGATGGTTATCCAAGATTACGATCCTGGTATGGTATTTACTGCTGGAGATCGGGTGCGGGTGGTGTACCTGCAAGGCAGTGTGCGCGTCGATATTGCGCGCTAATAAGTTGTATTAATCTCATTATCTCAATCTAAAACTAAAACAATTTAACGGTGCAGGAATGACTCGAACAGAACTTGCTCAATATTTAGCCGACTTTTTGAACGTATCGGCCTTTAAAGATTACGCTCCGAATGGTTTGCAGGTCGAGGGCAAGGACAACATCAAGATCATAGTGACGGGGGTCAGTGCTTGCCAAGCCTTGATTGATGAGGCGATCCGCTTAAATGCCGATGCGATTATCGTGCACCACGGTTTTTTTTGGAAAAATGAGCCGGAGGTGATCACTGGGATGAAACAGCGGCGGATTAAGGCGCTGCTCACTCACAATATCAGTCTATTTGGTTACCATTTACCCTTAGATGCCCACCCAATGCTTGGGAATAATGCTACTTTGGCAAGACAGCTTGAGATCCTCAACCCAGAAGCCGTTGAGGAAGTGGCTCAGGGCTTATTATGGCGCGGTAAATTGGATCTGCCCATGAGTGCGAGGGAGTTTAGTGGCGTGCTTGAACGGGCGTTAGGCAGAGCCCCACTGCATATCGGCGATGGCCATGCGCCAATTCAAGAATTAGCTTGGTGCAGCGGCGGAGCGCAAGATTATATTGATATCGCGGCCAATTTGGGGGTTGATGCCTTTATTAGTGGCGAAGTGTCCGAGCGTACCTTTCATAGTGCGATTGAGCAGGGGATCCACTATTATGCCGCCGGCCATCATGCCACTGAGCGGTTTGGGATCCAGGCCTTAGGTCGCCATTTGGCTCGAGAGTTTGCGCTTGAGCACCACTTTATTGATATTGCCAATCCAGTGTAAAGCGCGTTATTGCTGTCAATTACCGGGCAGTTTGACCAACTTACGGCGTGTGCTCAGTCGGTGTTTGGCAATCAATTTGGCCTTACCGAACCACTCATCTGCAGGGCTAAGCTGTATAATGATATCGTTACCCAAATAAGTAAGGCCGCAACAGCGGCCTTACTTATTTAAGGGGATTAGTTAAGGGGATTGCGAGGGTATTATTTTACTCGCATACCAGGCTGTGCGCCTTCATGGGGTTCTAAAATCCACAAATCGCTGCCACCAGGGCCAGCGGCTAATACCATGCCTTCTGACATGCCAAAACGCATCTTA
>NZ_JBOFMC010000358.1:0-2691 GCF_051658185.1 Shewanella sp. | reverse complement strand
TTAAAACAGCTGCCGCACCTTAGCCCGCAGCCCTTGAGCCAACTGACCGATCCGCAAAGCCTTAAAGAGGACATATTAGGGTTAGCAACCCTAAATCTTGCCTCCTCACCACTGCAGTCATCGTCATTATTAATGAATGCCAGTGCGATTACCTCGTTGTTCCAACTCTTGCTTGGTTTTAAAGCGGCCAGTACCCATCAAGCTATCAGCCAAAGGCTGGCTAACTACCTCGAACAATTGCAGCGGAAAGTCGGTTTAAGCGCCCATCAATTGAGCCAGATGAGCAAAGCGGGTGGACTAGAGAGCATGGGGCAGCTCGCATCAAACTTACAACTCTATCAACAGGCCAGTGCTGATAATGGCAATTTAACCTGGTTTTTTGCCCTGCCCTACAGTATGGATCAGCGCCATGAGCAGCTTGAGGGTAAATTTCAACCTGAGAATGGAAGCGATGATCCACAAAAATTACCGGGTTGGCATTTACAGTTAAAGTTTAATTTAACCCAAGGGCCATTGTTGATTTCAGCCCGTTGCCATCAACAAACCCTCGATATTGAATTTAAGGGTAACAACCAACAGCTATTAAGCAGAGTCGAGACATTTCTGACTCCATTAGGTCAAAAACTTGGGCAGCTAGGCTTTACCCCGGGCGAGCTCTCGACGCTCATCGCGCCAGTGCCTGCGACCTTACTGCCTGGGGATCATTTCCTCGTCAAAACCAAGGCATAATCCCTCTGAAGGCGAACAAGATGAATGAAGAGTCTAAAGTAAAACAAGCGGTTGCACTGAGTTATGACGGCAAAAATGCCCCCAAAATTGTCGCCACCGGCGAGGGATTAGTTGCTGAAGAGATTATCGCGCTGGCAAAGGCGTCAGGAGTGCATATCCATCAAGATCCTCACCTCAGCGATTTTTTACGGCTATTAGAATTAGGGGAGGAAATACCCAAAGAACTCTACCTGCTGATAGCGGAGCTGATTGCGTTTGTCTACATGCTCGACGGCAAGTTTCCTGAACAGTGGAATAACATGCACCAAAAAATTGTGGCAAAGGCCTAATCCACACTCAACGTAAAAAGTCAGCGCGTTAGCTAGGTTCTAGATTTTAGGTTCTAGGTTCTAGGTTCTAGCATCTAGAACCTAAAACGACTGCTGCGCGGGCTATTTACGGTGCAAACGGATAAGCAATTCGGCTTCTGCTTTGGGCAGTTCGCACTCTTTAATCAGCTCGTCCACCCCCGCACCAAGGCTGACCATTTTCATTGCTCTGGTATAGAGTTTGGCTTGAGGATCTTGCATCGTAGACTCTTCAATACGTTCCGATTGCTGTTGCAAACGCTTTTCAAGCTCGATCACCCGCCGTCCCACGCCTATCGTACCACTGCGCAGCTCTTGCAATTCCCGCTTAAAGGATTCTCGTTGACGATCCCCTTCCTTAACTAAGACGGTCAACGCTTCGACTTTGTTACGTAATTTACTCAACTGCTTTTGCAAATACAGCACTAAACCTAAGCATGCAATGACATACACTAACGCTGCGATCAAAAATTCATCGCCCATTAAAAATCCTTATGCTTATTGATTATCGGTAGCCAAATCATCACAACTTGCCGCGCTCTTATTGCTGAATTTAATCAAACGATTGCGCCGACGTTAATGTCTGTATTTATTGTACGGCGCAATGAGTTAACTCAACTTATAGCTGGGAGAGCTCGGTCCATTCTTCATCGGATAATAACTTATCGAGGTCAACCAAAATCAACAATTCATTGTCGCGGTTACACACGCCTTGAATAAATTTGGCGCTTTCCTCTGTCCCCACATTGGGCGCATTATCAATTTCACTGCGGCGCAGATAAACCACTTCAGCGACGCTATCGACGAGAATACCTATGACCTGTTTTTCCGCTTCAATGATAACGATACGCGTAGCGTCATCCACCTCTGCAGAGGGCAAACCAAACCGGGCGCGGGTATCGATAACCGTCACCACATTGCCACGTAAATTAATGATCCCTAATACATAATAAGGAGCACCTGGCACTGGAGCGATTTCGGTATAACGTAACACTTCCTGTACTTGCATGACGTTGATGCCATAGGTTTCGTTGTCCAGCTTGAAGGTAACCCACTGTAATACAACATCATCTTTACTTGCAGCTGTTGCTGCGACATTTCTTGAATCTTTCATGTTAACCTCAATTTATTGAGTCCTGACAACCTAAACCCGCATCAAGCATGTCAACCAAGGCTTGTACGTGCAAAATCCCACACATTTGTTGTTTCACTACGCCAGCTAACCAGGGGCGTTTACCCGCTTTACTGCGCCAGTTTACTTGCGTTTTATTGATTTTTACAGCATTGACTAAAGACTCACAAGTTAATCCCCAATTGCTGCCGGCTAATAATACAACATATTGATAATTTACTGTTTGTTTTAGTTCGTCGGTGTATTTTTCTGGCATCACCCAAGCGCCGGTATCAACGATATTGAGCTGTTGTTCACGATAGGTTTGCACGCCAAAAAACCAGCTCGGGCGCCCGATAATATGATTGATGCGCTCTATTTTTACGATGCCGCCTAAACTGACCAACGGGACAGCCAATGTCAGGCCCGCCACCTGAAAAAACAATACTTGAAATTCATCCTCTAACAGCTGCTGCAGATCAGTGGTGATGCTTGGCACGGTTG
>NZ_JBOFMC010000357.1:0-8925 GCF_051658185.1 Shewanella sp. | reverse complement strand
CGCTTGGATACTGTTGATCGGCTCCTAATTCATCATTGGGAATGAATTGGGCTGGCGCAGAAGTTCCTTGCTCATCTTCATCGCGGCGGCGACGTTGACCGGCTGCACGTAAATGCCTTGGGCTACGGCGGCTACGGCGCTGACCTTCGCGAGATTCGCGCTTGGCTTTATCGTCAGCCTCAGTTGGCTCAACGCTGCTCTCAGATACTGCACTCTCAACCGCGGTAGTGCTATCGACCTTGAGTTCCTGAACAGTCGCGGCAGCGCTCGGTTCGACAGACTCATGCTTGACGACTGGCGTACTTGTTGTGTCGGCGCTGGCATTATGGGCTGTGGCATCAGCTGGTTCAGTTGCAGGTGCATGCTCCTTGCGAGGCTGACGACGCGGTCGTGGTGCTTTGGTTTCAGCAGGGACGTCAGCTGCAGTTGTTGCTGCTTCTGTCGGATTGGCGACAACGGCGGTTGTAGGCACTGCTGCAACAGGGGCGGCAGTCGCTGCGGCGGCATTCACGGCCGCGACTTGCGCTAAAATCGCCTCTTCTTGCAGTTGAGGCTCACTCGCGCTCTCGGTGTTAACAATACGTACCTTGCGGCGCATATTACGGCGCTGGCGACGCTCGCGTGCAACTTCTTGTTTTGGTGCATCCTCTTGAAGGTCTACCACCACTTCTTTCGGCGTTTGCACTCGTGGCTTCGGTTCGGCTTTTGCTGGACGTTTAGCGGAGTCTTCTCTTTCACGAACTGGCCGCTCTGGCGCGCTGGTTTCGGCTACTTTTTTGCTATTACGGTTACGCTGTTCACGATTGCCGTCTTTGGCTTTTTCAGCATCTTGGCCATTACGAGCACGACGCGGATCATTGCGACGATTGCGGCGATGGGCATTGGTTGTATTGGCATCGGCAGTCGCGGCTTGAGAGGTTGTGGCGCTGGCTGGTTTTTCCGCTGAACTAAACAGTGCGCTGATGGCACCAAGGAGTTTGCTAAATAAACCAGGTTGTGGGCTAGGCGCTTTTGCTGTTGGCGTAGGGGCTTGTTCCACTTTTTGTGGCGCGGCAAAACCTTTTAATGCCGGCACGGGGGCGGCTGTGCGTTCCAATTTACGTGGCTCGTACAGTTTGGCTTCTGGTTGTTCAATACGCTTATAGCTAGATTCGGTGATTTCATCATCATTACGATGACGGATCACGCGGTAATCAGGCGTCATCATGTGTGAATCAGGAATCACATACACTTCAACATCATGACGTTGTTCGGTGATGCGAATGGCTTTACGTTTTTCGTTGAGCAGGAAGGCTGCCACATCGACCGGGACGATCGCTTCGATTTGTGAGGTGTTTTCTTTGATGGCTTCTTCTTCCATCAAACGCAGAATCGACAGCGCTAAAGATTCAGTACTGCGGATAGTGCCTTGGCCATGGCAGCGAGGGCAGATATGGGCAGCGGATTCTTCCAATGACGGACGTAAACGCTGGCGTGACATCTCCATCAAGCCAAAGCGTGAAATACGGCCTAATTGTACTCGGGCGCGATCGTGGTGCACGGCATCTCGTAAGCGGTTTTCAACTTCACGTTGATGGCGCACAGGCGTCATATCGATAAAGTCAATTACCACTAAACCACCTAAGTCACGTAGACGTAATTGGCGGGCAATTTCATCGGCAGCTTCAAGGTTGGTGTTTAATGCGGTTTCTTCGATATCACCGCCTTTGGTGGCGCGGGCAGAGTTGATATCAATAGACGTTAAGGCTTCTGTTGGATCGATAACAATGGAGCCGCCAGAAGGCAGACGGACTTCCCGTTGGAAGGCTGATTCAATTTGTGATTCGATTTGGAAATGGGTAAAGAGAGGCACTTCTGCTTCATAGAGCTTAACGCGTTCCACAAAATCCGGGCGCACGAGGGCGATATGTTGCTTCGCTTCTTCATAGATGCGCGGGTGGTCGATTAAGATTTCACCCACATCGCGGCGGAGGTAGTCGCGAATCGCGCGCACGATCACATTGCTTTCTTGATGAATGAGGAAAGGTGCGCCTTTGGTTTGTGCCGCTTCGGTGATGGCGGCCCAATGGTGTTGTAGTACTTTTAAATCCCACTTTAATTCGGAGGATTCTTTACCAACGCCAGCGGTGCGCACGATAAGCCCCATACCCGCAGGGACTTCTAAATCCGCCATGGCTTCTTTTAACTCAGTACGCTCATCTCCCTCAATCCGACGTGAGATCCCGCCAGCTCTGGGATTGTTAGGCATCAACACTAAATAGGAGCCCGCTAAACTGATAAAGGTGGTTAATGCGGCGCCTTTATTGCCACGTTCTTCTTTATCAATTTGCACAATGACTTCTTGGCCTTCACTGACCACTTCTTTGATATTCGGGCGACCTTGGAAGGAATAGCCTTTAGGAAAGTATTCGCGGGCAATTTCTTTGAGGGGTAAAAAGCCGTGACGATCTGCGCCATAATCGACGAAAGCCGCTTCTAACGAGGGTTCTACGCGGGTAATTTTACCTTTGTAAATATTAGATTTTTTTTGTTCGTGACCTGGACTTTCAATGTCAAGATCATACAGTTGTTGCCCATCAACGAGGGCAACACGCAACTCTTCTGATTGAGTTGCATTGATTAACATACGTTTCATGATGACGTCATTCTTCTTTAAATTGAGGTCATCAAACATCACGTTTCGCTGCATTACGGGCCTAGCGGTGGTCTACTGAGCCTCTCGGCTGGTGTGGCTAGGCAAGGTGCGCATTACTGTTAGACGCAGTCGCTGCGTGTCGCATCCTATTTATGGCTTATTTTTTAATGATTACAAAAACAAGGAATTCGTTGTAAAACATCAACCAACCCCATAAATTCTTTAGTTTCGTTCCGGTAATGCCGAGGTCGAATCGGTTTGTCTGACGACAAGTTAAAATATGTTTCGAAATCGGGAGAAAAGTTCTAGGAAAACCTCGTTAAAACAAGGTCACATTCTCGATTTAATCGTAAAAAACGCATTTGTGGTATTTTTACTCAGTATACGATTTGCAAATCAATGAGTTGCTATCAAGAAAATGTTTTTTTATCCCTGAATCTTTTCGCTTGGGATTGGGAGCTTGTGAACACTTTATTCACGGCTTATCCCAAATCGCTGGTGGAATATAGCAATAATCAAAAAATTCAGCAATGGAAAGGCACAATTCTTCTCAGTTGTTGTACAATGGCGGCCGTTTTAGTTAGATGGCGCATCATGAATACAGTATCCACTCCACCGCAGCAGGTTCAATTGATCACTATTGATGAGGATCATTTTGAGCAGCGAATTGACAACTTTTTAATGACGGCCCTAAAGGGCGTACCTAAAAGTATGATTTATCGTATCGTTCGTAAGGGCGAGGTCAGGGTCAATAAGAAACGTATCAAACCTGAGTATAAATTGCAGATAGGTGACATCGTGCGCATCCCACCCGTTAGAGTGGCTGAGCCCGATAATCGTACGGCGCCATCAGCCAATTTAACGAAGGTATCGCAACTAGAAGGCCGTATTTTACACGAGGACAATCATCTGATTGTACTCAATAAACCTGCGGGTATTGCGGTGCATGGTGGTAGCGGTGTTGATTATGGTGTGATTGAGGCGTTACGTTCATTAAGGCCGCAGCAAAAGTTTTTAGAATTGGTGCATCGCCTCGATAAAGATACTTCAGGTGTATTGTTGGTCGCTAAAAAACGCAGCGCCCTAAAACACCTGCACGATCAATTGCGGCATAAAAAGATGCAAAAGGATTATTTGGCGTTAGTGAAAGGCGAATGGTCTGCTCAGGATAAAGTGGTTAAACAGCCTTTATTGAAGATCACCCTAAAATCCGGTGAGCGTATCGTGCGAGTCAGTGCTGAAGGTAAGCCTTCTGAAACTCGCTTTAAAATTGTGCAGCGTTATCAAGGTTGCACTTTAGTTCAGGCAAGTCCTGTGACAGGTCGCACTCACCAAATCCGCGTTCATTGTCAATATGCCGGTCATCCTATAGCCTGTGACGAAAAGTATAGTGAACAAGCATTTGATGACAGTATGCGTTCAATTGGCCTTGAACGGTTATTTTTACATGCGGCGGAGTTGATGTTTATTCATCCAGAAAATGAGCACGTGATGCGTGTATCTGCCCCTTTAGATGACAATTTGTCGCGGGTACTGAGTAAGCTTAAACGCGTTTGATGCTCGCAGCTGTTGATGTTGCAGTGACTTTTCTGTGCCGGTTTAATGTTATATACCAGAGTATTATTACTGACGTATATTTTGCCTAAATAGCACGTTGCGCCATGCTCTACGAGCAGTCTACGACTCGTAGAACATGGCTCAAACTGTCTAACCCCAAGATTAAGGTGTTATCTCTCGATATCGCGATCAATTTTTTAAGACAATCGCTTTGATGTTCATGCCAAGCCTTTAGCCTTAGCTTAGGGATTTAGGTTAAGGATAACGCCGCGTCAGCACTTGGTTAAACGTAAACCGGATTGTTGCGGCGCGAAGGGGGACATCTTTATGGAAACCTCAAGCTTAAACATCAAAATCTTAATTAGACATATCAATATATTGTGCTTACTGCACCCCATTCTCACTCAATACGTCTACCCCTTGGGTGAGTAACATTTCAGTGAGCAACATTAAGGGGAGTCCCACTAACGTATTGGGATCTCGGCCCTCAAGTCGATTAAACAGCGCGATCCCAAGCCCTTCACTTTTAAAGCTGCCTGCACAGTAAAAGGGTTGCTCTATGGCTATATAGGCAGCAATTTGTCGGGGGGTTAGTTGCCTAAAATGAACCGTAAAGGGCTCAACGGCCGCGTTCATGACGCCCGTGCTAGCATTATAAAGGGCTAGGCCTGTATAAAAGGTAATTGCTTTACCCGATGCTTGGCGCAGCTGTAAAGTGGCGTTGGCCGCATTTAAGGGTTTACCGATGATCTGCCCATCAATGACGGCCACTTGATCAGAACCAATAATGAGGCTTGCAGGATAATGCTGCGCGCCAGCCAGCGCTTTGGCTTTGGCGAGGCGCAGCACTAACGCTTCGGCCGATTCGTGCAAATTAGGGGTTTCATCAATCTGAGGATCGCAGCATTCAAAGGCTAATCCCAGTTTTTGTAGTAATGCTTGGCGATAAACAGAGGTTGAGGCTAATACTAATGAGGGCGGCATGCGCAAGATCCGTCGCGTAAATGAATGTCATTGTCGCTAATCTTGCTCAAAAAGTGCAAGGTTTTCCTCTTTTCTGAGGGCTTTTCGGTGAATGACGCTATTTTCGGTGGCTTATGCTTGTATGCCCGCGCTTGCTTGGGTAAAATTTCGCTTCCGTTAATTTCAATGTTGGGGCTGGAGAAGTGCTTAAGTTGCTCACTGGGACTTAAGTTAGAAATTTTTCTTTGACTCTAGCGTTTTCAAACTATAATATGCGCGCCTTATGCAAACAGTAAAGATACCGGTTTCAATTGATCCCATTCGCGCCGCCTCAAGCCGCCTCACTTATCAGGGGATTGTGCCTGGGCAGCAATTGAAAAGATTAAATGAGTTATGTGCCGGCGACTGTTCCGATGTGGCAGTGTCGATTGAATGTGGCGTGGATTTACAGGGGATAGTCTACCTGAAAGGGAAGGCTGTGACGGAGCTCACTCTGATATGTCAACGTTGCATGACGCTATTTACCACTGAGGTTACGGTCGAGTTTTGCTTCGGTCCATGCCGGACTAAGGCAGAAATCGATGAGCTCCCGGATGCGTATGACCCAATTGAGTGCAATGAAATTGGCGAAGTACGTCTGCATCAATTGATCGAAGATGAATTGATAGTCGCTATGCCGATAATCCCAATGCATCAAGAAATTGATTGTAATATGGGATCTAAAGACATAGTTGTAGGCGAGATCGAACCCGCTCAAGAGGAGCGTCCAAATCCGTTTGCAGTGTTAGAAAAACTGAAGAGCAAGTAATCTAGGAGACAGGGCCAATGGCTGTACAACAGAATAAAAAATCTCGTTCAAAGCGCGGTATGCGCCGTTCACATGACGCACTGAGCACTGCTCAGCTGTCTGTTGACGCTACCAGCGGTGAAATCCATTTACGTCACAATGTGACTGCTGATGGTTTCTATCGCGGTAAAAAGGTAATCAACAAGTAATTTGTTGGTTTCCTAATGACGAGTCTGACGCTTGCGTTAGATGCGATGGGTGGTGATCATGGCCCCCACGTCACAGTGCCTGCAGCCTTGCGGGCACTAAAATTATATCCTTTTCTAAAAATCATTTTAGTCGGTGCGAAGACTGAAATTGATGTCTATCTGCAACAAGCTGAGTTTACGTTACTTTCCCGTGTTGAAGTGCTCCACACTGATGAAGTGGTAAGCATGTCGGATAGGCCGATACATGCGCTGCGTAGCCGTAAAAATAGCTCTATGCGTTTGGCTATTGAATTAGTGCGCGATGAACGTGCCGCCGCTTGTGTGAGTGCCGGTAATACCGGTGCGTTGATGGCAATGGCTAAAGTGTTATTGAAGACGTTACCCGGTGTCGATCGGCCCGCGTTAGTCAGTTGTTTACCTTCTGTGAATCAAAAACCTGTGTATTTGCTCGATTTAGGTGCGAATATTTCCTGTGATTCCGAGACGTTATTTCAATTTGCGGTGATGGGCTCTGTGCTCTGTGAGGCGGTCGAGAAAAAATCCCGCCCTAAAGTAGCTTTACTCAATGTCGGCACCGAAGAGATAAAGGGTAATGATCAAGTGCAGCAGGCCGCACAGATCCTGCAGCACACCGATAAGATCAACTACACCGGTTTTATTGAAGGCGATGACATTTATTCTGGTAACGTGGATGTCATAGTCTGTGATGGTTTTGTGGGGAATATTACCCTTAAGACCTCGGAAGGCATTGCCAAGTTACTGGTGCATCAATTAAAACGCGGACTCACGCAAGGTTTATTTGTGCGTTTTTTGGCAAAACTCATCGCCCCACGTATTCAAGCGGTTCTCTGTCAGATGAACCCCGACCACTATAACGGCGCAAGTCTGATAGGATTGCGCGGAATCGTGGTCAAAAGCCATGGTAATGCGGATGAAACTGCCTATTTACAAGCAATTAGTTTGGCAGTGACTGAAGCGCAACGTCGACTCCCTGAAATGATAAAAGATCGTTTAGAGTCGATTCTTTTAGATATAACTAGCTGATCCCTCCTTATGCATACAAAAATTCTCGGAACTGGTAGCTATCTACCGGTGCAGGTGCGTAGCAACCAAGATTTGGAAAAAATGGTGGAAACCAGTGACCAATGGATTGTTGAACGTACGGGTATCTCAGAGCGCCGCATTGCGGCGCTCGATGAGACCGTTGCGACTATGGGCTATCAAGCGGCATTACAGGCCATTGACATGGCGGGCATAGCAGCAACCGATTTAGACATGATCATTTGTGGCACCACCAGTGCGGCTAATGCATTTCCTGCTGCGGCCTGTGAAATCCAAGCCATGCTTGGGGTGCATACGATTCCGGCCTTTGATATTGCCGCTGCCTGTTCAGGGTTTGTGTATGCCTTATCGGTGGCGGATCAATTTGTTAAGAATGGCGCGGCGAAAAAAGTGTTAGTCATTGGTGCCGATGTGTTGTCACGCTTATGTGAGCCTGAAGATCGTACCACCATTATTCTGTTTGGTGATGGTGCAGGCGCTGCGGTGATCGGCGTCGCCGATGAGCCTGGAATTATCTCTACCCATATTTACGCCGATGGTCGTCAAGGTGACTTGTTAAAGTGTGCCTTCCCGCCACGTCAGGGGGAAACCTCAGAAGCGGTGGGCTTTATGACCATGAAAGGCAACGATGTCTTTAAAGTGGCGGTGACACAGCTATCCCATGTCGTGACCGAAACTTTGCGGATCAATAATATTGATAAGTCAGAAATTGATTGGCTGGTGCCACATCAAGCTAACTTCCGAATCATCAATGCCACCGCCAAAAAACTCAATATGAGTTTAGATAAAGTCGTCTTAACGCTGGCTAAACATGGCAACACCTCTGCCGCGTCAGTGCCGATTGCACTGGATGAAGCGGTGCGCGATGGTCGTATTCAACGGGGGCAATTATTATTGCTCGAAGCCTTTGGTGCAGGCTTTGCGTGGGGCAGTGCTCTCGTTCGTTTTTAATGTGGTTAGATCACTCAATGCTTATTACTGTTATCTTGGTTTGATGTTCCAAGATAAGGGGTAATTGCTCAATAAATTAAGTTCGCCATAGGTAATTTGATATGGAAAATGTAGCTTTTGTATTCCCTGGACAAGGTTCACAGGCGCTAGGCATGTTAGCCGAACTTGCTGCAGCAGAGCCCATCGTTGGACAAACCTTTGCTGAGGCCAGTGACGTTTTAGGGTATGACCTATGGGCGTTAGTGCAAAACGGTCCTGTAGAAACCTTAAACGAAACTGACAAAACTCAACCTGCTTTGTTAGCCGCAAGTGTTGCCATTTGGCGCGCCTATGTGGCATCAGGTAAAGCAATGCCTGCCATGTTAGCGGGTCACAGCCTAGGAGAATATTCTGCCCTGGTGTGCGCTGGAGTGATTGATTTTAAAGATGCGATTAAGTTGGTCGAATTACGGGGTCAATTGATGCAACAAGCTGTCCCTGCCGGTACTGGTGCGATGTACGCGATTATCGGTCTGGATAATGACGGCATTGCCAATGCGTGTACTGAAGCAGCGCAAGGCGAAGTGGTGAGTCCGGTCAACTTTAATAGCCCTGGCCAAGTGGTGATTGCTGGTCAAAAAGGCGCGGTTGAACGCGCTGCTGCAGCATGTAAAGCATCTGGCGCCAAAATGGCGGTGGCCCTGCCAGTAAGCGTGCCATCTCACTGTGCCTTAATGAAGCCTGCGGCAGAAAAATTAGCCATTGCGCTAAACGATGTACCG
>NZ_JBOFMC010000356.1:0-10051 GCF_051658185.1 Shewanella sp. | reverse complement strand
AATCGTTGCCTGAGTTAATCCAGACTGAGCATTGTGTAACCCTTGCAAGCCAGATGAAATTTGCATGATGATGACTCTTAGGCGATAAACTACCCGCGCAATTATTCATCAACCTTGCCTCAAAGTACAGGGCTTAGTACAGAGCTTTAGCCAACCCAGCGCCTTGAGCCGCGAGGTCTGCTATTTTCGCCAACCACTCACAAGCTTTACCAAGCGAATCATTCTCCACACAAAATTAAGCTTACAACTGTAAGCTTAAATGTGGCACTTTTAATTCGTGGCTGGTAGACTCATGCTCATCAATGACCTTGGCGGATTGCGCTGCAACAGCTACCGAGGGATAGCTGGGCGATTTAGCCCAAATGAGGAACGCAAATCTTGACAAAATACTATGTAAATACCAGTGGTTATAGCTTAGCTGAAGAGATGGCCAACAGCGTATCCCATGGCTTAGGCGTGATCGCAGGCCTAGTGGCGTTAGTACTGATGCTCTTGAAAGGGGCTGACCACCTTAATAGCATTCAACTAACAGGTGTTATTGTTTATGGCGCAAGCATCATAGTACTTTTTTTATGTTCAACGCTATATCATGGCGTGAGCAATACCAAATGGAAGCATAAACTCAAAATTGCCGATCATTGTGCGATCTACTGCCTTATCGCTGGCACTTATACTCCGCTAATGCTGATCACCCTGCAAGGCATGCAATCGACCGTGATCCTCACGGCGATTTGGTCCTTAGCCATCGGCGGTATTTTATTTAAAACGCTTTTTATTCATAAATTTAAAAAACTGAGTATTGGGCTATATCTGGCGATGGGCTGGTTATGTGTCACCGTGATTGGTGATTTAACAACCGCCATGAGTGAACTTGGATTTAATCTATTGATTTTAGGTGGGTTATTTTACACATTGGGCGTCATTTTTTATGCGGGTAAACGCATTCCCTTTAATCATGCGATTTGGCATCTCTTTGTGCTAGGTGGCGCGCTCAGCCATTTCTTATGTATTTATCTCACCGTCATATAAGCTTACGCCCTATTCGCATGTAGACGTCCTATCGAATTTAGACGTCACAGTCGCATTTATACGTCGCACTCGCATTGGGCCTGCTGAGTGAGCAGCGCTAACACCTGCCGATAATCGGCGAGGAGCTGGGCCTTATGGGGCAATTTGTGCTCAGGAATGCGTTGGTAATGGGCGATGATAGTATGGAGATGCTGCTGCGCCCTGCGATTTTGCGCTATTGATAATCCTTGCCACATCTGCATGCCTGCCGCACTGATCTGTCCTGCCGCTGCGTCAACAGCGGTATGCGCATGGGTAGAAACGTCCGCCGCGGCTGACTTATCGTTCACCCAAAGCAAGTGCAAAATTTCATAATAGCGACCATTATCTTCGAGCCACGTTTCGGCTCGCAGCCGTAAGCCTAAGCGTCTCATGGCACTGCGCACATAATAATGGTGATGAACGGGACACAAAATAAATTCGAGCGTGATGTTTGCTTGACGCCTCGCTTGGCGTGCCACAATCGCCTCAACAAGCTCAACCAACAGCTCGCCGCCGACACCCGCAATAATCACCAAGTGCTTAGCATTATCCGCCAAAGGGATCTCTGCCACATCCATACAATGGACTTGCCACCTTGGCAACGATGAGCCAAGGGGATTGTTATCGCAATGCTCTGAACGATCCTCAGGAAAAAACCGCCGTAAATTATCCGTGAGTTGGGCCATGATTGGCGCCGCGCAATCGACAAAATGGATCTGCGCGGCCGCTTGGCGCTTAAGCAGCGACATGCCGAGTAAGCCATGATCACAGCAACAATCCCATAGATGATCATAAGGTTCACAGATAAGACGGTCTAACTGTTGTAAACGATGACTAATTTTCATATCAGGCGGCACAATTGAGCGGTTTTGAGATGACACTTCAATGGTGGCCATGACAACCACAACTGAAGTAGACGGGGTAAAGGTCAATATTGGATGTTTAAGGTCAATGTAAGGTCAAGGCCACGATTTTAAGGGGATGATTATCATCAAAGGACGGGAAATCCTCATGGGGATCCAGCCATTGATGGGATGTTACCCTTCTTCCTTGCTTCTCAACGCAACGAACTAAACTCGCAAACCAGTCTTGGCGATCAACTTTTGCCACATTATTGCAGGCAACTATGGTGCCCCCGACTTTAGTGGCTAATAATGCAGGCTTAAATAAACCTTGATAATCATTGATTAAATCGACGATACCAAAGGCGCTCTTGGCATAACGAGGGGGATCGAGAAAGACCAAATCAAACTGAGTAGCGGCTAACTTAGGATAATGTGGCAACTTTTGCTTGCGTCTGCCGCCAACCGCTAAACCAGCCAATTGCCGCAACGCCGGAAAAGCATCGCTTTGCACAAACTCACACACGCCAGCAACCTGATTTAATGCCGCATTGGTGTTACCCGCCGCCAGAGCGAAGGATGAAAAATCCACATTCATCACCCGCGTTGCGCCGCCCATCGCCGCAGCCGTCCCAATGCCACAGGTGTAAGAAAATAAATTAAGCACCGTTTTATCTTGGCTATGTGCTCGTACATATTCACGGCCAATACGCATATCAAGGAATAATAAGGGATCTTGACCTTCGTGCCTGAGTTTACTGGTAAACTTGATGCCATTTTCCAGCATCACCTGCTCGGCATCGGCGAACGCTTGTAACTCGGGGGATAAGGCATTTAACACCCGTGAATGGCCAAGGGAGCGATCGTTATAAATTATCGGTAACGCAGCCGTCTGCGATAACACAGTGTCAATCTCGCGAAGCTCATCCTCAGTCAACGTTTGATGAAAACTCTGTACTAACCAAGCATGACCGTAACGGTCAATATTCAAACCATTCACGCCTTCGACCGTACCGTGAAACACCCGAAAACAGTCAGTTTGCGCCATGGCGGCTTGATGTAAAAAAGCCTGACGTTTGGCTAACGCCGCAGATAACAGTGTTTGAATAGACATAGAACAAGACTCGGGCAGCACCAACCAATCGATCGATGCCTTGGCATCACCGACGGTTAAAAATATAAGAAAACGCGATAATAGCAGACTCGCGTGCCCGATATGGGATTAATTGATTTAATTGCGCGCCGTGGCACGATAATCGGCACCACCAAGCTCAAATCGGGCGAGGATGGCGTGGCAGCTGACGCGAGACCACCGCGGCCAAGGCAATTAAGCAAGCCGAGATCCATAAACAAGCCTCCAAACCATAGCGCTGATATACCCAACCCGACAGCACAGTGCCAAGCAGCCGGCCCATGGCATTGGCCATATAGTAAAAGCCCACATCTAAGGACACACCATCTTCTTTGGCGTAACTGACAATAAGATAACTGTGTAAGGAAGAATTAATGGCAAACACGATACCAAAGAGGATCAATCCTCCCAGCAGTATTATCTCCCCCGTCATCATCTTGCCCTGGACGGGATAATCAAGCCCAAGCGCAATGGCCACAGGCACCAGTGTTAAACCAGCCGCCCACGCAAAAGCATTGCGGCCATCAGGCACCTTGCCGACCTCTTTCGCCACTGAGGTTGCACCGGTTAAGCGCGGCGCCAGTGCCTGCACCATGCCATACCCTATCACCCACAACGCTAAAAAACCGCCAACCTGGCTAGGCTCCCAGCCTAAGCGTTCAGCCAAATACACTGGCAAAGCCACCACAAACCACACATCGCGGGCGCCAAACAGGCACATCCGCGCCGCTGAAAGCGTATTCACGGCAGGGCTTTTAGAGAACATCTCAGTAAATTTAGGTTTATTTTTAGCCTTACCGACATCACCCTTAAGCATTAACAGGCTAACAACCCACACTAGCAGCAACATGAGCGCCATGCCCATGACTGCATAGTGAAAGCCAAACAGGGCCAATAGCGCGCCCCCGAGGAAAAATCCGACGCCTTTTAAGGCATTTTTAGATCCCGTGAGCAAAGCAATCCAGTTATACAACTCCCCCTGCGCCTCCTTGGGCACGAGCAGTTTGATCGTGCTTTTGGCGCTCATTTTATTGAGATCCTTCGCAATACCCGACAGCGCCTGCGCCGCCATCACCCAAGGTACCGTAAGCATCGCGCTCGGCAAGAGCAGCATACAAAGGGCGGCTATTTGCAAAAATAGCCCTATATTCATGGTGTGATTTAATCCTACACGCGCCGCGAACCAGCCCCCCACTAAATTGGTGATGACCCCAAACAGCTCATAAAACAAAAAGAGCATCGCAATTTGCAGCGGGCTATACCCCAAAGCATGAAAATGCAGCACCACTAACATGCGCAGCGCACCATCGGTAAGGGTAAATGCCCAATAGTTTCCTGTCACAAGCAAATACTGGCGGATCTGGGGTGTCATCTAAAAAGTGCTCCTCGCAACTTGGCGCAGTTAGCCTAAGTTAGCACCGCTGAGCCAGCTCAGTTAACTCGGCACAACTCCGTTAACTGAGAACCGCTCAGTCAGATAAACTTAGCCATAGTTGCTATTTAAATACCTAATTGCTATTCAAATACCTAGTTTCTATTTAAATAGAAAGACTTATGCCTTATCCATTAACCCCACCATCCGCGCCAATTCGACCGTACGATTTGCATAGCCCCATTCGTTATCGTACCAAGCGTACAGCTTAACCTGAGTGCCATTGATGATCATGGTCGATAACGCATCAATAATGCTCGAGCGCGGATCGGTTTTATAATCCACCGAGACTAATGGACGCTCTTCATAACCTAAAATGCCTTTTAGCGGTCCCTCTGCGGCCGCTTTTAATAGGCGATTAACCTCAGCCTCGGTAGTTGGGCGACTCACCTCAAACACACAATCGGTTAAGGAGGCGTTAGCGAGGGGAACACGCACCGCATGGCCATTAAGTTTACCTTTAAGTTCTGGAAATATATGGGTAATCGCCGTCGCTGAGCCGGTTGTCGTCGGGATCAAACTTAATCCGCAGGCCCGCGCTCGGCGAAGATCCTTGTGGGGCGCATCCAAAATAGTTTGGGTATTGGTGATATCGTGAATGGTCGTCATTGAGCCGTGCACTATCCCTAACTGCTCGTGGATCACTTTAACGATTGGCGCCAAGCAGTTGGTGGTGCAAGAAGCGGCGGTGACAATCGGATGCAGGGCTTTATCATACTGTTGCTGATTCACCCCCATCACCACATTCAACACCCCTTCCTCTTTCACGGGCGCGGTGACCACGACACGTTTAACACCTTGATCCAAATAAGCTTGTAGCACTGCTTTGGATTTCATTTTGCCCGAGGCTTCAATCACAACATCACAGCCCGACCAGTCAGTTTGGGCAATCGTCTGGTTGTGTGTGCATAGGATGCGCTTGCCGTTAATCATCAGCGTATCTCCCTCGGCATGCGCCTCGTGCTGCCAGCGGCCATGCACCGAATCGAAGGTCAGTAGATGCGCCAAGGTAGGCGCATCGCCCGCCGGATCATTGATCTGCACAAATTCAACCTCATCCCAGTCCCACGCGGCACGCAGGGCTAAACGTCCCATACGACCAAAGCCATTGATCCCAATTTTAATTGTCATAGCACCGTCCTTCTCACTGCGTGTTACACACTGTATGTTGTTCAGGTTTTACATTCAGAAATTAATCTATATCGGTTAAGCTCGAGCACCGCGCCCTAGCCTCGCAACTCCCCCTGCGGAAAGCTAAAACAGATAGCCAGCACCGATACATAACACTGTGGCACTCATGTTTGCCAATAAGATGACTTTTTTAGCAAAAGGGGCCACGCGTGGGGCTTACTCGGCGAGCCAGCTTTCAATCATCTGCCGAGTTGGAATAGAGCCCCAATGCACCACTTGCTCATCGATCACCACGGCAGGTGTGCTCATAACGTGGTAATTCATGATGGCTTCAGGACGCGTCTCCTTTTGCAGCGCAATCTCCATGCCCTTCTCCTTGGCGATAGTTGCGATGATCTCAGCGGTTTTGCTGCATTTAGTACAGCCACTGCCTAACACTTTAATATTTTTCATTGGGAACTCCTTACAATATGGGACTGAGCCCGTTAAATATCCAACCGACTAAGGTGAATGAAATCAATAAAATGGCAAAGACAATTGCCAATAATCGCCACTGCATCACCTGCTTAAGCAAAATAAATTCGGGGAAACTTGCCGCCACCGTCGACATACAAAATGCCAGTGTTGTCCCTATGGGTAAGCCATGCTGCAACAGACTCTCCATAACCGGAATGATCCCTGTCGCGTTCGAATACAGTGGAATGCCAATCAGGACTGCCGCAGGGACTGACCACCATTGGCCGTTACCAAGGTGAGTTTCAATCCAACCGGCAGGGACAACGCCATGGAGCGCTGCGCCAAGTCCAACGCCTATGATGACCCATTTCCACACTCGACCAAAAATATCTAGGGTCTCACCTTTTGCAAAGGCATGGCGCTCAGCCAATGTCATGGCGTTGGCCGCCGAGCGAGGCCCAATCGCGCTGTTCCCTTGAGCCCTTGCATTGGCCAATGCCTTCGCGGCAAAAGACTGCAACCACCGCTCGGCGCGGATCAGATCTAAAAACGCCCCGGCGAGCATTCCCACTGACATGCCAACCAGCACATATATCAGCGTAAATTTCCAGCCCAATAAACTGAGCAGCAATAACACGGCCACCTCATTGATCAAAGGAGAGGTGATAAGAAAGGCCATGGTGATCCCAATCGGGATCCCCGCGCTGGTAAAACCTAAAAATACCGGAATACTCGAACATGAACAAAATGGCGTCACCGCACCAAAGCCCGAGCCCATAAAGTAACCGACCACAGGATGTTTGCCCGCCAAATAATCCCGCACCCGCTCCACATTGAGTGATGCCCGCACCAAGGCAATCACATAAATCATCACTAACAGCAGTGCAAAAATCTTAGTGGTATCTTCAATAAAAAAATGTACCGCATCGGCAAGCGCCGTCTTAGGCGTCAACCCCATGATCTCAAAGGTTAACCAACTCGCAAAACTTGAGAATATGTCTAACATTCGCTCATCTTCCCGTTAGTGGTAGGCGATACGCCAGCAATTGACGCTGGCGCCATAAATATATGAAAAAACGTATATTAAAAGCGAAATTTTTTTAATTAACAGCAGGCAGCTGCCCGCTCAGGACGGCTACCCATCATGTTCAAATTACGCATGTTTTCTTGCAAAAATACCCGATTTTCACGGGTCACTGCGGCTAACACCAACAGACTCCATTGGGGTAAATCGGCATTGATCCGATAAAACATCCATTGCCCCTGGCGGCTCGCCACCAATAAACCGCATTGGCGTAACTGGGCTAAATGGCGTGAAATTTTTGGCTGAATATCCTGCAGGGCAGCGGTTAACTCACAGACACATAACTCCCCTTCTTGCTGAATGAGCATCAAACAGCGCAAGCGAGTTTCATCGGCCAAACATTTAAAAAATTGGGTTGGATCCATTATGCCCCCCTTTCATCGACTGTGAGCTAAGTTAGGTGTGGTTATGCCGCATGTGCGCTGTTTACGTCAATAAAACTATATATGAAAAATCATATATGTGAAATAGGTTAGATAAATCTCACCCAGCAAAAGCCAATGCCACGCTTTAGCCAATATCTGCAACTCGCTTTAGCCAATATGCGCACTCGCCCTAGCCTGTGCAACATTGGTCCTGTAAAAAATGCACCAATCCCTGTAATAGCGCATAATCCGGGACGCAATATAACACTCGTCCCTCCCGCCGTTGTGAAATCACCCCCGCAGACATCAAGGCGCTAATATGGTGCGAAAGCGTTGAAGCGGGGATCTGCAATTGCTCCTGTAATTGCCCCACGGCAACGCCCGCATAACCGCCTTTCACTAAGATGCGAAATAGTGCTAGGCGTGTAGGATGGCCTAACTCCTTTAAAACTTTCGCGGCATCTAACACATCCATCTCAGCAGGCTTAGTCTCCGAGATGGCGGTATCTGAGAGGGAGTTTTGTGCAATTGTCATATCGACCTCAATCGGCTTAATTCACTCGATAATATCAAAAATAGCTTAAGCTTCGCGAGCTTAACCGTCCATCGTCAGTCGTATTTGAGTGAAACACGCTGCCATTTATGCACCAACGATAAACCTAATATTTCGATAATTCCAGAAATAATTATTGCACGACAATTGAAACGTAACTATTATTCCAGAATATTCGAAATGATTAATTGTTGAGGTGATAAAATGCCTGCAGAAGTACTGGAAATGTTAACCGAAACGGCCAATATGTTCGTTTTTCTGGCGATTGAGCTTACACTGCTCTATCTCGTTATCAGCTATCTCGTTGGCGTAATTCAAGAATTTATCACTCCAGCCAAAGTTCAAGCCGTACTTAGCTCGCGCAACGGCAAAGGATATGTGATCGCTGCACTCCTTGGCTCAATCACGCCATTTTGTTCATGTTCGACCATTCCCTTCTTAAAAGGATTACTCCGGGCGCGGGCGGGATTTGGCCCCATGATGGTGTTTTTATTTGCCAGCCCATTACTTAACCCAATGATTATTGGCTTATTTATTGTGACGTTTGGTATTAAAGTGGCACTATTCTATTTTACAATGGCGCTGGGCGTATCTGTGATTGCAGGATACTTATTAGAAAAATGGGGATTTGAGCGCTATGTCCGCCAAGAGGCCTACGCATTAACGCAGCCAACCATAAGTTGTTGTGGCACAACACCGGCGGTAATCCAAACCTCATGCTGTGCCACTAAGCCAGTAACATCCACTTCAGCCTGCTGCGTCGACACCACCGCCGCACAACCACAGCCAAAGCGCGTGCTGCCTTGGCTTACCATTTGGCGCACGACTTGGAAGGACTTTAAGCAAGTATTACCTTATCTTATTGTCGGTATCTCATTAGGTTCCTTGATTTATGGCTTTATCCCAACGGATTTGATTGTGCAATATGCTGGCGAGGCCACTTGGTACGCTATCCCCATTGCCGCCGTGATTGGCATTCCCCTTTATATTCGTGCCGAGGCCGTGATCCCGCTGAGCGCCGCATTGGTTCAAAAAGGGATGGCCATGGGCTCAGTGATGGCCTTAATCATCGGCAGTGCTGGTGCGAGTTTAACCGAAGTGATCCTGCTCAAAGCCATTTTTAAAAAACAGATGATCGCGGCGTTTTTAAGCGTTATTTTAGGCATGGCGATAACGACAGGGCTTTTATATCAATATGTAATGTAATGCGTTATAAATTAAATCCACTCCGCTTTAAGGGATGAACATGAATGCAATGATTAGCCAAAAATGCAAAGATGACGCCATTGAATGGGCACTCACCCATGGCATGGCCTTTAAGGCCACGCCCTTCTGCGCAACTCATGTGCCTTTTACTTTCAGCCCCACACCCATCAGCCAAACGCACTTTGCCTATTTAACTCATGCGGTGCAGTTGCTCGGAAAGCTCATTGATAATGTGTCGGAAAATAATGCACTCATCCAAGAGGTGATCCAACCTATCACGCCCAGTGAGCCCTTTTTTGCGGCGCTGCTTAAGCTGCACCAGCAAATCCATTTCAGCGATGTCCCTGCGCGGCGTGTACCACTACTTATCATGCGCAGCGATTTTATGGACGATCGCGATCTGGGTCCACAACTTATCGAGTTTAACGGGATTGCCGCCGGCATGGGGCCCTTCGGCCAACGGGTGCAACAACTCCATGATTATTTACAGCGGCAGTGGCAGCTTCCGATGGGAGAGCTGGTTGAAAATCATGCCATATCGGAGCTAGCGAACGGTATTGCCTATGCCACTTTTAATATAAAACATGGGTTTGCCGATCCGGGGCCTGCACGGTTCTTGATGATAGTCCAAGACCATGAGGACAATGTGTTTGACCAGCATTTACTTGAGCTTGCCCTGCAACAACGGGGCATTGAAACCCATCGCAGAAGTTTTAGCGAGTTACAGGGCCAACTGCGCACAGGCCCATCCCATCGGCTCATACTCGATGCTGTCGGCACCATTGATACCGTTTACCTGC
>NZ_JBOFMC010000355.1:0-12350 GCF_051658185.1 Shewanella sp. | reverse complement strand
AATGTAGTTTGAGTGATGCTTTACTATGATCTTGATTGTGTTTGGTTGGATGGGGTATTTAGTCTGGTTGAGCAGTTAGTCTGGTTGAGCAGTTATATGCGAGATCATGCGCTGCGGGCGGCAATCTGTTTGGGAGTATCTAGGAGTAGTGGGTAAGTGGATGATAAGGTAAAAGTCGATACATCTAAGTTGGTTGCGGGAGCTGGATTTGAACCAACGACCTTCGGGTTATGAGCCCGACGAGCTACCATGCTGCTCCATCCCGCGTCCGATATTGCTGTATTGAGTGATTTGACTTCTACTCTTGAAGAATGGCTACATCTAAATTGGTTGCGGGAGCTGGATTTGAACCAACGACCTTCGGGTTATGAGCCCGACGAGCTACCATGCTGCTCCATCCCGCGTCCGATATCTATCTGTATTTATTACCTTTGCTTTAAATTGGTTGCGGGAGCTGGATTTGAACCAACGACCTTCGGGTTATGAGCCCGACGAGCTACCATGCTGCTCCATCCCGCGTCCGTCTTCAAAGCGGGGCAGACTATAACGGCAGCGACTAGGCAATGCAAGGAACAATCGTAAAAAATGGGATGAATGCTCAAATATAAAGCGTAGTGCGGGGATTTCAGGCGATTTGCCGCTCTCGATGGCGGCTAAAGGGCATTGATGTGGCTTGGTGGACCGACTAATTCTGTGATTGGCTAATAACTGTTTATCTTTTATGTATTCGAGCAGGTATAATGTCGCTTTGATTTTGACTGCGTACTGATTATCCCATGCTGAATTTTTTTGCTGCTGCCCCAAAGGGCTTTGAATATAGCTTAGCCCAAGAACTCACCGCCTTTGGTGCCACTGAGATTAAAGAAAGTGTTGCGGGTGTGTATTTTACCGCGCCTTTAGCCTTAGCGTACCGCATTACTTTATGGACTCGTTTAGCTAGCCGTATCGTGCTGGTTATCTATAAAGGCAGCTGTGAGTCGGCCGAGCAATTGTATAATGCTGCTTATTGTATTGATTGGCCTGCGCATTTTTCTAATAAAAATACCTTTAGTATCGATTTTCACGGTACGGGTGGCTTCATTAATAATACCCAATTCGGCGCGCTGAAAATTAAAGATGCGATAGTCGATAGGTTTCGTGACGATGGTGTAGAGCGTCCGAATGTCTCGCGTACCGATGCCGATTTTAAAGTCGATGCACATTTCCGTAATGGTGTTATCACCATCGCCATGAATTTCTCTGGCCCCTCTTTGCATCAACGGGGTTACCGTTCTACTACTGGTGAGGCGCCCTTAAAAGAAAACTTGGCCGCCAATATGTTAGTGCGTAGCGGCTGGCAGGCCTCGCCTTGCACCTTACTTGATCCTTTTTGTGGTAGCGGTACCGTGCTGATTGAAGCGGCATTAATGGCGGCAGATATTGCCCCTGGGTTGCAACGTAGCCGTTTTGGCTTTGAACATTGGCGCCGCCACGATAATGCCTTATGGCAAGATATTGTTGCCGAAGCCAAAGCCCGCGCCTCGCTGGGCATAAAGCGTTGTGATATTCAATTTTACGGTTCGGATATCGATTCGCGCTTAGTCGCGCTGGCGAAACGTAACGCTGAAAATGCCGGCGTGCTCGAGCTTATTGAGTTTAAGGTGGCGAATGCCCTGACGATTGAGCCGCCTGCAGCTGAAGGTTATTTGATCACCAACCCTCCCTATGGTGAGCGTTTAGGCAACGTTTCGGAACTTTTGCAACTTTATTATCAACTTGGCGATAAGTTTAAAAAAGAGTTTGGTGGCTGGAAAGTCGCCATGCTGTGCAGCGATGTTGAGTTAGTCTCATCGCTTAAGCTCAAAGCCGATAAACAAATGAAGATGTTTAACGGTGCCTTAGAGTGTGCCTTTAATCTTTACACGTTGCATGCTAACAGCACGCGCCGTGATACGCCGGTATTACCTGAAGGCGTGGATATTGCCGATATCGCCCCCGCGTTTGCTAACCGCATTAAAAAGAATGCCAAACAGTTAGAAAAATGGGCCAAGAAAGAAGGCATCGATAGTTACCGAATTTATGATGCTGATATCCCTGAATATAACGTGGCGGTCGATAAATATTTAGACCATGTGATTGTGCAGGAATATATGGCGCCAGCCACCATTCCGGAGGCGGTCACTAAGCGTCGTTTAAGTGATGTGTTATTGGCCCTGCCTGCGGCGATCGGGATTCATCCAAACAAAATCATCATGAAAACCCGCGAGCGCCAAAAGGGCACCAATCAATATCAAAAGTTAGATGAGCGCAAATTAGAGCTGATTACCACTGAGTACGGCGCTAAGTTCAAGTTGAATTTAACCGGTTATTTAGACACGGGTTTATTCCTAGATCACCGCTTAACGCGGCGCCTTGTTGGCCAAAAAGCCAAAGGCCGCAGAGTGTTAAACCTATTTTCTTATACCGGTTCGGCCTCGGTACACGCGGCGCTGGGCGGGGCGAAGTCGGTCACAACCGTTGATATGTCGAATACCTACCTTGCGTGGGCGAAAGACAACTTTGCGCTTAATGGTTTGCAAGGTAAGCAATATGAATTTGTTCAAGCCGACTGCCTGCAATGGATCCGTGATTGTAGTGAACAATTTGATTTGATTTTTATCGATCCACCGACCTTCTCTAACTCCAAACGGATGGAAGACTCCTTTGATGTGCAGCGGGATCATGTCGACTTGCTGGCCGCGTTAGTGAAATTATTAAGCCCAACGGGTGAGTTAGTGTTCTCCAATAATAAACGTAAGTTCAAGATGGACATCGAAACACTCACTAAGATGAACATCACAGTGAAAAACATTGATGACATCACTTTGCCAATGGATTACAAGCGTAACCCGCATATCCACAATACTTGGTTAATTACCCATGCCTAAGCCTGACTATGTGTTATATCACACTGAGGGGTGTCATCTGTGTGAATTAGCCGCCGCCTTGCTCTTGCAGGCGGGGGTGACATATCAAGCCATCGACATTTGCGATGATGAAAAATTAGTAGAGCGTTATGGCGCATCGATCCCTGTGCTGAGTGCCGGGGAGGAACAGCAGTTATGTTGGCCATTTAACGCTACGCAATTACAAGCGTTTATAGGAGCTTAGTTTGAGTCTGGTTCGTATCAATAATGGCTCTTTAGCCTATGGTTACACCCCGCTGTTGCAAAATGCGGATTTTAGCATTGAACGCGGCGAGCGGGTGTGTATTGTGGGGCGCAATGGCGCCGGTAAGTCGAGTTTACTGAAGATATTAGATCGTGAGGTGTTGCTCGACGAAGGTGAATTTAATATCGATGGCAATGTGACGGTCAGCCGTTTACAGCAAGATCCCCCTAAGGCCGAGCAGGGCACGGTATATGCCTATATTGCCGCAGGCCTTAAAGAAGTGGGTGAAGCGTTAGAGCGTTATCATCAATTGTCCCATGATGTGGCCCACGCCTCACCCGAAATGATGGAGCGCATGCTCAATGAAATGCAGGCCCTGCAAGAAACCTTAGATCATTATAACGGTTGGCAATTAGACTCACGCATTCAACAAAATTGTGAATTGTTAGGCTTAGATCCGGATAAATCCTTGAGTGAGTTATCGGGGGGCTGGCAACGTAAAGTCGCCTTAGCGCGCGCCTTGGTCAGTGAGCCTGATTTGTTGCTGCTCGATGAACCAACCAACCATTTAGATATTGATACCATCGAATGGTTAGAAAAATTCCTACTCGATTATCAGGGCGCCATTGTGTTTATCAGCCACGATAGGGGCTTTATTGCGCGTATGGCCACGCGGATTGTCGATTTAGATCGCGGCGTGGTGACCTCATGGCCCGGCAACTATCAGGCTTATCTTGATGGTAAAGCGGAATGGTTACGGGTCGAATCTGAAAAAAATGCCCTATTTGATAAGCGCTTAGCCGATGAGGAAGTGTGGATCCGTCAGGGGGTGAAAGCCAGACGTACCCGTAATGAAGGACGCGTGCGGGCGCTTAAAGCCCTGCGCCAAGAGCGCAGCGAGCGCTTAAATCGCCAAGGTAACGCCAAAATGGCCGTGGCCGAAACTGAGCGTTCAGGTAAGTTAGTCTTTGACGTTAAAGACTTAAATTACAACTTGCCCGATAAAAATTTGGTGAAAAACTTTAATACTACGGTAATGCGTGGCGATCGCATCGCATTAATCGGGCCTAACGGTTGTGGCAAATCTACGTTGATTAAGTTGCTCATTGAACAGTTGCAGCCCCAATCGGGCGAAGTGAAAGTGGGCACTAAGCTAGAAGTGGCCTATTTTGACCAATATCGTGAAGCCTTAGATCCGGAGCAAACTGTTGAAGATAACGTCGGCGAAGGTAAAAAAACCATTACTATCAATGGGCAAGACCGCCATATCTTAAGTTATTTGCAAGACTTTTTATTCTCACCGATGCGAGCGAGAACGCCAGTAAAAGCCCTCTCTGGTGGTGAAAAAAACCGCTTATTACTGGCAAAATTGTTAATTCGTCCAGCCAACCTGATCATTCTTGACGAACCGACAAACGATCTTGATATTGAGACCCTAGAATTGTTAGAGTCGCTGCTAACCGAATATCAAGGCACCCTATTATTAGTGAGCCACGATAGGGCGTTTATTGATAATACCGTGACCAGCAGCTGGTGGTATGCGGGGAACGGCCATTGGAGTGAGTACGTCGGTGGTTATCAGGATGCGGTAAATCAGGGCGCAAAGTTTTATTCTGAGGAACCTAGTGCAGTAAAAGCGGTCGAAGCTCCAGCAACCTCGACTCAGACGGTTGAGGTTAAGGCCAGTGAACCGGCTAAAGCGTTGAAAAAACTGTCTTATAAGTTACAACGTGAATTAGAATCCTTGCCAACCTTGATGGAACAGTTAGAAGAAGAGATCAATGCACTGCAAATCGCCATTGGGGATCCCGATTTTTACAATCAGGCGCAGGAGAACGTCAATCAGGTATTAAGCCAGTTGGCGGATAAAGAACAACAATTGGAAGTTTGCTTCGAACGCTGGGAAGAGCTTGAGTCACTGAAGTAAACCAATAAAAAAATGGGAATAGAATTAATGAAGTTAAAGTTGGATGTAGCCCTGTCCTTGGTTGCCATTGGTGTCCTTGGTGTGTTGAACAGTGCCCATGCTGCACCTGTCTATGAAATTGTTAACATTGACGATTTTGATCTCAAAGGCACCTTGGACGGCACACGCAATGGCTATGCCATGGGCGTGAATGCCAATGATGAATTAGTGGGTGTGTCAAAGGGCAAGAAAAAACTCAGCACCTCCGATGTCGAAGGTGAGGGCGATATCTTTGATGATGAAAACGACGGTATCGCCCCCGAAGAAATCATTAGCTATTCGATTAATAACCCTATCATAGCCAACAACTTTGCTTTTGTGGCCGCACAAAATGGCACAGAGGGCGCTTGGCTGCCCACCTTTGAGAGTATCAATGGGACGACAGTACCAAGTGATACCAGTGTGATTAATTCCGTTGATACCTTCTATTACGGCATCAATGATGCAGGCCTTAAAGTCGGCACGATGACGGCTAAAGAAAAGAAGACCTTAAACACTTCTACAACGGATGTTACCGACGATTATTGGTATTTCCGGGATTATGAATACCGTGGTGTTGCCAAAGTGGCTGATGCTGAGATCCCTTTACCACCACCTTATACTCAGTACGTCAAAGATGATAAAACCGTCGAATTAGGTGGTTGGTCAGCGGCCACCGCCGTGAATAATCTTAACCTAGTGGCCGGTTATGCCAGTACAGGGATCAGTAAATATGGCGCCGAGCGGGTCGATTTTTGTCTCAGTAAAGATAACACGTTGCCAGTCGATGTTTGCGTGCAACGGGAGCAATATCCTAACAGCAGTGGTACCCGTAACATTCAATATCAGACACGCGCCTATGTGTGGCAAATTGATGAAAATGGGAGTCCTGTCGGTACCGAGTTACCTTTGGGCTTAACGCCAGCGAGCGATAATACATTAACGCTAACTGCTCAAGCCATGGGGTTAAACGATAACGGTGTCGTGGTGGGGCGTTCGCATGTTTACCGAAATGGCAGCAGTAAAGCGTTAGCACAAGATGCCGCCTATTGGGCGAAAGATGCCGAGGGTAAATATAAGTACCACTGGATCCCAATGGGTAATAAGATTTCGAGCTCTATTGCCTATGATATTAACGATAACGGTATTGTGGTCGGCAGTTATCGCAGTTACATTCAAGGTTATCCCCGCGATAAGTTCTTCCATTTTGATATTAATACCCCAGAAGTGGGTTATGTGACGCCTAACGATTTTTCGTCAAAACCCACAGATCTGTCGAGCAAACCGAGAGATATCAACAACAAAGGTCAAGTGGTCGGTTATATTGAAACCACCTATGATAAAGAAAAACCACGACCTAAAGCGGGATTTTTGTTTGATAAGTCGACGGGTGAATTTAGTAACTTAAATAGCCTATTGACTTGTGCATCAAAAGGGTTTGAACAAGATAAAAACGGTAATTGGCAACGGCATCAGATCCTCGTCGAGGAAGATGGTTCAGGTAAAACCCTGACTTATGACGCCGATATCATGGTCGTAGAAGCCAACAGCATTAATGAAGAAGGCACCATTGTTGGTACTGCTTTTATTCGTAAGCCAATCTATCAACGTGATACCGATGGTAATATTGTCCTTGGAGATAATGGTAAACCTTTATTTGAACTCAATGGTAAGGGTGAGCCTGTTACTGGTTACATTCCCCGGATGGTGGTGCTAAAACCCGCAGCGAGTGATGCCCAGGCCTGTACGGTGGATGACAGTGTAGATACCGGCAACTATGAGCGCAAAGGTGCGGCCTCTTTCATGTGGTTATTTGCGTTACCCTTACTCTGGTTGCGTCGTCGCGTAGGTTAAGTTTCGCGGGTTCGCATTTAAAAAGTCGAGGCATAATGCCTCGATTTTTTTTAACTATGTTCTCAATAGTTTAATAATTAGGCGATAAAATGAACGTTTTTTTGATTGATCTTACCAAGAAAAAGCACTATTTCTATGGGTGAAGCTGTTGCTTCTATTTCACGTAGAACAGAGGACGCTTGCATGAAAAGACAAAAACGAGATCGTTTAGACAGAGCTTTTTCAAAAGGATTTCAAGCTGGTGTTGGTGGGCGCTCTAAGGAGCTCTGTCCATATGCAAATCTTGATTCGCGATCGCAATGGTTGGGCGGTTGGCGTGAAGGTGTGGATGGCCGGGTAAATGGATTGTTTAACAAGTAACCGCTGCGAGTGTGTTAGCTGACGGCGTTATGGACGATTAAGGTATGGCTGAATGAGTTATGGATGAATGAGTTCAACCGTGATGACCTCAATCAGTCACACCGTCATGCAATGTATTGCCCTCAGATGAGGGCATTTTTATGGCATGCATTTTACCAGAGAAACGAGGTAGGCTTGAGTTAGTACGATACTCAGTACGATACTCAGTACGATAGTTAGTACCTTAGAATGTTGAAGTATCGCTAAAAACCCCGACTTTGAGATCGGTAGCGCTGTAGATTTGTCGGCCATCGACTTCCAGAATAGCATCAGCAATCCCCATCACCAGTTTGCGATGAATGGTGCGTTTAATATTTAATCTGTATGTGACTTTTTTCGCGCCGGGCAACACTTGACCGGTGAATTTGACTTCACCGACCCCCAAGGCTCTGCCTTTCCCTTCGGCCCCTTCCCAACCTAAGTAAAAACCAACGAGCTGCCACATGGCATCTAACCCTAAGCAGCCTGGCATCACGGGATCGGCGATGAAGTGGCAGCCAAAAAACCACAGTTCTGGATTAATATCAAGTTCAGCAACAATTTCACCTTTGCCAAATTCACCGCCATCATCGTTGATGGTAATGATCCTATCGATCATCAGCATGTTATCTACGGGAAGGCGAGGGGAATTTGGGCCAAAGAGTCTCCCGTGGCCACAGGCGATGAGTTCTTCTTTATTGAAACTGTTTGCTTTATTCATTATTTTACTACTCCAGCAATAAGAGTCGCCAAGATTAGCGAACACGTGTACGCTAAACAACTCCGATCAGCTAATTAGCGGCGAAATAAGCCAATTTTTGCGAGTAATTTTGATATTAAGCCGAGTTCCTCATCACCGTTGCCAGCAAGTTTATCCAATCGTTCTTGAACGAGACCATATAAGGAGTCATGAGGGAAGTCATTGTCCTCATCGGCCACGCCTGCGGGCATTTGCATTAATAGCTCAACCGCTTCATCCATATGCTCAATTGCATAAATGTGGAAGAGGCCTTGGCCTACAGCTGTTATCACTTTAGGCGCGAGATTCAGTTGCAGCACATTGGATTTGGGCATGATCACGCCCTGTTCGCCCGTCAGTCCGCGTCGTTCACATAAATCGAAGAAACCCTCAATTTTTTCGTTAATGCCACCAATCGCCTGTACATTGCCAAATTGATCGAGTGCGCCGGTAATCGCTAAGGATTGCACAATCGGTTGCTCGGCAATGGCAGACATCAAGCAGCAATATTCAGCTAAGGAGGCGCTGTCCCCGTCAATTTCTTGATAGGACTGTTCAAATACGATATTGGCATTGAGGTGTAAGGGCGCATCGCGACCAAAGATCCGATATAGGCAGGCCGAGAGGATCATCATGCCCTTGGCGTGAATATTGCCGCCTAGCTCTGATTTTCTTTCAATATCAGCAACTTCACCATCACCGTAATGTACCGATGCCGTAATGCGTGCCGGCTCACCATAGCTATAGTCAATGGCATCGATTACCGTTAAGCCGTTGATTTGCCCTACCATAGCACCGCTAGTTGGCAGATTTATGAAATGATCATCAAAACTTTGGCGAGAAAATTCTTCAGAACTATTATGACGAAAGTGAGCTTGCTTAAGTGCAGTATCAATACTATTAGCATCAATATGACTGCTGCCGCAGTAAGCCTTGGCCTGAGCCATTAATGAAGCAAAATCGAGCATAGATAAACTCAGGCGGCGCTGATGCTCGGTGAGGCGCGCGCTGTGGCGAAAGAGTGGTGCGAGGCTTGATTGCGCTAGGGTAACATTGACGCTGTGGGCAACGGTTTGCAGCCAAGCTGCATATTGCGAACTGCTGTAGCGGTTTAAGTCAATTTCACTGGCGAGCTCTGCCAGTAGGGTAAAATGCCGTTGAAATTGCCAATCTTCAGTGCGCACTTGGCTATATAGCATGCCGGCGCCAACAAGTATAATCTTACAATTCAGAGGAATAGCAGGTAATTGGCTGCAAATCTGATACGTTTTTTGTGCCAGAATTTGCATCACTAAGTCCCACAAGCCCTCACGTTTCCATAATGATTCGGCACAGATGAACAGATATTCGCACTGGCTGAGTGCGCCAGCTTGGTAGTGAGTGCCATGAGCCGATTGAACCTTTTGGCCGAGTAACTCTGCGCGGCGAATATTTCCGCTCAAATAACGATATTGGGTATTTTTCTCTGCAATACACTCAAGCGGTGTCTCTGGTGGCTCAACTTGCCATTGAGCCGAGATGGTGTTGTCGGCCGTTGGCGCCGTGACTAAGTACGCCTTAGGGCCCTTTTCGACAGTTTGCATCAAGGCTTGTATGAATAAGTGGCGATCGATTCCTGGAAAATCTGCGAGGTAGAGTTGCTGATCTGCAATCGTTGCGTGCAGTTTTAACGCATCAAGCGCGCGCTCTTGCCCCAGTAAGAGGGCGGCGACATTCGCAGGGGAGGTCGATAGGCTCGGCAGATTAAATTGAGGAGCGAGTGACGATGTCGGTATCAAGAGTGGGTTCATATAAACAGTTACCATGGAAAGTTGAGCCGATTTTACCATACCAAGGCGGTAAGTCTCTTACTGTATAGGCGTTTTTGCGCAGCTTTAGCAGATTATTCATCGTAATAAACTCAAAATTAGTCTGAAAAAACATCACGCTGAACATAAGATGAGCATTTAGACAAAAATTGCAAAATTGAGGTTTACAACTAGCGGCGATACTTATATTATTTGCGCCGTCCGGAGGGGTGGCAGAGTGGTTTAATGCACCGGTCTTGAAAACCGGCGTGGGTTTATAGCCCACCCAGGGTTCAAATCCCTGCTCCTCCGCCATATTCAGTCAAAAAGGCCGCTACTTAGTTAGCGGCCTTTTTGCATTTGGGCCATCCGTTAAATTTGTTTCATCAGTTATATTTATTCCACCTGTTACATTTGGGCATCCGTTAGCAGCGACCTTGATTGGGGAAGGCCGATCTCCTCAAAGTCCTCCAAACGGGCGAATTATTGGACACCAATAGCTGCAATTTAAGCATGTTGCTGGCTAAATCATCAGTTGGCACGTTAATCAATAAATTTAAGTTTACACTGGCAGCAGACCTCGCTATTATCTCGCTCGTTCGGAGGGGTGGCAGAGTGGTTTAATGCACCGGTCTTGAAAACCGGCGTGGGTTTATAGCCCACCCAGGGTTCAAATCCCTGCTCCTCCGCCATATTCAACAAAAACGCCGCTAATTTATTAGCGGCGTTTTTGTTTGTCATTTTGGTGCTTGTCAATCTTGGCGTATCTCGCCGCTTATCTTTGTTGACTTGCGGGATGGTTTACCGCAGTGATGGTTAAGATGTTGACGATAGCGCGGCTTTAAGAGGTTGGCTCTTCAGCGATGTGGCCATGAGTTTGCCGATGGTGACCTCGGGGCGCATTGCTTACGGCAAAGGTATTTAGGGCCGTTTCTTTAAATATCATCAAGTTAACAATATATATTTTTATGCTTTGCGAAATAGGCATGTTGGGCTAAATTAGCCCCATAAACTCGTAATCCCGCCACTGGATTGACGGTTTTCTGCAGTGGCTAGGGCGAAGAAGATAAAGGTGGGTTAAGTTGATATCAATATATTTAGTTGACGATCATGAGCTTGTGAGAACCGGGATCCGCCGAATTTTAGAAGATGAACGGGGTATTAAGGTAGTGGGGGAGGCCCCTGATGGTGAGACTGCCGTACAGTGGGCGCGCCATAACGAAGCCGATGTGATCCTGATGGACATGAATATGCCAGGCATGGGTGGATTAGAGGCGACCCGCAAAATTTTGCGTTATCAACCTCATGCAAAAATCATTGTGTTGACGGTGCATACTGAAGATCCTTTTCCAACGAAAGTGATGCAGGCGGGGGCATCGGGGTATTTAACGAAAGGCGCGACGCCGCCTGAGGTATTGCAAGCCATCCGTCAGGTTTCCCGCGGCCAGCGTTATTTATCGCCCGAAATTGCACAGCAAATGGCGCTGAGTCAGTTTAATCCTGCTGCTGAAAATCCGTTCAATGCGCTATCGGAGCGTGAGCTGCAAATCATGCTGATGATCACCAATGGCGAGAAGGTGAATGATATCTCTGAGCAATTGAACCTCAGCCCTAAGACGGTCAACAGTTACCGCTATCGATTATTTGCTAAGCTTGGGATCAGTGGCGATGTCGAACTGACCCGTTTAGCCATTCGCTATAAAATGCTCGATGCGGGGCATTTTTAAGTGTGAACGCTAAGGCGTTAATGGGCGCGCGGGTTACTTATTCAGCTGGGTGGATCAATGATGTCGACGGGTTTTAACCCCCAAAGTTTTTTGCGGACGGTGTCTTCCTCTGCTGGCGTGTATCGCATGTATGACGTCAAAGGGGCGGTGATTTATGTCGGTAAAGCCAAAGATCTTAAAAAGCGCCTATCGTCTTATTTTCGTAAGCATTTAGGTAATATTAAGACTCAAGCGTTGGTCTCGCATATTCATCATATTGATGTCACCTTGACCCACAGTGAAACCGACGCGCTTTTGCTTGAAAATGACTATATCAAGCAATACATGCCGAAATACAATGTGTTATTGCGCGATGATAAATCTTATCCTTATATTTTATTAAGCCAGCACGAGCATCCACGCCTTGCTTACCATCGCGGGCCGCAGCGGGAAAAGGGCCAGTACTTTGGGCCCTATCCCAATGGCGGTGCGGTGCGTGAAAGTTTGCATTTGATGCAAAAATTGTTTCCTATCCGTCAGTGTGATGATCTCTATTACAAATCCCGTACTCGGCCCTGTTTGCAATACCAGTTGTCCCGTTGCAGTGCGCCTTGCGTCGGTAAAGTCAGCAATGCTGAATATGACGAGCAGGTCAAACTCGCGAGCTTGTTTTTAAAGGGTAAAGATAAACAAGTTATCAGTGAACTGGTGGCGAAGATGGAAGAGGCCGCCGAGCAGCAAGCCTATGAGCAAGCCGCAAGGTTTCGCGATCAAATCATGGCGCTGCGCCGAGTGGCTGAGCAGCAAGAGGT
>NZ_JBOFMC010000354.1:0-9947 GCF_051658185.1 Shewanella sp. | reverse complement strand
AATCGGCTTAAACCCACAATCGACTTAAACCGAAATCAACTTAAATCGCCTGCTACTTAAACCACAAATAGTTACGATCCGAATAATCAAATAACCATTGCGGCCGATACACGACCAACAGCGTCACCGCCATACCGTTGAGCAATGCTTCTGGAAAAGCCAGTAACGGTATCAATATCAGGTAATTATCTACAAGCCCATCCCAAGAATACCCCGCCGTATACCACAGCCACGTCGCCCAACTCAATTGATGAAATACCGTCGATAACCCACCATTAATAAAAGCGCCAACAAAAATGAATACAAAAATATGTTTTGGCAAGGCATGATAACTGCGGCTATAGCATAAAAAACACAAAAACATCGGGATAGCCATGGCAAACAAGCTTAATGGCGCAAACTCTGCAGGCTGCTTTAGCACAAAAACACTAAAAAAAGCACTCGGTAGCAGTAACGCTAGCGTCGCTAACCGCCACCCCAACATCAACATACAAGTCACTAATCCTAAAAAGTGTAAATGTAAACTCGGGTGAATACTGGCATTAACCATCCATAAACTATTGATCAGGAGGAGAACGATAAATAATCGCCACTGCAATCCCTGATGATTAAGCAGCTGGCGTAACTCGCGCGTTGGCCAGATGGCATAGAGCCACAGGCCTAACAGCCCCAAGCTCATCAGCTGCATGGGACTAAAATCCCATTGAATTGGCTCAAATTGTGCAAACCAGTTCTGCAACATAAAAGTGGCCCATTATCCCGTCACCCATAATGCAGTCAGCTTAAACCGCGCAGGAGAACTTGGCAAAAATAACCATAAACATCTGATATTTTTGACCATATTAAGGTATTCTTCCCGGACGACATTACCTAAGAGTACCCAGTAGATTATGCCCATTAAATCTATCAGCCTCACCTTGCTAAGCTGTGTATGCCTAATGGCTTGTAGTTCAACAATCGATCCTGCGCAATTAGCGGGTACGTTAAAAGACAAATTATCGACACATATCGCAGCAGATGGTCTTAAGTTGTTCACCTACCAAGCGCGCCTCATGGATAACCGCCAAAGATCTCATGAACTTAGAGAGCCAATGACCGCTGATTATCCCCAACGGTATCCCTCTCAAGATCCTCGCCAACAACAGCGCCTGTATCAAGAGCAAGCGGCCATACTCGAGCTTTGGGAAAAGCAGGTCGAATTAGGACTGAATAAAACCTTAGAGATGACCCAATATTGCCGCGAAGGCTATTTTGAACTGAGCCGCAATATTAGCGAGGACAAGGGCGAGATCCGCGGAGAATGTAAAGAAGGGGCTAACGAGGCGGATAGGCAAAAATTTAAACAGTTTTAAGGCGCGCAATCCAGCCGTTGGTAGCTTGCGCGAAGCAGCACTTAAACAGGAACGTTTAACTTGAATAAAGACTTTTGCTTAAGTGGTACTTAAGTGGTAAGAGTTGCGTGGTAAAAGTTAACGGAGGAATACTGGTACTTGCTATGTTGCTATGTTGCTAAATCGCTAAGTCGCAGGAGGGCCGCATGATGAAAACTGACGAACCAATACGCTCGCGGCTCAATGCGCGTAATCGGTTTACGCGCATCATCGACCGTAAATTATACGGTTTCCGTTAACGGTTGCGCCCGATTTTCGAGTAACACCGGGATCCCTTCGGTGATGGGATAGGCCAACTTATCCGCTTTACAGATCAACTGCTCCGCCGTTTTATCGTATTCCAGTTTTCCCTTGCATACTGGGCAAGCTACTATGTCTAAAAGTTTTTTATCGAATGCCATGAGAGTTTCCTTGTTTCGCTGCCACCACTTCATGAAGACGGTATAACAGCTGCTCATCAAATTGTGGCGATAGCTTGGCATTGACAGCCAAATACCACCAGTTTTCTTGTGCAAAATCGCGACATTTAACCGCATCTTTTTCAGTCATCAGTAACGGATGACCTTTTGCCAAATCACATAATTGCTTTTTATCATAGGCTTGATGATCATCAAAGCCATGGGAGTACGCCACTCGGTAACCTTGCGACTGCAAAGAATCAAAAAAACGCTGGGGATTACCGATCCCCGCCATCGCCACTACAGGCTGTGTTTTATCAACATCGGTTTTCACACGATTATCCTTCACCGCGTGGATTGCGCTGGGGAGTAAATGCATGGCAAATTGGTCGCTCGCAGCCGGGCCGCCATTGACGACCACAAAATCCACTTGTGTTAAGCGCCAAGGTCCTTCACGCAAAGGCCCTGCGGGCAGGAGATGCTGATTACCTAAACCGCGCTGCCCATCGATCACCACCAACTCAATATCCCGTCCGAGGGCATAATGCTGCAGACCGTCATCACAGATAATGACGTCTACCCCGTAATGCGCGATAAGCATCCTCGCAGCATCGACCCGTTTGGCGCCAACCACCATAGCAACACCAGTACGCGCCACAATCATTGCGGGCTCATCCCCCACATCCGCCGCACTTGCACCAGCTAAAACGGGTCTAACACCTTGAATATCAGCGCCATAACCACGGCTTATCACCCCAGGAGTAAATCCGTTGGCACGCAGTAACTCCACTAAATAAATCACAGTGGGCGTTTTACCACTGCCACCCACGGTAATATTACCGACCACAATGACAGGCACCGGAAGAGTCGTCTGAGCTTTGATACCGAGGCGAAATAAACCGCGGCGCAGCGCCGTGACTAGCGCAAATAGTCCTGAAAAGGGTAACAATAGCCAACGCAGTGGATGACCCTGATACCAAATTTTATTGACGAGTGCTTGCATCTAGCTACCAAATTGCATCTGATACAACTTAGCGTACATTCCGCCCTGCTCTAACAAGGACTTATGGTTACCGCGTTCGACAATTCGCCCCTGATCCACCACTAAAATTTGATCGGCACTTTCGATGGTCGAGAGTCGGTGAGCAATCACTATCGAGGTGCGATTTTGGCGTAGATTATCAAGTCCTTGTTGGATGGCTTTTTCTGACTCCGTATCCAAGGCCGATGTGGCTTCATCGAGGATCAACACTGGCGCATCGCGCAGCATTGCCCGGGCAATGGCAATCCGCTGGCGCTGTCCACCCGAAAGCAACACGCCATTTTCGCCCACTTGGGTATCGAGTCCATCGGGAAGTTGCTCGATAAATTCCATGGCATGGGCTAAGGTCGCCGCTTCAACAATCTGCTCCCGAGTAACATCCCCTGGGTAGGCATAGGCAATATTGTTAGCAATAGTGTCATTGAATAAGGTCACCTGCTGGGAGACTAATGCCACTTGATTCCTGAGTGATTTCAATGAGTAATCGTAAATACTGACATCATCAAGTAAAATATCACCACTCTCTAACCCCGTATAAAACCGCGTCACTAAACTGGCGATGGTGGATTTACCGGATCCCGAGCGCCCCACTAAGGCAAGGGTTTGCCCTTGTTTTACTTCAAAGTCCACATGCTCTAAGGCGCGGCGTTCCTGCCCATCATAGCTAAAACTGACCCCCGCAAACCGTAGGTGTCCTTTAGCCCTATCAACGGCATAACTGCCCGTATCGGATTCAGGTTGCGAATCTAATAATTCAAAGACAGTAGTACAGGCTGCAATACCGCGCTGAAACTCAGCATTGACCCGCGTGAGGTTTTTAATGGGTTGTAGCATCGCCATCATAGCGCCAAGAATGGTCGCGAAGGTGCCTGCGGTTAAATCGGCTTTCATGCTATCTAAACTGGCAGCATATAACACGAATGCCAATGCAAAGGAGCCAATCACCATGATCATCGGTTGGCTGATCGCTTGCGCAACAGCCAACTTCATGTTTTGATTTCTATTTTTGCTGTTTACCTTTGCAAACCGCGCCACTTCGGTTTCTTGGCCACCAAAGGCCAATACGTTTTTATGGCCCTTGATCATCTGCTCGGTTGTCGCACTGACATCACCCATCGCAGTTTGAATTTGTTTAGAAACCTTGCGAAATCGGCGACTCACTAGGGTCATGACCAAGCCCATCAATGGACCGATCACTAAAATGCACAGGGATAATTTCCATGAGTTATAAAACATTAACACGACCATGCCGATGACAGTCACACTGTCGCGGACAATCGAAATTAATGCACTTCCAGAGGCACGGGCAATTTGTTCCGTGTCAAAAGTCACCTTAGAAATCAAACTACCTGAGTTTTCTTTATCCATGTAACTGACAGGTAAGCGCAAGTAATGCTCAAAGACTTGCTGACGCATGTCCATGATCAAACGGGCACTCATATAAGAAATGCCATAGGTCGAAACAAAATTCGCAAATCCTCGCAATGAAAACATGACGATCACGACAATCGGCGCCAACATCAGCACCTCATTATCCGCATGAAAACCTTGATTTGCAGGGAGCGCAATGCCATCGGCTATCGCGCTTGGTGCACCACTGGAAAATCCTTTATCAATAAAAGGACCAATAAACGCGATAAAGGCCGCATCCACGACCCCGTAAACAATTAGGCCAATGACCGAAAGCAAAAACATGCCTTTCATTGGCTTAAGATAACCCAGTAATCTTTTGAAAACTGTCCACATTTCGTTTTTAGGAGATGCTGTCATTGATAACACTAAATTATGGCAAAGTGCGTATTCTACTCCGGATTAAGCAAGTCACCAAATCTAAACACGCGGTTGTACCAAAATGGCGCCAAATCTCGCCGGTAGCTTTTCACCTTTCGCTGACCCGGTGTAAATACCACACTGATCTGCCCTTCATATCCGGTGATAAGATGCTCAATCTGCCGTTGTTGATAGCGTTCAATCACCTCAGCTTTCGGAAAGCCAAAGCGATTGGCTAATCCTGCCGCAAAAATCACTAATTCTGGCGCCACGGCATCGATAAAAGCGCCTGTCGATGATGTTTTACTGCCATGATGAGGCGCCAATAACACTTGGCTCGTTAATAAACTCGCCCCTGTCTCTGTGTGGGATTGAGGGTGGGCACCGAGCGGCGATGACGGGGTGGCCAATAAGGGGATTTCCAATAAGAGCGCCGCCTCGGCCGCTTTTTCGATATCCCCAGTAAGTAGCAAACTGTGCTCGCCATCATCAATTCGCACGACACAAGAGCCGTTATTGCCGTCGGTTGGCTGCTTGGGAAACAAAATCGTCACCGTTAACGATTGCCATACAAACTGCTGCGGCCGACATCCCTTTGCCGCCAAATGGGGGACATCACTTATCCATTCGGCCTTAGGGTAAGTACGCGCTAACACCTGTGCTCCTCCGGCGTGGTCGTTATCACTATGGCTAATAAATACATAGTCAATATGTTGAATTCCCTTCGCATTTAAAAACGGCAGGATCACCCGCTGACTGTAACTAAACTCATCACCAAAAGCCGCGCCAGTATCATAAAGCATACCTCGCCCTTCTTTTTCAATCACAACGGCTAATCCTTGTCCCACATCTAACACATGTACCGCCCATGCTGGCGAGGCGATGGGCAACATCTTCAAGACCAGTGTCCATAACAGTGGCATCCACAGCACTGAGCTGACTAAATGCCAAAGCCGATATTGGCGAGTTTTAGGGATAAAACACCACAACACTCCGGCCAGCAAGGCACAAATTCCCGCGGCCAACTCGGAGGCAGAGGTCGCTTGCCAGTGTGCAGGCAAATGGGTACTTAACTGCAATAATTGACCATAGGGCGCAAGGGCAAGATCACTTAACTGTAAGATGCCTAACCAAGAAAACCCCAACACTGAGCCTAACCACCAGCAACCAAAGCCGACCATGGCTAAGGGGATCACGACCATACTAAACCAAGGCACGGCCAGCATATTCATCCATAAACTATGCACACTCATGCCGCCAAACAAAACGGCTTGGATCACCCCAAGTACTAAGGTCAAGCGCCACTGCACAGACCAAAACTGCAGCAAACTTACCTTAAGCCCCATGACCATTGAAGGTTCAACCCCTTTAACGGGTACTTTAGGTGCAACCTCTAGGGTATATAAAATAATTGCCAGAGCACAAAAAGACAGCCAAAAACCCGCACTTAAGCACGAAAGCGGATCAATCAGTAACACCACAAATAGCGCAAATAACAATCGCTCCCAAGCACTGGAAAATCGCCTTAGTAAACTGAGTAACATCAATAAGACAATCATGATTAATGCACGTTGGGTCGCCACCCCAAAGCCGGCTAAATAAGCATAAAAAATCGCACTGCAGGCAGACAAGATTAACGCGACAATCAGATTTCGGCGACTGGGCACTAAGGCAAACCGATTGCATAACCACAATGAGCAGGTATAAATCCAAACGGTAAGTACGGAAAGATGTAATCCAGAGATTGAGACTAAATGGCCCGTCCCCGTCTGGCGCAGTAATTGCCAGCGTTCCTTTGAAATAAGCCGGTTATCCCCCAAAATCAAGGCAAGCAAAATATCCCCCTGGGCCATCGGGGCAAGTAAAGGGGCCAGAGAGGCCACAAGCTGATTTCTTAATGACGCGTTATCACTGACTAACTCGGCCTGTAAAACTCGACCTTTACCGATGATATGTTGGCTAACAAGCTGTTTTTGCTCATTATAGCCACCCTGATTGAGGACATTACTCATGCTTTTAGGCATCAAGGTAAACGACCAAATTTGTCCAACTTGCAGTGCTGGCGGGGTTTTCCAAGTCAACCTGAGTTTAGCTTTGGGTCCGAGCGCTAAATTTGGTCGAATGATGGCGATATCTAAACTTAGCCAGTCGCTGTTTTGATTGACTAGTGTTATGATTTCGCCCTTGATCTGGATAGGCTGTGATAAATCAGTAAAATCGTGCTTAGACAAGCCAAAACAAAACAGCGTTAACCAGAACACAGCAAACAGTCCACCGGCACAGAGTGGGGATTTTTGCCATAGGATCACGGTCCCAAGCAAAAAATAGGGTAAAAGCCCAACGGGTGGCAACGAAGGCCACAACATTGTTGATAGCAAGGTGGCACTAAAGCCAAAGATGAATCCATTCATAATCCATTAAGTTAAGACAGCAATTTCAGCCTATGCCAAAAAAATTAATAAAAAAATTTATGCCTAAGCCTGAAACCTTGCGTGAGCATAAACACTTACGCATCTTTGGTAGTTTGCTGCATAACCCCAATCTTTGGGCTTTGAATAGAAAGTCAGCCCCTGGTGCATTTGCTGTTGGATTATTTGTGGCATGGATCCCTATGCCCTTTCAGATGGTCGTTGCCGCCGCTCTGGCCATTCTCTTTAAAGTCAATATTCCAGTATCGGTTGCTTTAGTCTGGATAACCAATCCCTTAACTATGCCAGTCATGTTTTACGCCGCATACTTACTCGGTGCCAAAATTATCGGTCACGCCCCGCAAGCATTTACCTTCGAAGCCAGTTGGCAGTGGATTGCCGCCTCACTCACGACCATTGGCCCGGCGTTTTTACTCGGCTGTTTGATCCTCGGTATCATTTTTTCAGCGCTAGGTTACTTAATTATCAATAATTTATGGAAATATTCCATCATGTTCAAATGGCAGAAACGCCAGCACAAATAACTCTTCCCCCATCACAACTCAACTCTAGCTTTGATACATGCGCCCATGTGGCGCCATGCACGTAAGCCTTATTAATGCCATTCCTTGAGGTGATTGCTTAAGAGATTCATGATGTCAACACCGTAATTCAACCCAAGGACACATAAAGTCAAGGGCAAGTCACCGCTGCAACGCCAAAACAGGATCACCTTAAGGCCGAGCGCAACTGGGATAAACAATTCCTATCTTGTGGATTAGGTCACAGTCTCGTGCCGTACTTTTCCCTAAATCTGCGAATTTTACTGTTACTATTTAGGTAAATATCGAGTAGGGAGTTGTTATGCTATTTTATCGTCAATACGGTGCAAAGAGTCTTAAAGCTGTAGAACACTTAGTTTTATTAATTATTGCCATTGCCACAATCGTCGCCATAGGCCAAGAAATTGTCCATATTTTTTCCGTCGGCAAAGTGGCCCTCGCAGACTTACTGTTGTTATTTATTTATCTTGAAGTCTTAGCCATGGTCGCCAACTATGCTGAATCAGGCAAACTGCCTGTTCGCATGCCACTGTATATCGCCATTGTTGCCCTCGCCCGTTATCTCATTTTAGATATGAAAAGCATGGATGATTGGCGCATTGCCGCGATATCCCTTTCGACATTAATTTTGGCTGCCACCGTGATTGTTATTCGCTGGGGTCAATTGAAAATGCCCTATCCTAAAAATCAAGAGTACGATAATTAATCCTCCTCTTAAAATGGGTGCCATCAGCATTGGCGAATATGGCACCATTTTTGTCCCCCCACAGCGCTTGCCACTCACCACAAAATTCACACCAAACGCCCTCATGCCATTGGTATTCTTCCCAAAAGCAATTATGCTAGTTGCCACTAAGATCAATTGTTTATAGGGAGATTAGCCTATGGGTGACCATACCAAAGGATATCAAGAAAGACGCAGCTCACTCAGAGTAGATATGGAAGCTGAGCGAGTGCGCTTAAGTTGGATAGATGCGCAGGGAGAGCGGCATAATGATGAAGGCGTGTGTATTGACTTAGCCAGACACGGCATCTTGTGTGATTATAAAAAACCTTTCGCTCTTGGTGAGCTAGTTGAAGTCACCTTTAACTCCAATACACCGAAGCAAAATACCCTCAAAGGTCAAGTCTGCCGTTGCTCGCAATCCCATGAACAAAGTTACCATATCGCCATGCAATTGCTGTAATTTTGTTCAGGCAACACGTTAAGTGACCTCAAGAAACCAAAGTCAACTCAACTGCGTGGCACTGGCGTCCTAACGAGCAGGGCTCTCCCGAGCCTTGCCCTACCCTTTACGGCCTTTGCCGCCCCGCCGATTAAGCCGTTTTTAAGCACATTCACAAGGCCAAGAACGCCGGATAATCTTGCAAATAACAAACAGGGTTGAGCGCAACGACGCCTACTGCGACCACATGCAAGCAGAAGCCTCACAGCTAACTCACAACTATCCGCAACTCAATCTTACTTCTTAATGCTGGCACTTTCGGCCCGCAACCACTGTGATCCCCTGCGGCGTGACTTGAAACTTACCTTTATTCAGAAGCAACTCGATAAGCGCCACCGCGCTGAGGCCCTCAGCGCTACAGGTATGATAATGCGCGCATTCACCAAATTTATTCGCCATCAGGGCAATTAACTCCTGCTGTAAAATAGGGCTTCCTTGAGCCACCATCAGTGCGATAACCTCATGACCATGAACAGAGTTAGACATGTATCCTCCAAAAGATGCAATTAATATTAACCTTTATAACCCACGCAGAGAATGTGAACTCTGATCTCACGCACAAACTGATTAACGTAACTGGTTACAGCCGCAATATGTGATGCGCCGACGGTGAATCGCCAGAGCAAGTAAGCAGAGATCACAACTCCCCATCACTGTTCCCCATCACAGGGAGCCAAGAGTCAGAATAAGATTGCATGAGTCGCGGTCTGGGCGCTGGTTCTGCCAATGATGGGATGCTCAGCCAATTTACGATCAGCCCACAGAATCAACCGGCGCTAAACTACTGAATCAGGCGGCGCTAACCCGGATTTGGGCTGCCATTGGCTGCAAACAGGTTACTATGCCGCTAACGACCCAAACCCTGCCTAGCGCGTGTTGGCGTGTCGAGATGACATATTGTTCGCTCATGCAAGTTGGTGTTCGCCAAGGGAGGAATGACGTGTCTTTATGCTACCCAAATGACGAGCGACTCTTATGACAAAAAGTAAAAGTAAGAATCAAAACAAATGGTTGCCAGACGTCTCCTTCGCGCAACGTTTAGTCCAGAGTTTAGCCCAGCGTTTAGAGCACCGTTTCTGCTGCGTATGCGTAATCGCCCGTTGTTGTAGAATAACCACAGGACGTTGCCTTGCATAAACGTCAGCTAGG
>NZ_JBOFMC010000353.1:0-3176 GCF_051658185.1 Shewanella sp. | reverse complement strand
TTCAGTGTAACTTCTCACCGCCTCATCAGGCGATGCTTCTTGTTTCACAAGCTATGTGGGTCTTCTTGGTCAGTCAGTTGAAAATTAGTTTTATCTTCTGCACTTGGTTTTCGCTACAGACAATTAAGAGTATTGCATTTAAATTGCTATCGCAATTTCGACTGATATCACCGCCCACATTGGGCGATGGTTCACGTCGATGTTGCTAAAAAGCAACTTTATCTTGGTGCAACTCACAACTCACCTATTGGATCTGGATATTAGTGATGGGAAAACAACAAGCTAATGCTAAAAGTAATAGGCTAAAAAATTCCGGCAGTGTCATGCCTGATAGGCTGAGTACTAACACGGCGTTAATGAAGATATTTTACCTAGCCCAAAAACAGAGTCATCACACCAACTCAGGCAAATTATTAGTTGTTATGATGTATCTATGGCTCACTCAGCAGTTAGATGATTTTCTCTTGCGAGCCAGAGAAAATCCCATCACAGTAGATGATATTCCCGACTGTCATAAAGTAAAAAATAGCGATATATGCAAAGCACATCGATTCAAAAATCAGAAATTTGAGGATGGCAAATCCTGGACTTATTACGCACGTGCAACCATTACTCAAAACGGCGAGAAAAAATTCGAATGGCAACCGATCCCTAATTGCTTAATCCACATTTTCAAACCCTTCATTAGCAATCAAAGTTACAATGTTTCATGGCTAACGGCACTTGAAAAACAAAAATTGCTTAATCTGCTCATGGCCAAATGGCGAAAACCTGCCGAGATTGACCACTTTCCAGCGATAAAAAAGCAAATTTTTTTTGAGTACATAACCCGCTGTGTTCGCACTGATAATCAACTGTCCAGTTTAACTAAATCATTATTATTACCTAATGATATAAGGCACCATCAACATGCAGCGGTTTATCAGCAAAAAAACAGTGAACAAGTTCGAACAGAGCTATTTCACGCGCAAGATCGGTATCTCAGTCGATTATTCAATCATGCAAACTCTCTAGGTGTGAGCAAGTTGCTGACACTCACATTCTCGTCGAGTTCAACAGTAAGGAAAGCCACACTTCCCAGCATTTCACTATTAAATGATAACGCCAAAAGAAACATTCCTGCAGACATTACAAACTCACAGGTCGGTGTGAGTTTTCATAGTAAATGGGTTGGTGAAGATCTAGAGAAATACGCAGATGAGTCTGTGAAGTACGGTAGTAATCGACTTAGACCAGAGAGTGAGATTGTTGCTATTTTTCGTCTTCTTCATGACGAAATAACTTCATCTAAACCTGAAAACAAAGCCGCTAAAACCGCTTTAATTCATTATCACAATCTCTGCGCTAATCATATTGCGCTGCTATTTATACTGCTTACGGGCATGCGCCCTACCCATGCTATCTCGATCAATAAAAAATCACAATATGATTACCGCCGCACGACAGTATCAGATAAAGGCTTTCAACGCGAGATTAGAATTTGTGACTATCTGAGACAACAAATTCTGCATTACATCTCGTTGCAACAAGAACTCAATTCCAAGCTGAATTTGGTTAATGATCTTCCCTGGGCATGGAATTTATATGATACAAATAATCAAGCGATCGCAATCTCAGCAAAATCGCTGCGACAATTTTTACATCAAAGAGCCAATGGCGTTGTCCCCTATGTGCTGCGTCATCAATTTGCGCAAAGTGCCGTCACCAGCATTATCCATAAACTGACAACACACCAAATAGATCGCTTAATGGGACACGCGGAGTACGGTGAACATCTGGGCAGTGACCATGTATTTCCAGCAAGCATAAAACAACAAGAAGAATTTCTCGATAGTCTGCCAGCTCGATACGGGTTAAAGGAGTTGAAATATGTCTAGTTTATTCAACAAATTAAATCCTGTTGAAGTTTATAATTATCACCAACGTCATGGTTTGTCTAACGCTAGCATAGATGCCATTACCTGGGTGCTCAACCAGTGGCCTAACCCAACACTCAAAGTCTCAAGCCTTTCAGCTCAAAAGCCGAATCACATATCAATCTGCCAACTCCAAAGGCGTGAAATTACTCTTCAAGATTTACAGGTCATCAATAAAATCATCAGCTCGGTTCCGACAGGCAAGCAACGTCACTACAAACGTGCGCTAGAAGCCATTATTGTCTACCTCAAAGAAGCACTGAAATGGCAAACTCCTGAGGTTGAAAAGCTGCCTTGGCCAGATCCTGATTTAAGATGGTATGAACGCATCACTGCTCAAGCGAACGATGCATTTAAACTGCAAAGTGAATATGAAAACGTCAAAACTCAGTTCTTGAAACAGCGATCCGCACTGTCAGCCGAGTTTATGGCATTGATTATAGCACTTGAAATTGCGCCGCTAACCATTGCTCATCTCGTCAACATCATTAACGACAAAGACAGTATTCAGCGTATTGAAAGACAAACATATCTTAATATCAGGCACTTAGACAAGCCATCAAACCAAGACAGTTTACCACAATCAAGCCGGTATCACCTGCCATTATTTGTCTACCAATCATTGACGGAATATCAGGCATATTCGCGTAGCATAACTGAAAAGCAATTGCTAAAAAGATTAGAAACCTTATTAACGTCATTCTCCATATCAACTCAGGTTTCTCGTCATTACCAGCACCTTTTTCAAGCCGTTTGGCACTATCGCGATCATGTCGTTCCCACATTCTTAAAAGATATTAGTTACCCAGAACGTCATGTCGCAACTCCTTTAGTCTCGGTTGACAATAAGGATCAACAACGACAATTAGCGAGAATTTATGGCATCGATTATGACGAAATGGCAGTTACCGCAATACCTACAGCCCATCAAGAATCACAAAAATGGCCGCACCTCGAACTGCAAAACAATCGCAATACGATTACAGAATGTGCCCAAGAGCTAACTCATTGGCCTGTAGACAATATCCTGCCAACAATGCTCTATCGATACACGTTAGAACTCATCAATTTCGGTGGGGTAAAAAAGCAAAAACTCGCAGACAGCACAATCAAAAAATACTGCAATATTAAATTAAAATTCACGAGCCCGCTCAGTTATGACCAAGCAATAGAGCTTTGTTGGCAGGGCATCGATTATTACGAAATGGCAGTTACCGCAATACCTACAGCCCATCAAGAATCACAAAAATGGCCCGCACA
>NZ_JBOFMC010000352.1:0-4425 GCF_051658185.1 Shewanella sp. | reverse complement strand
TGTTACCCGCGTTGTGGGATGGGCTAATGACGTGGAATATCAAGAAGACAACGTTTGATTTTTCGAGTCCCATTATCCATCGCTATAGCATGCTGGCTCTGAGCACCGGGGGCATTTTGTTGGTGATGGGGTTATTCGCGCCATTGGCTATTCCGCCAGGGGTGCTGCCATCTATGATCATCGGCTTGGCATTGATGGCAGGTTTGGCATTAAGTCATTTGCAGAAGAAGATTTGATGGCTGCCTTCACTAATTATTGTCTGAGTTGTACTCTTAAAACCTTCAAAAATTCGGCATCTAGCTGACCACTGAACCTGCCAATCCCAAGGCATTCTTCACTTCTCAATTCAAACAACGAGGAGTGGCTATGGAGCCTGTGAGTATTCCATCTTATATCGATGATCCGCCGCACTTTCTGCTCTGGAGTGCCGATGAGATGGCTCCCATTCTCTTGGGGTTAGTCATTGGCATTTTTACTGGTAATGCCTTGGTGTTATGCCTGCTGGGGTTGGTGACCACCAAACTCTATCGGCGTTTTCGTGATGGTCGCCCTGATGGTTTTATTTTGCATGCCATCTATTGGGCTGGATTGCTGCCTACGAAGGCCAAGACGATCCCTAATCCCTTTATCAGGAGCTATCTCCCGTGAAGTTCGATGTGTTTTTTAAATCATGGCACGGCACGCAATTGGAAAACCGTTGGCAACGGTTGCTGATTGCAGTGCTGGTGCTATCTAACTTATTGCTCGCGATAGCGGCATTTTCACGTCATACCGTGGTGGCTATTCAGCCGCCAACCTTGTCTGAAACTGCTGAAGTATCCCGCAATCAAGCAACGCAACCTTACCTTGAATCCTGGGGGCTTTACCTGGCAGAGCTCATGGGCAATGTCACGCCGGGTAACGTGTCCTTTATTCGTGGCACCATTGAACCGCTGCTTTCTCCCACTGTGTATCAACAAGTGGTGGATGCCGTAGAAATTCAGGCACGACAAATCCGTGAAGACCGAGTCACGCTCAAATTCCAACCCAGACAAGTCGAGTATGAATACGAGTCAGGTCATGTGTTTGTGACGGGTTATTCTTTGGTTTCTGGGCCTTCTGGCGATGAGCAACGTCAAACTCGCACCTATGAGTTTGACATTGATATTGAACAATATCGTCCAAAGCTTAATTGGATGGACACCTATGAGGGCCAAGCACGAACCAAACGAGTTCGTGAAAAGTTGACCCAAGAACAAAACCGGAGGGTGAATGATGCGAACCAACATTAGTCGATTGACGATGCCAAGCGTAATTGTGATGAGTTTGTTTGGCGCTCTGTTGTCACTAACGTCCTATGCTGATGTGGAATTGCCGATGGTGCCAGCCAGTGTGATGAACCAGACCTCAACGGAGATACAACCGGAGCGGAGCAACACCGCTGCTGCAACTTCGCCAACTATGCTAATGTTGATCCCCGGGGTCAATGAGCTTATCCCTGTGGCTCTTGGGCATCTGAACCGGATTGTAACACCGTTTGATTCACCTCAAGTGAGAACCACTAGTGATGCACAGACACAGATCAAAGGCAATGTGGTCTATGTCGCTACGGATAAAGAAACCCCTGTATCCTTGTATGTCACGCCATCTGATCAGGAAGCTCCCGCTTTATCGGTCACGTTGGTGCCTCGTCGCATTCCCCCGCGTGAAATTACTTTGTCCATCGCTGGCCAGCAATGGCCAAAATTAGGTGTCGTTAACCGAAAAGCTGCGACTTGGGAAATGGCTCAGCCTTATGTGGACAGCTTACGTGATTTGTTTCGAAGCCTTGCCCTCAATGAGTTACCGCAAGGTTATGACATTCGATTAGCGGGTAAGACAGATCCAAGTCCTACCTGTTTTCAACCAGGCTTAAAGTTTAGCTTTAAGCAAGGGCAGATGGTTACAGGTCATTACTTCACTGTCTATGTCGGACTTGTTGAAAGCATTGCCGATGAACCGGTTGAAGCCAGTGAAATAGCCTGTCATTCACCAGAGATGGTCGCGAGTTCATACTGGCCTCGTAATATCTTGTTACCCGGTGAAAAAACTGAGCTATATGTGGCTGTGCGCAATCCTCAACAAGAAACGGTGGAAAGCCTGCGTCCTTCGCTTTTAATGGGAGGTGAATAATGATGAAAGTTCCATGGGAACAACTCAACCCAAACATGAAGCGAGGTCTATCCATTGCGAGCATTGCTGGTGGCCTCATCCTATTGGTGATGATGTTTTCTCCTAATCCTGATGAGGGTGCGGGAGGTCATAACCGACAAGAAACGATTAGGCACATACTCACGGATACGAATACCCGTCATGTTGGGGTCGATAGCTTGGCAGCGAATGTAAAGTTGTTGAGTGAACGCAATGAACAATTACGGCGAGAAGTGGAACGCTTACGTCGTGACGTGGACTCTGGTCGCATGAGTCCAAGTACGTTGTCTAGCTCGAGCGAGCACAATGCTGAAGTGGTTCGACTCAGAACAGAACTCGAAGAAGTGAGAAGCAGTCAGGGGGCGGCATCTGAACATGCTAATGTCCCTTTGGAAGTGCCGATATCGGTTATGGCAATACCGATAGAAGATAAGTCGATGCCGTCTAATCCTGATGAATACTTTGCCAATGCTCCGTTGCCTGATTTGGCATATCAGCCGTCTGTGAGCGATCAAGGAACACGAGTAAGGAATGCCCCCTTGCCGCCAATCACTATCCGTATGATTGAAGCTGATGCTGTTGTGGAGCCTGAGGATATTGTGAAGGAAGCCGCGCCGTTGTACTTGCCTGCGGGTAGCATTATTTCAGGCACACTGATCACTGGTCTAGATGCGCCGACCCATGAATCAGCAAGGCGTGAGCCATTTCCTGCATTGCTTCGAATTCAAAAACAAGCCATTTTACCCAACCGCTTTAGTGCGGACATCAAAGAATGCTTCTTAATTGCGGCCGGCTTTGGTGACTTGAGTTCTGAGCGAGCCTATTTGCGTGGCGAGACTATCTCGTGTGTTCGAGAGGATGGCGGCGTGATTGAAACGAGGCTGGATTCTTATGCTGTAGGTGAAGATGGCAAAGCCGGTATTCGTGGGCGTTTAGTGTCCAAACAAGGCCAGTTGGTGGCCAAATCTATGATGGCGGGTTTTCTTCAAGGCTTAGCTGGCGCATTTGATGTGAATCCGGTGCCGACGATTCAGACTGGTAATGTCGGTGATACTCAGTTGTATCAGCAAGTTATGAGCCAAGAAGCCTTGCAGGGAGCTGCTATTAAAGGCACGGGCAAAGCGTTGGACCGTGTGGCCAAGTTTTATTTAGACATGGCCGAAAATATGTTTCCGGTCATTGAAGTGGATGCCGCCAGAAAAATAGACGTGATTGTCACTCGCGGAGCTTCTTTGTCATTGGCGACTGTTGCAGGGAAGAGGGCAAAAAGATGAAAAAATCCTGCATGTTGCTAACCGATCGCAGTCCGTTTCAGACAATAAGATGGGTATCCAGAGGAGAGTTAACCATGATCACATCAATGCAGCATAACTCAAAGCACCAGTCAAAACAGTGGACTAAAGTTGGATTATTGGAATTGGCCATTGGCTTAATCCTCTTGTCGGGCTGTGGTTCATTAGGATTGGGTCGCAATGAATATGGCTGCTCAGGTATGCCTGACGGTGTGCGCTGTATATCTGCTCGTGAAGTGTATGAGCAAACTAGCAATAGCGCAGTGCCCCAGACAATCAATGCTGTGGCGGCTCGAATTGGTTCTCCCTCTGGGTATTCACAAGCTGATTTAGAGACAGGACTGCTAAGCCATCCAGCATTACCTGAGACGCAACAATCTGCACCTATTCGCATTCCTTCAAGGGTGATGCGGATTTGGATTGCGCCTTGGGAGGATGACCGTGGGGATCTGAATTTATCCAGCTACGTGTTTACCGAAATTGAACCGCGCCGGTGGGATATTGGGGTGTCAGCACCTCGAACGGTTTCGCCAGTGCTACGTCCACTTCAGACTCAAAACGAGCCAGCCTCAGCGGGAGTTGATGGTAAGCGCGATAACTTGAGTAACTACGGAGAAACTAACGAATGACAAATGTAGTTCGCAACATGCAAACTCAGCGCCTAATGACCATTGGTGCGCTTGGTTTGATGGCGTTAATGATGTCGGAGCCCTCATTTGCGGGCACCGGAGGTGATGCTTTCACTGATGTGTGGGATACCCTAAAAGATTGGACTCAAGGTACTTTGGGACGGATCGTTGCGGGAGCCATGGTTTTAGTGGGTATTGTGGGCGGTATTGCTCGTCAGAGCTTGATGGCATTTGCATTGGGCATTGGTGGCGGTATGGGCCTCTACAATACGCCAACAGTCGTTGAAAGTGTGATGTCTGCAACCTTACCTATTGTTGCCTGCACTCAAGAAGTC
>NZ_JBOFMC010000351.1:0-4243 GCF_051658185.1 Shewanella sp. | reverse complement strand
CGTTTTAGTGAAATCGTGTTGTTGGCTTAAGAGTTTACCGGCAATTTTTTGCGGCGCCATTGTCGCTCACCTTTAGCTCCCCTCCTCTCACCTCTAGCTCCCCTTTAGCGCGTTTAGCTCACAACGCATATAACGGGCAACACTCAGCCTGCTACCGAGCAAGCAAACGCCCTCTAAAGCGCCCCTGCCTGCGGCTTCGATTTTGCCTGACGATTAAGGTACACCGGCCACAGCTGCACCTGCATCACCGATACTATAATCAAGCCCATCCCCAGCAGAGATAAACCATCTAACTGCGGCGCCTCAAATAGCAGAGGCCACCAGCCAAAACTCACCACCATCGCTGTGGCACTAAAACTCAATACCGGGGTTAGGGCCAACATCGCGCTCACCTGCGCCGTTGGCCAATACTTCATCGCCTGACCAAAACAGCCATAGGCTATCAAGGTATTGGCGGCGCAAAATAAGGCAACTTGCCATTCAAAGCTATCCATTTGCGCAAACTGACTAAAATCGCTAAAGGGCGCCATGACCAGAACTCCCAGAGCATAGATAACCAACAATACGTTAGCGGGGGATAACCGCTGCAGCAGGGACTTTTGTAACAAGGCATAGCTAGTCCAAGCGAGCACCGAAAACTGAATGATCATCACCCCGAGCCACACCTGCTGATTGTCGGCGGCTGAAACATCTAAGTAAGGGTTAAAAAACATCAACATCCCTAAGGCTAATGTCGCAAAACAACTCAATTGCAACGCGTTGAGTCGCTCCTTAAAAAACAATACGCCACCAAAGGCCAAAAAGAAGGGCGAGGTTTGAAAATTGAGCTGGGCCACTCCTGGAGCTAAGTACTTGAGGGAATATACAAATGACACATAGTTCAGCATCAAAAATAGCCCTGCAAGGCACAATCTTAACCACAGTTTGCGATCCAAGGAGGCAAATTGCTTAAGGCTCCCGACACTCCATTGGACCGCAACACTCACCAAGAGCGCCACCAAAAACCGAAACCAAGTCAAGGTGACAGGATCAATAAAGCCACCTGAGAGTTTAAGCGCGATAGGCAAAATGCCCCAAAATACGACCGCGATACTAATAAATAACAATCCGAGCTGCGCCTGCTGACGCGCTGAATAAGGAGGATGATTTGACGTCACAGGTGATCCAAGTGATACCGCAGGATGGGGCGCCATTGTGACACTCTGCGCAGGCGAGATCTAGCCAGCCAATCGCTAAACCCTACGACCTATTGGATACTTTTGCTGACACCGCAGGCTGCGCTCAAGTCGCTACGCTTGGCTCGGTTAAGCTTCACGGGCGCAATTTTAGCAAGCCCTTTTTAAGGCGAACAGGTATATTGGGGCCAGTTCGCGACTCACAGTGCCCAGTTGATAGGATATGCCATGCCGCAATTAGCAAACCCAACACTCAATCAATCGCTGATTCATGCCGCTGCCAACGAGTTAGCCCAGCGCCGCGCCACAGGCAACGCCGGAGAGCGACTGGCGCCCGCATTAAGACCGCACAACGTTGCACAAGCCTTTGCCATTCAGCAAGCGGTCGCACATCTGTACCAAAAGGCCAATAACCCCATTGCCGGTTGGAAATGCCTACTGCCCAGTGCCGATAAAATCGTCGTGGCGCCGATTTACCAGCAAGATGTGTATCGCCATCCTTCCAACTGCCCGCTGTATCCCAGCGCCGCCGGATCCGCACGGGTTGAACCCGAGCTTGCCTTTGAGATAGCCGAGGATCTCCCCCCAAATAGCCAAGCCTATAGCCAAGCTCAGATAGATTCTGCCCTTGGGCATACCCACCTCGCCCTTGAGCTTATCAACAGCCGCTACCAGAACCCGAGCGAAGCCAACTATTTTGATGCCCTCGCCGATGGCTTAGTCAACCAAGGCCTCTGGCTTGGCCCCTGCATCGATACTGACAACCTTGAGGCAGAAAAAATCGACACCCACCAGTTTGAACTTAGCGTTAAGGTAGAAAACGGCGAACACCGACAAATATTGGCGACACACCCCAACGGGTTGGCTAAAGCAGGACTTTACTGGCTGGTGAACTTTTTATCGGCCCAAGGGATCGGCTTAAAGCGGGGGCAATACGTGATCACGGGCTCCTATGCGGGGGTTCTCGAACTCCCCTTGGCGCAGCGCTGCCAGTTTCAATACGGCTCACTTGGGGGATTTGAGGTCGAATTTGTTGATAAATCATCAAGTCGATAACCAACTTAATGGATGAACATGATGTCAACGCCCCAGCCAATCCCCAGCATCTTAGCTTGGTAGACCGGGGCGCAATGAAGCTAGCCACCATGTCCTTAAGCCCGCGACTAAAGCCCGCGACGAATATAGAACCAGCATGCGACTAAATATATAACCAGCCCGCGGCTAACACACGACCGGCTGCGCAAAGGCGAGCTGAGTTCGAGCAGGTCTAGATACCCACCACAACAACCAACAAATCCACATCAAAGCTCAACAACCTTACCGCAAAAACAAAGCAACCTTGCCACAAAAACAAAACAACCTTAGTATCCTAACAAAGATCACAATAAGGATAAGCGTATGTTACATGGAAGAATGCTCCAGCTCAGCGGTCTACTCGCCCTCGTATTGAGTTCCCCTTTTGCCGTAAATGCCTCTCAAGCTAGCTTCGCAAAAGCCTACAGCGACTATCAAGCCGCCGTCGAACAAGGTGATGCGCCATCGATTGAGGCCAGCGCCAAAGTCGCTTATGAGCTCGGGGCCACTCAATTTGCCAAAGACAGTATTGAGGTAGCCAATCTCGCGCTCAACTGGGCCAGTGCGTTAGAAAAAACGCTCACCGGTCCACTACTTGCGCCACACAACCAAACGAGCACGGCCGAGATAAATGCGCTTTATCAACAGGCACTGACCAGCTACAAACACCACTATGCTAAATCGGCCATTGAGCTGATTGATCCTCTGCTTGGTGCAGCACTCACTGAGCCGAATGCCACAGTTGCCAAAAATTATCTGCAGCAAGCGGTCGATATTGCAGAAAAATCCCAGCATAAAAAACTGCTTGCCGATATAAAAATGACGGCATTTCACCGCCTTGCTAACACTGAACTCTATACGCCTCGGATTAAAAATTTCGCCCTTGAGGCGCTGGAGAGTTACGTCCAAATCCTACCTGAAAATGCGCTCGATAGAGTGAAAGCCACCTATACCGTAGGCGCGATTGAATTTGCCGAAAAGCATTATCTCAAAGCGGAACCGTTGTTCCTTGAGGTGATTAAGCAGTTTGATGCGCTCGAGTACACTCATCCTTACGCCCTTAGCGCCCACGCTTATTTAGTCGATATATATGAACGCAAAAATAAGCGCGAGCAAGCGACTGCCCACTGCCTCGCCATTGGCAAAATGCGCCCCTGGACTGACACTCAGGAGCAGCAACCCATTTTTCGCACCTTACCAGACTATCCCATGTCCTATATCAAAGCGGGCAAGAGTGGTTGGGTAAACTTAACATTTACCGTCGATGAACAAGGCTTTGTCAAAGATCCAGAAATCATTGCCTCAGAGGGCGGCAGCTTATTTGAAAAAGAAAGCCTAAAAACGTTAAGCAAATGGCGTTATGCGCCCAAATTTGAGCATGGTAAAGCCATTGCCGCTAAAACCAGTGTACGCATGGATTACACCATCAACCGCTAACCTGCTGATGAGCAACGCACCACTGGGCGCATGAACCGGGCCTGTTGTGCACTGGCGACTTCGCAAGCCGGCAGTGCAGCCATGGAGTGGCGCGGGAACGAATATGTCAGCCCCGGAGTCGTGACAGCCGTTAAGGCAACGGCTCGTCACTTAGATTTAGTGTTTAGGTTTAGATTTAGCGTTTAGATTTAGCGTTTAAATTTAGTGTTTAGGTGCGATAAAGCACCTTAACCACATGCCAGCCAAATTTGGTTTTAACCAGATGAGGCACTAATAATTGCCCAGTAAACGCCACTTTATCAAAGGCTGGCACCATTTGGCCTTTTTTAAACTCGCCGAGATCGCCGCCTTTTTTAGCCGAAGGGCAGGAGGAAAATCGCTTCGCCAGCTGCGCAAAATTAGCGCCATTATTCAATTGTTTAATAATGTCTTCAGCCTGCTCTTTGTGTTTAACCAAAATGTGCACTGCCGCCGCGGTTTTATATATCATCATCTTTCACTCAACATAGTGGCTGTGCCATCCTGCGGATGCCACGGCCGCGATTATTCAAAGCGCC
>NZ_JBOFMC010000350.1:0-1913 GCF_051658185.1 Shewanella sp. | reverse complement strand
GCAAGATCGCGACCAAGGCATGGTTGGTTTAGACGACATCAAAGTCGTGACTAAACGTCAACCGACCGAGAGCGAACTGAAAGACTTAATGTTCTGCTGGAAAGTGGCTAAGTTCGTTAAATCTAACGCGATTGTTTACGCTAAAGACGGCATGACCATCGGTGTTGGCGCCGGCCAAATGAGCCGCGTCTACAGCGCTAAGATTGCGGGTATCAAGGCTGCCGATGAAGGTTTAGAAGTGGTGAACTCTGTGATGGCGTCCGATGCCTTCTTCCCATTCCGCGACGGTATCGATGCCGCAGCCGCAGCGGGCATCAGCTGCATCATCCAGCCAGGTGGCTCAATGCGCGATGCGGAAATTATCAAAGCAGCCGACGAGCACGGCATGGCCATGGTGATGACGGGTATGCGCCACTTCCGTCACTAATGCCACAAACAGCCAGCACACCACAGTGCTGGCTGTTTCGTTATCGCACTCTTTAACGATAAGAATGTAACGATAAGAATCTAACCACAAGAATTTAAAACTCAAAGGGATGACTTAACATGAAAGTATTAGTTATTGGTGGCGGCGGCCGCGAACATGCCCTAGCGTGGAAAGCGGCACAATCACCTCAGGTAGACACCGTCTATGTTGCACCGGGCAATGCGGGCACAGCCCTTGAACCCAACATCGAAAACCTCGCCATCAGCGCGACGGATATTCCTGCGCTGCTCGATTTTGCAAAAACGAATCAAATCGAACTCACCATCGTCGGCCCTGAAGCGCCGCTAGTATTAGGCGTAGTGGATGCCTTTAACGCTGCGGGGTTACCGATTTTTGGCCCCACCAAGGCGGCGGCTCAGCTCGAAGGTTCAAAAGCCTTCACTAAGGACTTTTTAGCCCGCCACAATATTCCCACCGCAGGTTATAAAAACTGTACCGACATTGGCGATGCTAAAGCCTTCGTGCGTGAATTAACCGCGACTACGGGCTATCCAGTGGTGATCAAGGCCGACGGTCTAGCGGCGGGTAAAGGTGTGATCATCGCCCAAGACCAAGCCGAAGCCGATGCGGCAATTGATGATATGCTCGCGGGCAACAAGTTTGGCGATGCCGGCTCACGCGTCGTTATCGAAGAGTTCTTAAAAGGCGAAGAAGCCAGCTTTATCGTGATGGTCGACGGCAAAAATATCCTCGCCATGGCGACCAGCCAAGACCATAAAGCCCGCGATAACGCCGACCACGGTCCAAACACCGGCGGCATGGGCGCTTACTCCCCTGCACCCGTCGTTACCCAGAGCGTACACGATTGGACAATTGCCAATGTTATCCGCCCAACCGTGGATGGTATGGCTGCCGAAGGCAATGTCTACACTGGCTTCCTCTATGCAGGCTTGATGATTGCCCCCGATGGCAGCGCTAAGGTACTGGAATACAACTGCCGCTTTGGCGATCCCGAAACTCAACCTATTATGATGCGCTTAAAATCAGACTTAGTTGAGCTGTGTTTAGCAGCAACCCGTGGCGAGCTGGATAAAGTCACCGCGGAGTACGACGAGCGCGCCGCAGTTGGCGTAGTGCTGGCCGCAGGCGGTTATCCCGATGAGTATCGCAAAGGCGATGTGATTGACGGCCTAAGCCTAGGTAATCACGATGCCAAGGTCTTCCATGCGGGTACTGAGATGAAAAACGGCCACGTGGTCACCAATGGCGGCCGTGTGTTATGCGCAACAGCACTGGGGAACACAGTCACCGCAGCACAAAAAGCCGCGTATCAATTGGTTGATGAAATCCACTGGGATGATGTGTACTTCCGTACCGATATTGGCTATCGCGCCATCGCCCGTGAACAACAGAGCTAAGTTTAACCCTGCGAAGAACCGGCTTTCTGCCGGTTTTTTTATGCCTTTATTTTGACGATCGTCAAATT
>NZ_JBOFMC010000349.1:0-11027 GCF_051658185.1 Shewanella sp. | reverse complement strand
TGGCAGCCTGACTGTCACTGGCATGATTGGCTCGGCCATCCTTTGCCCGCGCCGGACGTGGCTTGGCGGTGCTGCGGGAGCCCGTATTGGCGTTGATGCTGTGTCTTGGATTTTTGTCGTTTGGTTTGTGGCCACGAGCGACATCACCGCTACGCTGTCCATCTTTATGCTCGGTATTTTTGGGCGTGCCCTCGCGCGTTGCGTTGGGGGTTGAACTGCGATGATGTCGGCGGCTCGGCACTGATTTACTGCGGGAGTTGCTGGCGCCACCTAAACGAGACTCCGGTAATACGTGGTTAAAACCTTCCACCATTTCACGATCGATGACGCGGTTAATTAACCGCTCGATATCGTGCAGCAGTTTAATTTCTTCGTCGCTCACCAGTGACACAGCTTGGCCTGAGGCGCCGGCGCGGCCAGTGCGGCCGATACGGTGCACATAATCCTCAGGTACATTGGGGAGATCAAAGTTGACCACTTGGGGTAATTGATCGATATCTAAGCCGCGGGCGGCGATATCCGTTGCCACCAGTACTCGCGCTTGGCCATTTTTAAAGTCCGCCAAGGCTTTAGTCCGGGCGCTTTGGCTTTTATTGCCGTGAATGGCCGCGGCTTTGATGCCCGCCTCTTCCAGGTTTTTGGCTAAACGGTTGGCCCCATGTTTGGTCCGTGAAAAGACGAGCACTTGTTGCCAGTCGTTTTGTTTGATCAGTTGGGTCAATAACGCCGATTTTTGGCTTTTATCGACCGGGCAAACCCACTGTTTTACCGTATTGGCCGCCGCGTTGCGCGGCGTTACCGAAATTTCCTGCGGGTTATTGACTAAGCCTTTGGCAAGCGCCCGGATCTCATCGGAGAAGGTGGCTGAAAACATTAAGTTTTGTCGCTGCTTAGGTAAGATCGCGAGGATTTTACGAATGTCATGGATAAAGCCCATATCGAGCATGCGATCGGCCTCATCTAACACGAGGATTTCAAGCTGGCTAAATTTTACGGCCTTTTGCTGGTACAAATCCATTAAGCGGCCCGGCGTCGCGACGAGTACATCGACGCCACGGCGTAGCTGCGTGATTTGAGGATTAATGCCAACACCACCAAAGACCACCGCCGTGCGCAGTGGCAGGTATTTACCATAGGTCTCAACACTTTCAGCCACTTGCGCTGCCAGCTCGCGGGTCGGCGTCAAGACTAAGGCGCGCACTTGCCCTGCTTGAGCCCGTTGGCCTTTGCTCAGTAATTCCAGCAAAGGTAGGGTGAACCCCGCGGTTTTACCTGTTCCGGTCTGGGCTGCCGCCATGACGTCTTGGCCTTGAAGCACGGCGGGGATCGCTTGTGCTTGAATGGGCGAGGGAGTGTCATAGCCTTGTTCGGCGACGGCTTTTAGTATCGGGGCGGATAAACCCAGGGAGGCAAAACTCATAGATAGGTCTCTTATGGCAACGCGCTGCTGCATAGGTGGTCAATGGCCAGGTTTGCTGGCGGGCGTGCAGCTTACAGGATCGGGCCTGTTAGCGCCATCGAATAAGCTTGGGATTGCTGTCCCCGGCCGTCTTTTGTGGCCATATGAGGCCACATCGACGGTCATGGGCTGCAATCGGCCTAATGGTGGGCGCGAGCTATTTTACGTTGGAGTTAGCACGCGATCACGATTGTGTTAATTTGTTTGCAGTAAGGTGACGTTATTGAGTTAGAATTAACAATATTCTCAATAGATTGCAGTGATGGCATCCTCAAGTAAGCGCAGTGGTGAGGCGCGAGGCTAAACGCGAGGTTAAGCGCATGAGATTGGTGAGTGGGATAGCAAGCGCGCTAAGGCGAATGCCTCCTGCCTTTCTCTTTGCCTTACTCCTTAAAGGATCCATTATTGCTAGACGATGATACGCCATTGCAGGTGGACTATGACAGCGATACAGCATATAGAACGTCAGGCGCGTGAGCGGTGTGAACAGGCCATCGCCATCATTAAAAATGTGCAGCAGATGGCCAATATTCCAATGAGTGAAATGCAGCTCGCCTTGAAGCAACTATCAAGTTGTGGCCGAATTGCCTTGCATTTTCACCCCGATCGTATCGACGGTCGCGGCATGACGGTAGCCGAAGGCTTATGGCGTGATGGTCAGTATCGAAGTCAGTTTGAAACTCATATCTCCAATGGCCAGCTGTCTCCGGAATTAGGTGGCGCTCGGGATCATTGGGAAAACCACTTTTTCGGTGATGCCTACAAGGGCACCAAAGCGCGGCCGAAATATGGCGCCCTAGATCTGGGCATGTGGCAGGATGGCCCCGCCCCCCGTTTTGGCAGCTGTTATTTACTCACCCATCCCCATGTGTTGGGGCGTGCCACTTTTACCTACCTTGACTCTTATCGCAATCCCAAAGAAAAAGGCACATTAGCCTGTTTTGACGATGTATTTGCCGCCCTGCTGACCGAGAGCTTTGAGCGGCATTATGCCCTGGGTGACGCCAGGTTTAAGCCGCAAAACCTGATCCATTATCTTGGGCAGCAACTAGACGACGCCTTAACGGCGCGTTTTAAGCGGCCGCTGTCGACTAATTTGGACCATTATATCGAGGCGCAGATCCATGGGGAGGTCTCCCTAAGGGACGATATTGCCATGCTCGTGGCAGACCGCAGTTTTAAGGGGACAGAAATCGGCGACACCTTAGTTAAAATCTGTGATAGGTATGATATTCCATTGCAATATCATCAGGGGTTTAGCCTGCAGACGGAGCAAGTTCCCAGTGATTTTCGCGGCCCGACGATGCCATCGTTGGCAGGTCGCATCGCCATTGAGGATAAGGTCAATGCCTATGCGATTGGTGTGGCAGCAAGGGATTTATACCATGCGCCGCAGCATTGGCGCGATCGCGGCAATCGCGCCCAAGTGGCGCATGAGCTGAAATTGCTCTGGCATGTGTTAGTGAAATACGGCGCAGCTCAGTTAACGTAAGTGCTGGCATGGATGGTTGACGCGGCGGTTTGGGCCTATGGCGGCGCCGCTTGGCGTGGTCATTCCGGCGGCCAACACGGCTGAATGTGCCAGCGTGAGTGATGAATCATTTGATTTTGATTTTGTTTTTGTGAATAGGCTAACAAAAGCCCGTCCTCAGGTTTCATCTGCCGTGGATGCCTGCGATACTCTGCCCCTAGCGCAACTTTTTAACCGTTGCAAGCCCCTTAAGTCGAGTGATTGTTGTGAGTTGCCGCTCGCGGCAAGGCGCATTATGTTGTTGGAGCACCATGGATAAGTCGTTAGAAAAATCCCTTCTGTTGTGGCTTAAGGCGCAAAAACTGGCCTGTGGCATCTTCCTTAAATTAGCAGTATGGCTGGGCATGTTAAGCGCCATCGCGCTGGTGGCTCAGGCTTATTTGATTGCCACTATTCTTGATGGGGTGATTATCCACAATGCCATAGGGCCGCAAACCTCAGGAGCTGCGCCTTGGGTGAGCACGGCCAGCGATTATCTGCCCCATTTTATGGCGTTGTTAGGGTTAATGTTGCTGCGCGCCCTGCTTGCCTATGGCCGCGAGCGAGCAAGCTTTGAGGCGGGGCAGCGTTTACGCGGGCATATCCGTCGCTTGGTTTTAGATAAATTGACTCGTCTCGGCCCGGCTTTTATCAAGGGCAAGCCCGCGGGCAGTTGGGCGAGCATAGTGTTAGAGCAAGTTGAAGATTTACAAGATTTTTATGCCAAATACTTACCGCAAATTACCCTCGCGGGAGCCATTCCGCTACTGATCCTCGCGGCGGTCTTTCCAATCAATTGGGCCGCCGGACTTATCCTGCTGCTGACTGCCCCCCTGATCCCCTTATTTATGATCTTAGTTGGCATGGGGGCTGCCGATGCGAATCGCAAAAACTTCAATGCGTTAGCCAGACTCAGCGGCCACTTTATGGACAGATTAAAGGGCCTGAGTACCCTTAAGCTGTTTTATCGTGGAGAGGCGGAGCTTAGCGTGATTGCTAAGGCATCGGAGGAGTTTCGCAGCCGCACCATGGCAGTACTGCGTATGGCCTTTTTAAGTTCAGCGGTGCTGGAGTTTTTTGCTGCAGTCTCGATAGCCGTGTTGGCGGTTTACTTTGGCTTTAGTTATTTAGGCCATTTGGATTTTGGCTATTACGGCAGCCATGGCGGCATTGGCCCGCACACGCAGACGGAAGGTGGCTTACCTTTTAGTCTGTTTGTGGGTTTGTTTATTTTGATCTTAGCGCCGGAATTTTATCAGCCGCTACGGGATATGGGCGCTCACTATCATGCTAAGGCACAGGCCATTGGTGCCGCCGAAGCCTTGATGACCTTATTGGAGCACCCTGAGCCAGAACTGGCGGGTAAGCTCCAGCTTAGTGCGATTGCGCAGCTCAAGGCGGAGGCGCTAGAGGTGTATAGTCTCGATGGGACACGCCTGTTAGGGCCGATAAGTTTTTGCCTGAACGCGGGGGAGCGCTTGGCATTAGTGGGGCCGAGTGGTGCGGGTAAAACCAGTTTGCTCAATGCGTTATTGGGTTTTCTGCCCTATAAAGGCAGCTTGCAAATTAACGGCCATGAGTTTACGAGCCTCGATGTGGCCGCGCTGCGCCGCCAGCTTGCTTGGCTTGGGCAAGAGCCGCAATTATTCCACGGCACAGTGCGCGAGAATGTGGCCTTAGCCAATCCGGCCATGCAAGATGAGCGCATTTGGTCGCTGCTGGCCGCAGCAAATATTCAGGAGTTTGTCCAAGCTCAGCCCCTCGGGCTTGATGCGCCAATAGGCGAGCAGGCGGGGGGCGTTTCAGTCGGCCAAGCTCAGCGTCTCGCCCTTGCCCGCGCCTTGGGGCAAGATGCGCAGTTATTTGTGCTAGATGAGCCCACCGCAAGCTTAGATAGCCAGAGTGAGCAGCAGGTGAGCTCAGCCTTAAATGCCGCCATGGTGGGGCGGATGTGTGTCATGGTGACTCACAGATTAGATGAGCTTGATCATATGGATAGCATTTTGGTGTTGGATAAGGGCCGCATTGTTCAACGGGGGAATTTTCAGACCTTGGCCAATACACCCGGGCTCTTTCACACTCTGCTGCAGGAGAATATGACCTTGGCGAGCGACATCGCGCTCATCCCCCCTAAGATGTGCCCTGAGGAGGCTGCTAGCACCGAAAGCTTCGCCACTGCGACAGACAAAGGGCCATCATTGGAACCCGAGCACACCTTGGCCAACACAGGAGCGGCGCAATGAAGATCCTCATCCCTTTTATCCGTTTATTTGCCCGCCAATGGGTGATGATGTCGATAGGCTTAGGCTTAACGCTGACGACCTTGATGGCGGGGATTGGCTTGCTGTCGCTCTCGGGCTGGTTTCTTTCGGCGACCGCCGTGGCGGGCTTAACCCTCGCCACCGCCCAGCTGTTTAACTTTTTTACCCCTGCCGGTGGGGTGCGGTTTTTATCTATCGCCCGTACGGCCAGTCGTTATGGCGAGCGTTTAGCCACCCATGAGGCGACCTTTAAGCTGTTAACTGAACTGCGGGTGTGGGCGTGGCAAAAGCTCTTTCCGTTAAGTGCGAAAGATCTGCAGGGACTGCGCCGCGCCGATATGCTCAACCGCTTAGTGGCCGATATCGATACCCTCGATCATTTATACCTAAGGTTACTCACGCCCATGGCCGCCTCGCTGTTGGTGACAGGCCTGCTGTATCTGTTTCTGGCATGGTTTGATGCCAAGCTGGCGTTAAGCTTGTGTCTATTGCTGTTGGCGGCTTGGTGCGTGCTGCCGTGGTTATTTTATCGTCTTGGCCATGGGCCGAGCCGCGCCATGCTCGAGACGAAGCGCCAGTACCGAGTGCAACTGCTCGATATCCTGCAAGGCCAAGCTGAGCTGACGCTTTTTGGGGCAGACGGCCGATATAGGCAACGGCTGGATGAGGCCGAGACCGCGCTGTATCGCAGCCAAAGCACGATGGCCAATATCACCGCGCTAAGCCAAGCCATGCTGATCCTCACCACAGGTTCGGCGCTGATGATGATGCTATGGTTTGCCGCCAATGGCGTGGGAGATGCCCGCCCGCCGGGGCCGATGTTTGCCTTGATGGTATTTGCCACTATGGCCTGCGTTGAGATGTTAATGCCCATCGCCGGGGCATTTCAGCACCTATCGGGTTGCGTACTGGCGGCCACGCGGCTGACACAAATCACTGGGCAGCAGCCCGAGGTGCAGTTTGTCGCCGACAGCTCCCTGCGGGCCAGCTCGGGGGCGCTAACGATTGCCGATATCCATTTTGGTTATCGTGAGCAGCAAGCGGTGTTGCAGGGATGCTCGTTAGACATTCACGCCGGACACAAGGTTGCCCTGCTCGGCGCGACAGGCTCGGGTAAATCGAGTCTACTGGCGCTGCTGACCCGTGAGTGGCAGGCGCAGCGGGGGGAGATTTTCCTCGATGGCCATCGATTAACCGATTATAGCGAGCAGGCCCTGCGTGAGGCGGTGACTGTGGTCAGCCAGCGCATTTATCTCTTTGCTGGCACCTTGAGGGACAATTTAGCCCTCGCGCTGCCGGTGATACCAGGACAAAAGCGTACCGCCAATGATGAACGATTGATTGAGGTGTTAAAACAAGTGGGGCTAGCGCAGTTGCTCACGGCTGATAACCCCTTAGAGATGTGGATTGGCGAAGGTGGCCGGCAATTATCCGGGGGAGAGCAGCGGCGGATTGGGGTCGCGCGTGCCTTGCTGCGTGATGCGCCGCTCCTGTTGCTCGATGAACCAACGGAGGGGTTAGATAAAGGCACTGAGCGGGAGATCTTAAATCTACTATTTGAATTTGCTAAAGATAAAACCATGCTGATGATCAGCCACCGCTTAACGGCGATGGCGAAAATGGATCGCATTCATTTGCTCGACCAAGGCCGTATTATCGCCTCCGGCACCCATGAGGCCCTGCTCGCGGATTGCCAAGCTTATCAAGCCCTGTATCGCCGTTTAGCTTAAGCGCAGCCGAGCGCTGCGCTGCTAATGAAGGAGATTAATTGGTTTTTTGCTGCTCACGGGCTTGCAGGTTTGCTCCTAAATGCCCTTTGGCCGCGGTGATCGCGATAACGGCGCGGGATTTAAATTCGCGCCGATACAGGGTGATGACCACGAACAGGCTGGCTGAAATAAACAAAATAGGATGGACAAACCAGCACAGTACCGCCATCGAGAAGTAATAAGCACGCAGGCCGTAGTTGTAGGAATGGGCGGCCTGATCCTGCACTGTGGCCATTTGTCTGGCGTAGGCATTAAGGTGCTCATTGGACCCTTCATTATCCAAGGGGCCTGCGCCTATCATGACATTGACAAAACCATACTGGCGCATTGACCACGTAAATTGGAAAAACGCCATCACAAAAATCACGACCAGCAGCGCTAATTTAACCTGAACCAGCGCATGATTGGGTGGGGTCGCGTAGGGAATCGTGGCGATCACGGCCTCAAGACGCTCGACCTGGGCAAAAAGGGTTAACACCCCCGCCAGCACAAACAGAGTGCTGGAGGCGAAAAAGGCGATATTGCGCTCAAGATTGGCCAGCAGCGCCGCATCACCCACGCGGATTTCGCGGCTCATCACTTGCTGCATCCAGTAAATTCGATGCTTATGCAGACCTCGGGCAATACAGTCGGTATCTTTTGCCTTACGCCTGGCAAAGGCGGTATAGCCCGCCCACGCAACAATAAACCACAGCAATGCAAACATATCCAATAGAGAAAAAGTCATAGCTACCTTGGGGTGAATCACAGGCGGAACGATGGGTTAAGCCTAGATTATGAAGGGTTTTAGCGCCTTTGCGCAATCCCCCGGCCGCCACTTTACTCGCGCTTCTATCGAGCATGTTAGCGCTCAACATCAGGATATCGACTGCAGGCAACCACCATTTTGCCCGCATTGACATAACCGATGTGAAAGGGCAAAACCTATTGTAAAAGCAAAAGATTGCATAGTGTTTGTTACGCTGCGCAACATCACATTTTCAAATAATCCCGATGTAAGCATTTTGTGTGTTTTTAACATCAGCTTTGCTGCGATTGACTGGCAAATATCAAGATGGCTGTTTGTTAATAAAGCAAATGTTTTCACCGCTGCCAGCTTTTTATCAAACGCAGTACGCTTTAGTAACAAACTTGGCGGTTAAACGTTAAAAAAAACCTCGTTGACGTTAAAACGGATAATCCGCAGGATCCCCGACAGCCGTTCGCCAGTGGGACTTTAGCTGATATTAGCGCTTATATCGGCACCCTAAGCGCTTTGCGATAACCGTTATTCTTGAGAGTCAGATCCATGCCTAAATTTGCCCAGATCGCCAGTACGATTAACTTAGCCCTATATGCCGTTGTTAGTTGCACAGGCTTAATGGTGTCCACCGCCTCCTTTGCTGCAACGAGCAGCAACATCGAACGTATTGAAGTCACAGGCTCATATATTAAGCGCCAAGATTGGGAAAGTGCATCACCCATAACCGTGATTGATGCCGCCACGATTAACGCCCAAGGCTTTACCTCGATTGAGCAGATCCTGCAGCAACAGCCGTCCATGCCGGGGTCGGCATTAGGTGCGAGTTCCAATAATGGCGCTCGCGGCGTTGCTCAGGTCGATTTACGCGGACTGGGAGCCAAACGTACCTTAGTGCTGCTCAATGGTCGGCGCATGGTCAATTCCGGTTCGGGCGCCGATAGCTCGGTCGATCTCAATGCCATTCCCCTGCCGATGGTGGCACGCATTGAGATCCTCAAAGACGGTGCCTCGGCGGTGTATGGCTCCGATGCGATAGCAGGCGTGGTTAATATCATTACCCATAGCGAATATGATGGCTTACAAGTCGATGTTACCAGTGGGGTGAGCGCACAGGGTGATGGCGAGACGCAGCTCCTGAGCGCCATTTATGGCGTGAACAGTGCTCGCGGTAATTACAGTGTTGGGGTGGTATTTGCCGATCGTGCTGAGGTCATGCAGGGGGATCGTGATTGGTATAAGCCCACGGATCACAACAGTAGCAGCATCCCGTCTGGGACCTTAAATGGCATGGTACAAGATGAAAATGGCCAATGGATTAAATCGCCACACATTTACAATTATGCCGATGATGTGTACTTCCAAACTCCCAATGAGCGGCGCAGCGTATTTGCGAGCATGAACCATACATTGGATCATGGCGTCGTAGTGAATGTGGATGCCCTGTACACCAATCGCCGCTCAAACCAGCAATTATCCGGGCAACCGGCAAGGATCAATCTGAATGTATGCGATCCATTCACCCGTGGTGACTGCGTCCTCCTTGACGATGCCATGCTTGCCGCTGGCATTGGCGCAAATGCCTTAGGGCAAGTGCAATATCTGCGGCGCATGTCCGAGGTGGGCCCGCGTATTTATTCGCAAGATACGGATACTTGGCAGCTATCAGCAGGGCTGGCTGGACATGTCGGTTGGCACCGTGGGCTAGATTGGCGTATCGATTACGGCTTTGGTAAAAACCAAGCCGATACCGCCGTGGCCAATTCAATCCATGCAGATTGGATGGCCGAGGCCATTTACGCTGACCAAGCTAGCTGGTTCTCTGGCGAGCCGTTGACTGAGGCAATGATGGACGCCGTCAGTTTTACCGAGCGCACCCGCGGTGGTAATGAGCAGCAAACGCTCTTAGCCACCGCCAGCGGTGAACTGGTTGAATTAAGTGCTGGCGCCATTGAGTTTGCCATCGGGGCGGAGTATCGCAGCGAAAGCGGCTATTTTTATCCCGATCCGATTATGATCGCGGGGCAGGGCACGGCGCCAAGACAAGCGCCGACCGACGGACGCTACCACGTATTCTCGGTGTTCCAAGAGCTGAGCGTTCCCTTTAGCGAGGCGCTAAACGGCCAGTTTGCGCTGCGCTTAGACGATTACTCAAGCTTTGGTCTGGCAACCACGTGGAAGGTGGGCTTAACCTACCAGACTACGGCAGATCTTATGCTGCGCGCTGTGGCATCGAGCGGTTTTCGCGCGCCGAATGTCGCTGAATTATATGGCGGCAATCAAGGCTCTTTTGAGAATTTAATCGATCCTTGGTCGGATAATACTAAACCTCAGCAAATTTTGGTCAACCGGACGGCAGATCCCGATCTTAAGCCGGAAAACGCCAAGTCTTACACGTTGGGCCTAGTCTATTCGCCCCAGTATCTTGATGGCCTCGCGCTCACCCTCGATTATTGGCGCGTAGCCGTGACCGATGCCGTGTCGCGCTTAGATGTGCAGGCGGGGATCCATGCCTGTTATGCGGGTGACATTAACGCCTGCACCACCTTCAATATCACCCCCGCCGGCGATATGGACAATATCACAAGCCGCTTAACCAATGTGGGCTTGCTTGAAACGGCAGGGGTTGACATGAATGTGACCTATCGCATTAACGCTGCAGGCCTCGAGTGGACCGCCGCGAACGACACTACCTACCTCATGGATTTTGAACAGGATAATAGTGAGTACGCCGGCACCATCGATGGTAGCTTTGGCGCCTATGGCCGTGTCCGCAATCACTTCACGATGACGGCCAGCGCAGGTAATTGGGGGCTCTGGTATCTAAACCGCTACCTTGGGCCGATGAGCGATTTACGCAAAGGCAATCGGGTTGGTTCAAGCATGTACCATGATATTTCAGGTACTTATCGCATTAACGAGCAGGCGATGCTGACCTTAGGGGTGAGGAATCTGAGCAATACTAAACCTCAGCGAGTCTCTAACGGCAAAGATGCCGGCACAGTGCCTGAGGTTTACGATACCGTAGGCCGCACCTTCTATGCCGGGGTGTCACTGCGCTTTTAAGGCACAGCTTTTACCCGTGAAGGATTGGCGCTATCGTCGATATCAACATAACTGCCGATATCAACATAACTGGCGATATGAACATAAAAGGGTCTTTTAAAAGACCCTTTTATGGCAGATTTCTCGTACCAATTACTTACGCAACAGCCTTACGCCAGCAAGTAAAAGCAGAGATAAGTATCCCATTGATCCCCCTGATGCAAATTTCACATCAAAAAAATCT
>NZ_JBOFMC010000348.1:0-12758 GCF_051658185.1 Shewanella sp. | reverse complement strand
ATACCATGAGGCTGACTTTGCACTGATTACCAACCTGTCGGGGCTCACCATGTATCAGCTGAAGTCGGTCGCCATCCTTGAATACCGTAAGTCCGTTGCGTTGAGCCATTCCCTTGCCCCAAAAGTCCCTGTGGTTTGACGTCAGAGTGTAGAATCAAATGACAGCCTTCGCGAGTCACCTTAGCCCTGTGTCGTATAATTCAACAAATCATCCGATACCGCGCCCTTCACTAAGAGCGTCAGGGCAACCTGAATTACCGTTCTGACTATTTATCCCCTGTATTTATCGGGTTATACTGGATTAATTCATTCACCTGCACAGAACTGATTGAAAAACAATCACATTTTAAATTAATGTGCACAGGTCAACCGCTGCGATTTATCGCCCAACCATGGACAGACTATGAAGCCTGCTAACAATCACGGTATCAAACGCATCTTTCGGGCCACAGGCTTTTCAATTAAAGGGTTGAAAGCGGCCTGGATCCACGAGGCCGCCTTTAGACAAGAACTCATACTGACAGTACTGCTGCTCCCTATCGCCCTCTTCGTGGAGATCAGCACCGTAGAGCGATTATTACTGATCTTCACCCTGTTTATTGTCTTGATTGTTGAACTGCTCAACTCGGCAATTGAAGCCGTCGTCGACCGCGTCGGCAGTGAAATCCACCCTTTAAGCGGCCAAGCCAAAGATATCGCTTCTGCAGCGGTATTTCTAAGCCTGCTGTTATGTGGCATTACGTGGTTAACTATCCTCACGCCAGTATTTTTTTAATTCACCATCAAGATAACAAAACACCTTTCATCCCTAAGCTGAAAGGCGTTTTGTTAAGATGTCTTTAGCACAGCGGCTTAGCTTTTTTGCGGATCATCAATTAAAAAATTAATCGCCTGCTTTATCTGTTCAAGACGATCGTTTTCAGTCCAATAGGCCGCATAAACTCGCCGTGAAATTGCCTGAGCCCCAGCCACAAGGTGCAACTGCCGCTGATGAAGTAAACTTTGCACTAAATGCTCGGGCAAAAATGCACAGCCTCCGTTATGTAAAATAAAATCCAAGGCGATTCGGGCCGAACTCGTATGCAAGGTCGGCACTGGCAAGGCGGCGTATTCTTGGGCATGAATAATATTAAAGGCGGTGCCCCAGTCAACTTTGACATACTGCCCCGGCACCACAGCATTCAGCTGCATGTCTGGCAAGCTAGAAACCAAGACTAAATGAATTTGCCCGAGCTGGACTAATTCAAATTGCTCCAGTGTCGGTGGCTCAAAGGAAATGGCGATATCTAAGGTTCTATCCATCAATTGGCGGGTCATCACCGCCGCTGGCAAGATCTCCGTGCGCAATGCCACGCCCGGTAAGCCAACATGCAAATGCTGCAAATACCCCTGCAGATAAGCATCCCAAATATTGGGCGCCGCTCCAATGGCCAACTGAGTTGACTGTAATTGGCTGAGGGAAACATCCTGCTTGGCTCGCTCCCATGCAGTTAACACCGCCTCTGCATGGCCTAACATGCGCTCACCCGCTGGCGTAGGCTGAATGTTATTACGTTGACGCTCAAACAGCGCCACCCCCAGAATACTCTCAAGTTGTTTAACCCGAAAACTCACGGCACTGCGAGTAAGATAAAGATTTTCGGCCGCTTTACCAAAATGGCGCGTACGGGAAACCTCGAGAAAAGTCTTAAGTAAATCGGTATCCATAAAAATTCTTGACCATCATTGGCAAATTTTTTTGATTTATAAATCAATAATACTAGCCAATACTCCTGTTGCAAATGTTTGTCTATCAAAAACCAAAAGGTTACTGCCATGTCTGAACAGTCTATTTCAAACGCTAGCAAGGGTTCTGAGACGGTTAACGGCTCAGCGGCCAGTTTTGTATCACACAAACGTTTCTATGATGACGTCAATTTTCCCAAAGGTTTTAAGCGCAGCGGTGATTTCACCAGTAGAGAAGCCGAACTCCTTGAATTACATGGTTATGCGATGAAAAACTTGGCGGAAGGCAAAGTACTGCCCGCCACCCCAGATGAAACGCAATTTGTCGACGTCATCAAAGGAAATCGCACACCCAGTAGCTTGTTGGAGCAGATCTGGGTAAAGTACCGCAAACTCGCCCTAGGTAAACCCTTTTATGCCGTGGTTGGTACCGTCCATCTGCCAGCGGCCAAAACGGAAAGCGAGCCAGAAGTCGTATTTGATGATGATATTGATGATGTTCAGGAAGAACCTGAACCCGAGGATAAAGAATGAAAATTAAGGTTTGCGATTAAATGCGTGGCTGGATCTTATATAAAGAAACCGCGACTCAGCTAAAACCTGAATTGTATGAAATCGAGCGTCTACTGGAAGCTGCGAAGGCAGACAACATAGAGTTAGAAGTTTACGCACCTGATGAATTTGACTTAACGGTCACGAGAGAAGATAACAAGAGTATTTTGCTGAACGGGCAAGCTGTTGAGTTGCCTGACTTTATCATCCCACGCATGGGCTCAGGCACCACCTATTTTGCCCTCGCGATTATTCGCCATTTAGAGCGTCTTGGGGTGTATTGCCTTAATCCTTCTAAAGCGATTGAGATTGTCAAAGACAAACTCTTCTCCCAACAATTGTTGGCCGAGAAGAATTTGCCGACGCCCAAAACCATGTTGGTTAAATTTCCCGTTGACATTGAACTGGTTGAGCGGCATTTAGGCTTTCCGGTGGTGATAAAAACCTTATCGGGCTCGCAAGGTAGCGGCGTCTTTTTATCCCATAAGGCACGGGAGTTTGATGATTTAATGCAACTCATCGAAGCGACCAATAAAAATGCCAATATTATTTTGCAAGAGTTTATCTCTAACAGCCATGGCCGTGATTTACGCGTGTTTACTATCGGTGGTCGTGTGGTCGGTTGCTATGAGCGACGTGGCCAAGAAGACAGCTTTAAAGCAAACGTAAGTGCCGGTGGCTCAGCGCGTCCTTTTGCCATTACACCAGAAATTGAGTGGCTTGCGACGCAAACGGCCAATATTCTCGATCTGGATGTTGCGGGTATCGATTTACTCTTTGATAACGGCCACTACAAAATTTGTGAAGCCAATTCATCCCCCGGATTCGAGGGCTTAGAATCTTGCTTGAATGTCGATATTGCCGCGCAAATTTTGCACTTTATCCGCATTCGCCTAGGAATGTTTAATAAAGATGAGCCTAGTAGCCCAAAGATGTTAACGACCACAAGCTCAGAGTCAAATAAAGACACTGCTGGGAGTAACGCCACTGCGACGAGTGATCCTCAGTCGTAATCTGCCAGCGAAAAGCGTTCAGCAAAATCACAGGGGGGGGAGAAAGCGTGTGCTTTCTCCCCTTTTTTAAACACCCAGCGGCAATATTGCGCCTAACGCGCTAAGCCCGCGGCCAATACCAGCCAGCAGTGTCGATGTGTCAGACCGCTTTCCTGTGCCTCGCGTTTTAACTCACTCACAGCTTGAGCCATCAAACTCATTCACGCCCGGCTTGCTCACGTTTTGCTTTAAAATCAGAATCTTCTAGCCACCGCGGCCAGTTATTACTATTGGCTAAATTGGCCAAAATAGCCGCCATTAAAGCAAGATCTTGGCGTACACCTTCAAGTGACCAGTTAGGATCATAATCATCTGCACCACGATGATATTTATGAGCAATATAATCAGGATCCGTATCCCCAAGGCTCATAAATAACAATCCCGGCACCCCTTGCTGAGCTAAGGCAAAATGATCAGAGCGAAACATTAACCCATGTTGTGGCCGCGGATCCGCTTTAACGACCCGCCCCTGAGCCTTAGCGGCAAGAGCTAAATCCTGTTCAAGTTCCGAGACGCCCTCACCATATCGCAGGATATAATCGACACCTTGCCCCATATTCATGCCATCGATGTTTAAAAACGCCACCATATTGTGGGTCGGTACACTGGGATGCTTGGCAAAATGTTGCGCCCCCAACAAGCCGGTTTCTTCGGCGGTAAAGGCACTAAACACAATCGAGCGCGCTAATGGGGCGTTCAATGACTGTTGCTTAAAGTACCTCGCAAGGGCCAGCACCCCCGCCACCCCACTGGCGTTATCCACCGCGCCGTTAATAATTTCGGGCTGACCATTTTCCAGCACCGTCCCGAGATGATCCCAATGCGCGTGCATCATCACCACTTCTTCTGGGCGAGTGCTGCCAGGCAATATTGCCGCCACATTATGGGACTGGGCTCGCTCAATATGATTTTTTAAGCTCAACTGTGCCTGCAATTTCAATGGCATCGACTTAAAATGCCGTTGTGCTGCCTGCTGTTTGACGGTATCAAAATCCAATCCCGCTTTGGCAAAGATTTTTTGGGCAACACTATGTTGGATCCAGCCCATCACACCAAGCTGATCTTGATTTCGATCTGCATCGACCAAGGCAAATTTAGTGCCGGTATTAGAGTTTTGCACCACTTCCCAACCATAGGCCGCGGGTGCGGTTTCGTGCACAATAAAGACGGCCTTAGCGCCTTGGCGAGCTGCCTCTTCGTACTTGTAGGTCCAGCGACCATAGTAAGTCATGGCATTGCCCTTAAAGATCTGTGGATCTTGCGTAGCAAAGCCAGGATCATTGACTAACACGATGACGGTCTTACCTTTTACATCGACACCTTGATAGTCATTCCACTGATATTCAGGCGCATTTATCCCATAACCCACAAATACAACATCACTATTATCGAGAGTCATTGTCTCGACAAGCCGTTGGGTTCTGGCGGTAAACTCACTGCCATTGGCAAAGGTCATCCCCGCGATATCAAGCTGCATATTCGGATCGGCAGTGATTTGTGCCAGTGGTACGGCCTGCAAATAGCTCTCACCAAAACCGGGCAGTAGCCCCATCTCTTTAAAGGCTTGTTCAAGATAGGTTATCGTCAATGTTTCGCCCTCAGATAAAGGCGCCCGTCCACCAAAAGCGTCGCTGGCTAAGGTTTTTACATCGGTACGATACTGGGTTAAATCCAACTGCGGCATCACAGAGGGCGTCGCGATCGCCGGCAGGGACAAGATGGCGCCAAGGCCACTGGCAAGGATGAAATTTTTCACGAGTTTATCCCAAGTTATTATCATTATTTACTTTTAAGGATAAACTCTACCATATTCCCCCCATATTGTGATCCCAAGATGAGGGATGCCTCAACGGTGAACTGCGTGATTTTAGGATAACCTGAATCGCACCAAGCGTTCTGCCAAGGGGTTTATGGGTCGTTTTATTGATTAGGGCACTGCATGTCACAAGAATCATTACAAATTGCTGCGCAAAATTTAAAAAAAGCGGTTCCGCTGATGCTCAAACATCGGATCCCCACCACTCCCACTAACTATGCGTTATGGTACGCCTATGTTGATGAACAATTGCCAGAGCTAAATCAACATCTCGACACCCTAGTCGCCCAATATAACACCTGTCCGCCCATTAATAGCGAGTTACTCTATCGTCAATACATTGCCGATAGCGTGGAGCTAGATGTGCGCGAAATGCGCCAAAATCTCGATGCCATGGTCTGCGAATTATCCCAGTCGCTTAAGGATACCCAGGCTGACACCACCCAATTCCAATCCCGGTTTGAGCATAACTTAGCCAAGCTCAATCGCATTGAAGATGAAGGCGTTACGATTGAACAAGTGCTGGATTTGGTGCGCAACTTAGTCAAAGAGTCTGACCATATTCGCGCCAATACCGTCTTTTTTTCAGAGCAACTCCAAAGGGCACAAACGGAGATCGATGCCCTGAAACACAAGCTGCAACAGACAGAAAAAGACGTCCTCTATGATGCGCTCACCGGTTGCCTAAATCGGCGGGCCTTCGATGACGATTTCAGCGGCGTGTTAAGCCAAGCCCCTGAAGGCTGTTGTATTATTTTGGCTGATATTGACCACTTTAAAGTGTTTAACGACAGCTATGGACACCAGTTAGGCGATCAAGTACTACGGGCCGTTGCCAAACGTCTGCAAGAATTTTGCCGAGAGGGCTGTAAGCTGTACCGATTTGGAGGCGAAGAATTTGTCATTATCATCCCCAAGAGCCAATTACGGATCGCCAGACAATTGGCAGAATCGATGCGTAGAGGGATAGAAAAGCTCACACTAAAAGATCGCAAAAGCGATAAGCGCGTTGACCATATCAGCGCCTCCTTTGGAGTTGCTCAGTGGCAAGCCAAACAAACCAGTATTCAACTAATTGAACAAGCAGATAAATTGCTCTATGAGGCTAAACGTCTCGGCCGTAATCGCGTCATGCCCATCAATGGTTAAATCGAGTAAATCAATGGCGATGGTTGAGAAGATTAGCAGGATTTGCTCAACCGTCAGCAAAACGAGAAGGCATTTTGCGGCATTACAGTAAAATGCAAAACGCCTTTCACTCGCAATAAACTCTGATGGCTGACAGGCTCTCCGCTTCTTTTCTCCAACCATCTCTATATGGGGTTAATCCGCGCCTTAATACCTTACACTGCCGCGCCAGCTTAACACTGTCGATTTCAGATTATCTGTGTATCGCCCAACTCTTGCCCTAGACCACATTTTACAAGAGCCTTAACTGTTATCGCCTCATTGACGCTAAAGAACCCATTATATGAGCACCCATAGTGCATGATGGGTAATGCGATTGGTAATTTAAACGTCAGCAAGCGCCATATCACTCCGGAGCCGTGACGAAATAGTCTGCATTCCTTCTCATATAGAATATTTGCGCTCGCTAATAAACCCTCGGGAATTCGCGAATGATAAAAATGGCAAACTCATTGTGCCGATGTTATCGTTCAAATCCCAACATGGAAATCACCGCAATATCTCACCTGCAAAAAGCAATTACAATGTTGGCATCACACATCACATTTACCTCGTGTATGGCGAAAACGAATGTCGTGCTATGTTAATTTTAATGAGCAGCGTCTCAGCAACGATAATAGTGAAGATTGATCGAATGAAACCACCTATCATATATCAGTGCTTTTTCTATTATGTCTGACTTTAACAACGCAAATAAACATCTTTACAACATCATCGCTAAATATCTATCAAGCAGAGAACATGATGTAACCAATTAATTTAAAAGCAATTAGGATAAATTATGCGTACATTTACCAGTAAAAAGCTCCACGCTAAATCAATACTTATCATCGCATTGACAACCGCGATCAGTGGCTGCGAGCAACCTACCGAACCCGTCGCGACTGATATCTCGTTTTCCCGGCCAGCAATGATTGAAGAAATTACGGCCTCTGACATTTCAGGATTGAGTTTTACTGGCACAGTCAGAGCGTCCCAGAGAGCTGAGCTTTCTTTTAAAACATCGGGAAAAATCGTCAAAATTTACTTACAAGAAGGCTCAACCGTGAGCCAAGGTCAGCTATTAGCCGAACTCGATAATACGGAACAGAAAATCGCGTTAAAATCGTCCAAAACGCAGTACGACAGAGCAGAGTCAGACTACCAACGAGGGCTAACTATTTTTAACTCAACCCAAGCGATATCCAAAAGTGATTTAGAGAAACTCAAAACAGAACGTGACTTGGCCAAAAATAAATACAACACCGCCCAAGAGACACTGGAATATACAAAAATCACCGCCCCCTTTTCCGGGGTCATTACAAAAAAACTGGTTAATGAATTTTCTGTCATCCAACCTAATCAACCACTCTTTATATTACAAAATCTAAATAATTTAGAGGCGGTAATCGATGTTCCTTCTAAACTTTTTGCTGAAGGTAGCCGAAATATAAATGCGGTTGGCGAAGTCGAAGGTATTAACAATGTTAAATTTCCACTCTATTATCGCTATTTTACGCTCGATGCAGAAAAGTCAACACAAACATACAGTGTTGTCTTAGCATTTTCAGATTTAAAAAATCAAAATGTATTACCAGGCATGTCAATTACGGTATCGCCACAGACAGATGATGCAACTGCCATCAATATTTCAATCCCAATTAGCGCGATTATTCCTGACAACATGGGGAAGAAATATGTCTGGATTGTTGATGCCAACAATAAAGTCTTAAAGCAATATATAGAAACAGGTACGTTACTGGGTGATAGAATTGTTGTTAATAATGGTTTGACGCCCAAGGATAGAATCATTATTGCTGGCGTAAATGCGTTAAAAGATGGCGATCTTGTTAGACCACTTGATGCTGATGGAGTAAGCAAATGAACATTGCAGCCTATTCGATAAAGAAAAGGAATAGCCTTTGGGTTATGATATTTCTATTATTACTTGGAGGTTTTATTAGCTACAAGGGGCTAGGTCGATTCGAAGATCCTGAATTTATTATTCGCCAAGCGGTGATTATGACTCCCTATCCAGGCGCCTCGGCCGTTGAAGTCGCAGATGAAGTCACTGAAGTGATTGAAACTGCCGTGCAGTCTTTACAAGAACTCAAAGAAGTTAAATCTATTTCGAAACAAGGGAGTTCAGAGGTTACCGTTGAAATCAAACTTGAATTTTCGAAAACCAAAGCAGAACTAGACCAAGTTTGGGATAAACTGCGCCGAAAAGTATCCGATGCACAAAGGAATTTACCCAACGGTGCCGGACCTTCATTTGTCAATGATGACTTTGCCGATGTTTATGCCCTCTTCTATGCCATTACAGGCCCTGGTTATACCGATAAACAACTCAATGACTATGTAAAATTTTTACAGAAGGAATTGGCTTTAGTAAAAGGTGTCGCGAAGACAGCGACGTTAGGCACAAAATCAGAACAAATCTTTATTGAGCTCTCTTCAGAACGTTTGCAACAATATGGTGTAAGCCTTGAACAGGTATATCAAACACTGAAAAACCAAACATTAGTGACCTTAGCTGGAGACATTGAACTCGATGGTATGCGCATTCCAGTGCTCCCAAATAATACCGTACTGAAGATTGAGGACTTAAAAAGGCTAAAAATAGGCATCAGTACCAGTAATAACTTACTACAACTCAAACAGATAGCGAATATATATCAAGGATATAAAGAACCCGCCAGCGTGTTAATGACATACAATGGTCAACATGCTATTGGCTTAGGTATTTCGAATGTCTCAGGTGGCAATGTGGTTGAAATGGGGGACGCCGTCAAACAGCGTTTAGCCCAACTGGAATCTCAGCGCCCCTACGGCATGGAACTCAATGAAATCTCAATACAATCTGATTCTGTGAGAGCATCTGTCGCCAACTTTGTCGATAATCTGATTGCGGCAGTCGTAATTGTATTTGTTGTGTTATTAATCTTTATGGGAGTCAGATCAGGCATCATTATTGGGTTTGTTTTATTATTAACCGTCGCGGGTACATTAATTATTATGTTAATTGATGATATTGCGATGCAACGGATATCACTTGGCGCCTTAATTATTGCGCTTGGTATGTTAGTCGATAATGCCATTGTGGTAACCGATGGCGTATTAGTACGACTACAACAAGGAGAAGACAAACTTACCGCAATAAATGAGGTTGTAGATTCAACTATTTGGCCACTACTGGGCGGTACTGTTGTGGGTATACTGGCCTTTAGCGCCATCGGTTTATCCCCAAGTGATATGGGAGAATATGCAGGTTCTTTATTCTGGGTAATTTGCTATTCGATGTTTTTAAGTTGGTTATTTGCTATCACAATTACCCCGCTGTTGTGCTATCAATTTTTGACCGTTGATAATAGCAAAACAACCGCGAAAGAAAGTCGTATCTTAGTTTTTTATCACAAAATACTTATCTTAGTTTTACGCAATCGACTCATCTCTGGCGCGGTATTGCTCGGATTATTAGTGATCGCCGTGGCTAATATGGGCCGCATACCTCCCGGGTTTATGCCAGAATCACAAAGAGCTCAATTTGTCGTAGATGCATTTTTACCCCAAGGCACTGATATCAATAAAACCGGCCATATGATGGTAAACATGAGCCAGTTTGTTAAGCAGAAGGAACATATTACCAATGTGACTTCATTCATTGGCAGTGGTGGCTTAAGGTTTATGTTAAGTTATGCACCCGAGCCAAGAAATTCAGCCTATGGCCAACTGTTAATTGATGTGGATGATTACAAAAACATCGATACATTAGTCGACGTATTACAAACTGAATTATCGCAAGAGTTTCCAGATGCTTCGATCAAAGTCTGGAAATTTATGCTTGGCCGTGGCGGCGGTAAAAAAATTGAAGCGGGCTTCTCGGGGCCTGATCCTAAAGTACTCAGAGCGCTTGCTGAAGAAGCGAAAGCACTCATGAACGCGGATAAAAATCTGATAGCGGTTCAAGATGATTGGCGCCAACAAATCCCAGTTATCAAACCCCATTACCTACCAGAAATTATGCAGCAACAAGGATTAACTGCTAAAGAGCTTAATCAAGCCATTGCTCAATCATTAAATGGCCGCCAAATTGCGCAGTTCCGCCAGAACGACGATCTGATTCCTGTGGTGGTCACCGCTCCTGAAAATGAGCGAAGACATGATAGGGTGATTGAAAATGTCAGCGTATACAGTGAGCAAAGTCAGGCTTTCGTCCCGATGAGTCAATTTGTTTCTGATGTTGGCCTCGAATGGGAAGACTCATTAATCCGTAAAATTAACCGGATCCCGACTATCCTCACACAAGCCGATCCTGCACCGGGCATGTTATCCAGTGATGCATTCAATAGTATTAGGCATAAAATCGAGCAAATCCCATTACCTGATGGCTATCAGTTGACCTGGTATGGCGAATATAAAGCTTCAAACGATGCCAACGAAGGGATTGCCATTTCTGCGCCTTATGGATTTGCGGCAATGATCTTAGCGGTGATTTTTATGTTTAATGCATTTAAACAACCCATCGTTATTTGGATGACCGTACCACTGGCTGTTATTGGTGTAGTCGTTGGGCTAGTGATATTTCAAACCCCCTTTGAATTTATGGCCATCTTAGGCTTTTTAAGTTTAATTGGCATGATGGTAAAAAATGCCATTGTGCTAGTTGATCAGGCAGATAATGATATTCGAGAAGGTACGGCCCCCTTTGATGCCGTGGTAGGTGCAGCCTTAAGCCGTGCAAAACCGGTGGTATTAGGTGCTGCAACCACGATTATGGGTGTAGCTCCCCTGCTCTTAGATCCCTTCTTTAAGAGCATGGCTGTCACAATTATGTTTGGTTTGCTGTTTGCTACAGCGCTGACACTCATTGTGATCCCCTTACTCTATGCCGTGTTATTTAAAATCCAAAGATAATCTTAACGGGAGCCTTCGGGCTCCCATTTTGCATAACAAGCTATTATTAATAAAAATATCTCACCTGTGCCACCTAACTCGCCTACGGCACATGACTCGCCCTAACAACTCGCCGACGACAGAACTCGGATTAACTCACGGCCAAAATAAAACATCAATCCACAAGTCACTCTGGCTACGCGATGGTGATGTTGAATCTTATGTGGCCCTTGTTAAACATTTATCCTCCTTGCGATTTGAGGGAGCAAATTGGGGTTATGATGTGCTTGCTGTTTGATTTTTGCTTAAAAAACCAAACAATTTAGGCACTTATAATTGCATTCATTCACTGTTACACCTATATTCCCACTGCAGAAAAAAATACTGCACATTGAAAAAGGCAAACCAGTTGAAAAGCTGGGACGCAAAACCACCGGTCTAAGGGGCGATAGTACCTATGATAGCGGGGATGCCATTGGTATCAGATCCGTCACTTCGGGTGATGGGTCTCGTTGACGCGTGTTGCCTTATTGAATTAATGATATCAATAAGGAAAATGTATGTTTAAAACTCGATTTACCCCTGTGGCGGCACTTATCGCCACGGCGTTATTGCCACTCACGGCTAACGCTCAAATCACCATGCAGCAAGCATCAGAACTCACCTTCAGCACGATTAACAGTATGAAGCAACGGTCGATGGCGAATGATGGTGTGATCGTTGAAAATAACAAACGCTATATCATCCATAATAATCAACGTTTTGAATTGCACGACAATCACTACCCTAAATTCCCCTTCCCCTATGGCGATAATGCGCGGGCACCATACTATGCTGCATTTCCGTTTTTAGATGATAAATGGGACATCGTGATAAATGATAATAATGGCTTTTATTTCATTCATGATGAATTTGGCAGCATGAGCTCCGATGTCATCGGCTGCTTTATTGAATATTTTCCGCACCCGAGTTTCACCGATGAGCGGATAATGCGCTTTGAAAATACGGAATGCCTCGGCGCCCCTAATATTAGCGACGTTAAGGTATCAGGCATATTTGATGTCGGTGCCACGATAACTTGGCAAGGCCATGCCGCCGGCAATCAATATCAACTTAGGCTTAGCCAAGTTGGCAGTACTCAAGTTGGCAATACTCAAGCAACGCAGCACTTCACTGCCACGGCCCCAGAGTTTTACCTCGGTAACCTAGAGGCACAGACCGATTATCAACTGACTATCGAGGCGTGTAACACCACTGACTGTGTGACACTTGAGCCCATCAGCTTCACCACCGAGGCAAGCAAAGCCGGCTTCCATGATGGCATTCGTAACCTCAATCACCTCGAGGGTGAAATTGAAGCGCACGTATCTCTGATGCAAAGCCACAGCTTAACCGCGCCTTTTGGTAACGATGAATTAAACACCCCAGATGTGGTGATGCACCGTGAAGCCATGCTGCTTTTGAGTCATAAAGCTCAAGATATCAACCAATTATGGGTAGAAGTATATCAAGAGGGTGAGCTTATCAGCCGTGAGAGCATGCTCTCGCCC
>NZ_JBOFMC010000347.1:0-26635 GCF_051658185.1 Shewanella sp. | reverse complement strand
ATCACGGTCAGCATCATAAGTGCGCGAAGCTTTTTCTGGGGTGGCATTGTATTTAGTAGACAATGCACCCATGGCATCAAATCCCATGGTCAAGGTCCAATCGACTTCCTCTGCGCCGCCGGCAAACACCATGTCTTGTTTACCCATTTGGATAAGTTCAACGGCGTGACCAATACAGTGGGCACTGGTCGCACAGGCTGAGCTGATAGAATAATTCATGCCTTTAATTTTAAAGGGTGTCGCTAAACAAGCACTGGCAGTGCTCGACATAATGCGCGGTACAATATAAGGACCAACGCGTTTAACGCCCTTTTCACGCAGGGTATCAGCGGCTTGCACTTGATTAGATGATGAGGCGCCGCCGGTGCCCACGATTAAACCAACGCGAGGGTGAGAATATTGCTCTTCCGTTAACTGCGCATCTTGAATGGCTTCTTGCATGGCAATGTACGCATAGGCCGCAGCATCCCCCATAAACCGCAGGGCTTTACGGTCAATCAGCTCAGAAGGATCTAATTTGATATTGCCCCATACATGACTACGCAGTTGCATTTCTTCAAACTGAGCGGAATGTGTAATACCACTACGGCCCGCTTTAAGTGACTCGGTCACTTCTTGCTTGTTATTACCGATACTTGAAACAACACCCATTCCGGTGATCACGACTCTTTTCATTTTTTTGCTATCCATTGTGTACATGTCAGTACCTATTTTTGCTGAACCAATAGTATCTGTTTTAATTCATTTAAGTGGTCAGCTTTCCATAAAGCCGAGTAAAATAATGCCCATTGATCACCCTGAGAGTATCTGTCATTGACCGCAAAACCTACCAAACCAGGCCAAATTAAGCGGGATATCGCGCAATTAATCAACCTTTATCCTGCCACACTGCCCGGGGAGGCCGAGTATCTTCACACGCTGAACCATTACCGCGCCGCGAACAAAAACAATACCGCGGGGCTGCAGGTGCTCGGACAAATCGGTTTGGGGGATGGACTCGAGTTACTTACTTGCCTGTATCAGCAACAAGACCAAAAACGGCAGCAACAAGCGCACAGCGAGGCAAATGTGCCGGCATCCCGCCTGCGCAATCGGCTACTCATTAAAGTCTTTGAACCCCATCCTATCAATGCCTACGAACTTAAATCACTTTGGGATCAATCTCAAAGCTTAATTGCTGCGCCCCATTTACGGCCACTGGCTGACGCAATTCTGGAGGCGATACCCTGTGAAATTATAGGTTGTCAGCGATTACTATTTGATGACGGTCAATTAATTGTGGATCTGCACTTTGGCGATGTTACCGAGCAGCTCAGCCAGCTGCCCCATAGCCCGGCGCACCCGCTAACGCAATGGTTAATCTTGCCCCATATGTACCCGCACTTAACCCATACTTCCCTTTGGCAAATGGCACGCTTAAGTGCTGATCAAGCCCATGTGTTAGGCATCAATGTACCCGAACACACCGCTAACGCCCTGCAAGCGAGTGGATTTGGCCTGCACAACCTTACGCCTGAGAGCCGCACCAGCGCAAAGCGCAAAATGGAACAGGCAGACTTTGTGAAACATGCAAGCTTAATAGAGCGGGCAGATTTACTGAAAAATCCAGAGCGGGTGCCGCGGGCCGAAGTGACTGTCCGGGCATTGCTCCCTGCCACCGACGATGAAATCCTGTTGCATCAACGGCAACTGCTGCGCAAAAAGCAAGAAACTGCCTATGGATTTTCCCCCTTAGGGCCACTCCAGCCAACCCCGGACGCGGCGATTGCCATTATTGGTGGCGGCCTCGCCTCAGCCCATTGCGCACTGGCGTTAGCCGAGCGTGGACAAGCCACTGCGCTATTTTGTCAGGATAGCACCCTCGGCCAAGGCGCCTCAGGGAATCGTCAAGGGGCGATTTACCCCCTGCTCACTCCTGAAAACGATGAACTCAGCCGCTTCTTCCAACAGGCATTTTTATTTAGCAGGCGACGGATCGCAGCGCTTCACGCCCAAACCAGCCAAGGGATCACGTCCATTGCCCATGATTTTTGCGGGGTATTGCAAACGGGTCACGATGAACGTAGCCAGCAACGGCTTAATAAAATCCTCGATAGCCAAACATGGCCACCGGATATTGCCGTAAAGGTCAATGCCGAAAAAGCCAATTATATTGCGCAGCTTAGCATCGATAAGTCAGGGATTTTTTATCCTCTTGGCGGCTGGGTTTGCCCTGTAGATTATGCCAAGGCAGCCATCGCTAGCGCCCAACAATACGCAGAGGTGAACTGCCATTTTAATACACAGATTGTGGATATTGAGCAAGACGCAACGGGCTGGTACTTAAACGGCAATGGCCAACGATTTGGCCCATTTAAGCAGCTGGTGCTTGCCAACGGCGCACAGCTAACCCAATTTAGCGCCACAGCAGAATTGCAATTAAGCCCCTTTCGCGGCCAAGTCAGCCACATAGCGAGCAAGGGCCAACTGCAGCAGTTGGCCACGGTATTGTGCGCCAATGGTTATCTTACCCCCAGCCATAATGGCAGCCATTGTTTGGGCGCAAGTTACGTAAAATCGCCCCAACATACCGACTTTTGCCCACAAGAGCAGCGGGATAATCGAGGAAAAATCGAAGAGAGCTACCCCAATCAGCCCTGGCTGTTCGATATTGATATCAGTGATAACTGCGCCCGTGTCGGAGTACGGATGGTCACGCGGGATCATTTTCCAATGATGGGCCGCGCTCCGGACGTGGCAGGCATTCTGGAACATGATGCCAAGCTGCGCCCTAGCAAAGAGAGCGCGCATTATTGGCAAACCACCCCAGCGCCGGTGTTAGAGGGACTGTTCATTCTAGGCGGTTTAGGCTCGCGGGGGTTGAGCTCAGGCCCACTTGCCGCCGAATGTTTAGCCGCAATGCTCTGCGGCGAACCCTTACCGCTAGACTGGCAGACCCTAGCGAAACTCAATCCCAATCGCATGTGGCTGCGAAAATTACGCAAGGGCAAAGCGCTGACGTAAACCACACGGACAATTTAGCCATTGGCGCTGATAACGTCAGTGAAATAGGCGAGTGTGCACTTAAGGGATGATCAAGACATCAAGGGCCCCCCCTACGAGCCCCCTCTGGCCCTTGATGCTCACATTCCCGGCGCGTAAACCACCAAGATTCAGGCGATGGTTGACTCAGGCGATAGTTCACTCAGGCGATGATTTACTAACGATATGATTGACTAACGATATGGTTTAGCGGTTTTGACCCGAGTGCGGTTATTGTTATCACGACTCTTACGGATCAGCGCGTCGCCATGAAAGGCAGAGGTTGTCTCCTCTAACACAGTCAACGCTTGCCCTGCCGCCGTGCACACTTGGTCAGCATTGGCACGGTGAGCTTTGGCTAACCTATCGTACAACAACACATTGACGGAGGCTGCAAGGTTCATACAACCAACGGTAGGGACATACACCACGCCGTCGGCTTTATCGATAAGCGCTTGGCTGATCGTGCCATCCTCTGGACCAAACACATAAAAGGCCTTCGGTGGGTGCACAAAATCCGGCAACGGCGTGGCACCAACAACCAAATCAACACAGATAAGCTGCGTATCGGCAGGGACGGCTGCAAGCAATGAGGTCACGCCCGTAAGAGGAATACGCGCCGCCGCGGCTTTCGTGTCGGCATTATATTGCAGCGGCCCAGAGCGGGCGGCTAACTCATAACGCTTACCGGTATAAAACACCCCATCCACCCCATAGCAACCAGAGGCGCGCATAATACCGCCGACATTAATGGGCGTTTTAGGGTTAACAAGGCCAAGATAAACCGCTTGCTGGGCCTTGTCGCCGCAAGTATGCGCTGTTTCAGTTTGAACGTTATCAATGGGTTGACTTGGTGTCTGAACATATTCAGCGGACGCACATGCTTGTTGAATTGTGGCCTTTGGGGCGAGGGCTGGCTTAGACATGAGTAATGATGTTGCCTTGGAGCTGTGCCCACGCCTGCTCAACCAAAGCGTAATCGGTGTCGTTTAACTCTTGACGCGCAAGCGCTAAACAATCCGTCATTTTTTGCACTAAGGCATCAACAGAGCTATCGCCTAAGGTTTCAAGTTGGGATAACACCACGGCAACATGGCCCTGTAAATAACCACAAGCAAATAATGCATCGTCGTCACCATGGCTAACCACGCTTGCGATCCACTGCTCTAATGCTTGTTCGTAATGTTCTAACATGGGGTTACACTCTCCGTTCTAATCTGTTCAAAAATAAGGTCACTTACGTTCCACGTTCACACAAGGCAGCGATGCCACATTCCCACTTACAGATCGGCCTGTAAATCAGGGTTGGCCACCTGATACATCACGTAATCACGGTAACCGGTGATCACTTTGTAATAACCACATAGCTCGCGATCTAATTGCGGGTCGCCACTATCCACAATGAGTGGCCGTCCTTCAAGAGCTTTTAACTTCGTTTTAGTGGCCAAAATAATGATATTGTCTTTGCCTATGCGCCGAATAAGCGCGGGGGACAACTGTTGATTCCCACGCCCAAGCAGATGGCCTTGGCCACCAATCAGGGTGATCACTAACTTAGTGGGGGTCTGTTCACTGAGCTCTAACAGCTGCGCTGCGGTTAAATCCTTGGCGATAAGACGTTTATGCTGAATGACATCGACCCCTAATAACGTGTTGTCAAGCCCAAGCTCTGCCATCACAAAGGCCACTGTGCTACCCGACCCCATGATGTACAGCTCATCCTCCATTTGGTCGATGACCTGTGCCGCAATATCGGCAAGCACTAACTCATCCACTTCCTTTCCGCCCATTTTGACCGCTTGCACAAAACGTGGCTCTGCGGGCACCCACAACTCGCCAAACCGCTTAGCCCGCACAGTGCCTTGGCGAAAGGCAGCTTCATCAATATCCATCACATCGGCGCTCATTAAGCTCACCAGTTCGCCATCAAGCAACATTTTAACCACCATGCCTGCGGCATTTGGCGTAATACCGTAAACTCCTGAATGGATTTTCACCCCCGCAGGCACCCCAAGGACGGGGCGTTTATCGTCGATACACGCCTCACTAAATACGCTATACACATCCCGCGCCGTACCGTCGCCACCAGCAAACAGCAGCAAATCTAAGGGCGTTTGCAGTAAGGTTTGCACAACCGCTTTCGTATCCTGCGCGGCCGTTTGCACTGGGGTGTGATACACCACTTTGGTTTGAAACCCCAGTGCCTTAGCCACATCTTCCCCCATCACCCCAGAAGCGGTAATGATTTCGATGTCAGCGGCATAATCTTGGATCACCTTAAGCGCTTGCATCATGCGCTCAGCCGCTTTTGGCTTGGCCCCTAGGGCGAGGGCGTGCTCTGCAACGCCATCACTGCCCTTTAGGCCCACGCTGCCGCCTAAGCCCGCTAATGGATTGATCACTAATCCTAAACGAAACCGAACCACCTTTACCTCTCTACGCTCTCGCTATGCAATTGTGCAACTCATTCATTGTGGATAATACTGACGTTAAGACCAATTAACGATGGTGCATGGGCTAAGCCTAAGCCGCGCGCAGCTTGACCTCGGATTTATCCTCAGGAATACACCCTACCGCCACCATTGCAGCAAGGGCGCAGCCAGCGGCAAACACCCAAGACCACACAGCGCCACTGCCATCGCCCCATATATAACCGCAAATCCAGATACCTAAAGCCCCACCACCGCCAAAGCCCAAACTGGCATAAAGGGCCTGACCTTGGCTTCGATGGCTCTCATCAAAATGGCGGTGCACAAATTGGATGGATGCCGCGTGGGTCAAACCAAAGGTAAAGGCATGCAATAACTGGCTGAAACCGAGACACAACAGGCTTTCAACTCCAAAGGCCACCAATAACCAACGCAGGGCTGTCATCCCTATGCTGACCAACAGTAAGGCATTGACGCTATAACGGCTTAACAAACGCGGGGCCAGCATAAACATCGCAATTTCTGCCGTCGCCCCAAGGGCAACAAAAATCCCCGCCAGCGCCTCAGAATAACCAGCTTGCTTAAGATACAGCACAAAAAAACCATAAAAAGGACCCGCACTCATTTGCAGCAACATGGCCGAAATCAAAAACCAGACGATCGGCTTAGTCCATTTAAACGGCGGGGGCTCCTGCCCTGCGCTGCGCACCATGCGCTGACTCGGCAAAGGTAAGGCACAAACGAGCATCCCTATAAACAGAAACAGGCCAATATAGGGCAACACCTCCGTCCCCCATTGACCAATAGCAAACCCTGCCCCCACGACTAAACAGATATAACCTATGCTGCCAAAACTGCGGATTTGTCCGTAACGACTGGCCTGTGCGCCTAAGGTGTCAAGGGTTAACACCTCAAGTTGGGCCAAAATGGCATTCCAAAAAAAAGTGTATAACGCCAGACTTAGCGCCATATACACAAAACCACCGTGGTAAAAAAAACTCAAATAAGCTAAGGCTGCCGCAAAGGCGCCAAGCTTTACCAATTCGGCGCGCATCCCGGTACGATCAGCTACCTTCGCCCAAATATTGGGGGCGATGATGCGCGTCGCCATGAGAATGGCCAATAAAACACCAATTTCTTGAGGATTAAAACCACGGTTTTCAAAAAAGACCCCAAGATAAGGGATCATCGTGCCGAGGATTGCAAAAAAGAAAAAATAACAAGCGCAAAGCCAGCGCAGTGGCTGACCTTGAGGAAAACAAATCGACATTAACGCATTCCAATCACAGGGGTTTGACTACGCACATCCTGATTTTGTGCTCGGTGGCGTAACAAATGGTCCATTAATACGATAGCCAGCATGGCCTCAGCTATCGGTACCGCGCGGATCCCAACACAAGGGTCATGACGTCCTTTGGTCACCACCTCCGCCATATCCCCCTGCACCGTCATGCTGTGTCCCGGCACGCTGATACTTGAGGTTGGCTTAAGGGCAATATGAGCAATAATCGGCTGGCCAGAGGAAATCCCCCCAAGCACGCCGCCCGCATGGTTTGATTCAAAGCCTTGAGGTGACATTAAGTCACGGCCTTCTGAGCCCTTTTGCGTCACGACTCTAAAACCATCACCAATTTCAACGCCTTTGACCGCATTAATGCCCATTAGCGCGTGGGCGATATCGGCGTCGAGCCGATCAAATACCGGCTCACCTAACCCCACGGGTACGCCGGTGGCAACCACGCTGATTTTGGCACCAATCGAATCACCGGACTTTTTCAGCTCGCGCATATACTCATCCAGCGCCTCAAGCTTACTCGCATCCGGGAAGAAAAAAGCATTTTGCTCAATCTGGCTCAGATCAATCACCTCGGCGGCAATCGGCCCAAGCTGTGACATATAGCCATAAATTTCAATACCATGCACTTGCTTGAGATATTTTTTAGCCACGGCACCTGCAGCAACGCGCATCGCAGTTTCGCGGGCGGATGAACGGCCGCCACCACGGTAATCACGCATACCGTACTTTTGTTGATAGGTATAATCAGCGTGACCTGGTCGGAATAAATCTTTGATATTCGAGTAATCTTGGCTGCGCTGATCGGTATTTTCGATCAAAAGCCCGATCGACGTCCCCGTGGTTTTACCTTCAAACACTCCGGATAAAATCCGCACGGCATCATCCTCTCGTCGCGCCGTGGTATAGCGAGAAGTGCCAGGACGACGACGGTCAAGATCATGCTGCATATCGGCGGCAGTTAATTCGAGCCCGGGTGGGCAGCCATCAATAATGCAACCTAACGCCACTCCGTGACTTTCACCAAAGGTCGTCACGACAAAATTTTGACCAATACTGTTTCCTGACATCCGCTTTGTACACCCTAAAAGATTTGTTTATCCCTGCAAGCCCAACTGCTTAGGCAAGTGTTTTGCCGGCCCCAAACTGATCGCGGCAAAACACTCTCCCCCCAGAGGGTCGTTGCGACGACTTACTCGACATCGCGATAAATAGCAAATAACCCTTGATGTTCAATCAGTTGATCGCGAGTTAGGACAAACACGCCATCACCGCCGTTCTCAAAGTTTACCCAAGTAAATGGCACCTCAGAGAATTGCTCCATCAAATGCACCATCGAATTGCCCACCTCAACCACTAAAATGCCCGTGGGGGTAAGGTATTGGGCGGCGTTCGCCAAAATGCGCTTAGTTAAATCCAAGCCATCATGGCCTGAGGCCAAGCCAATCGCAGGCTCGTGGTGATATTCATCGGGCATATCGCCGATATCTTCGGCATCCACATAGGGCGGATTGGACACGATAAGATCGTACTGCGGCCCTTCAGGAATGGCGGAAAAGAGATCCGATTGCATTGGGAACACCCGATCCATCATTCCTAAGGATTCAATATTGATTTGGGCGACATCGAGAGCATCTTGGCTAATATCAAGGGCATCGACCTCGGCATCTTCAAATTCATAGGCACAGGCGATAGCAATACAGCCGCTGCCAGTACATAAATCCAAAATACGCGTCACGGGTTTATTGTATAACCAAGGACTAAAGCGATTGGCGATCATTTCCGCAATAGGAGAACGCGGCACTAACACGCGCTCATCCACGTAAAACTCAAGACCGGCAAAACGCGCTTTATTCGTCAAGTACGGGACCGGGATCCGCTCGCGGACGCGACGAATAATCAATTCAACGATTTTATGTTTTTCACTACTGGTCAGATTGCTTAAAATCACCTGTTGACCAATTTCTTCAGGTAGGTGTAACGCATGAAAAACTAAGGCAATCGCCTCATCCCAAGCATTGTCAGTACCATGACCATAATACAGATGGGCATCGTTAAATCGGCTCACCGCCCAACGTAACATATCGCCAATCGTGCGTAATTCTGTCACGGCTTCATCTACAAAGATCTTATCCAAAACGTGCTCCCGCTAGTTTGTTCGTCAAACATTGTAACTGAACTCTATTCAGAAACCATAGGATTCAATAGAATACCCACCATGAATAAAGACGATGATAAAGAAGGCATGGCGATGTTTTGTGCACTTATCGAGGGGATTAAACCCATCACCCAGGATAAGCGCCACTTTCGCACGCCCCTAAAAACCAAACAAGAAATTGAGCTCAAAGAGCCCCAATTACATGCTAATAGTTATTTTTCAGACACCTATCAGCCATTACTCCCTGTGCAAGGGCCGATGCGCTGGCTCAATGAAGGGGTTGAAAGCCTCGAGCTCAAACGCTTGCGACGGGGGGATTATCAGCCGGATCTATTGCTAGATTTGCACGGTTATCGCCAAGCAGAAGCCAAGCTTGAGTTAGCGGCGCTGATCCAAGCCTGTGTTAAACAACACAGTTTATGTTGCTGCGTGATGCACGGTTATGGTAGTGGGATATTAAAACAACAAGTGCCAATGTGGTTAGTGCAGCATCCCCGGGTAAAAGCCTTTCATCAGGCCCCTAAAGAATGGGGCGGCGATGCTGCGCTCCTCGTGTTGATTGATATTGGGGAAAATCCGCATCGGCGCTAAGGCACTGCTGTATCAATCCAAACGCTCCAACACTCACTCAGCAGCTCTTCTCGGTTAACACTTGAACAAGCCTTAACTGTGCTTATCGGTCGACAGCGCTCACATGGCATAATTAGCGTCACGCCAGAGGGCGCCAACTTTGCCGCTAAAAGCCACGGTGACCAACACCGACGAGAGGGCAACACCTCATTAAGTATTGATTGCCGCACACACAAACCCAATGATGAACGGCCACAAAGTGGCAAGCCAGATTAGCCTATGCTGTGGGGCGCATGTTGCCACAGCAAACTGGCATGATCTGGCTCTTTATCAATCAGGGTGATCCCTGATGTGGCAAACAGCGGCGGCTCAACTCCAGGAACTAACTCACTGACTAAAAAACCAAGCAGTGGCATATGCGAAATAATCAATAGGTTTTTAGCGTTGTAAGACTCGCCATAGGCTAAAATCAGCGCGGCAACATGGGCAGGATCGGCCGTGGGCACTAAATCATCCAACACTAACCAGTGACGGGGCTCTGGAAAATGCTGACTCAACTCCTGCCAAGTTTGCTGAGCGCGCAGGTAGGGGCTGACTAAAACAAGATCAAAATCGCGAACATGTTGAGCCAACCAATGACTCATTAACGCTGTATGCTGCCGCCCTAAATCGGTGAGTATCCGGTCCCTATCTGACTGTGCATTAAATCCAGCTTCACCATGTCGCATCAAAAATAGCTGCATACTTCTCTCGCTACCCACAATTGTTTTTATTTTATCCCAATTGTAGCCCTAAAAAGCATTTCAACAAACCACCCCAAGGTGAATCTTTGGACGATAAATGCAAGAGATATTTGCTAAAAACCATGAAGACTATCAATATATAACCAGCTATCGTTATCGGAGTGTTTCCTTGCAAGCCTCTCAATCGATTTATCAAAGTCCAAACGATCATCGCCAATACCGTTACCTCGTATTGGATAATGCCCTTAGGGTGTTATTGGTGGAAGATCCGGATGCCAGCCAAGCGGCCGCATCCATGGCGGTAGGTGTCGGGCATTTTGACGATCCCATTAGCAGACCTGGAATGGCGCATTTTTTAGAGCATATGCTCTTCCTTGGTACCGAAAAATTCCCAGACGCTGGCGAGTACCATGCCTTCATTAATCAACATGGTGGCAGCAATAACGCTTGGACAGGGACAGAGCACACCAACTTCTTTTTTAGTATCGATGCCGATGTGTTTGCCGCAGCGCTCGACCGCTTTAGCCAGTTTTTTATCGCCCCTAAATTTGATTTAGCCTTAGTCGACAGAGAACGCCAAGCCATTGAATCGGAATTTAGCTTAAAGCTAAAAGACGATATACGCCGGACTTATCAAGTGCTTAAGGAAACAGTCAACCCACAGCATCCGTTCTCAAAATTTTCCGTTGGCAATTTAATGACCTTAGCCGGCGAACAAACTGAGCTGCGCGCCGAATTACAGGAGTTTTATCTCAGTCATTACAGTGCAAATTTAATGACCTTATGTATTGTCGCCCCCCTGCCCCTGATGCAATTACACAGCCTTGTAAGCCATTATTTTAGTGGGATCCGTAACTTAAACTTAGGTAAACACTATCCACAAGTCCCACTTGTTGAGCAAAAGCAACTACTGACGCTAACTGAGATAGCGCCCCTTAAAGATCAAAAGCGGCTCAGTATTAGTTTTCATTTCCCTGGCATTGATCATTACTACAAACGCAAACCCTTAACCTATATCAGCCATATTCTGGGCAATGAAAGTAAAGGCAGCTTATTGTCTTATCTTAAAGAACAGGGCTTGGTGAATAATTTATCAGCAGGAGGGGGAGTTAATGGTTATAACTTCAAAGACTACAATATCGGTATGCAACTGACTGATAAGGGATTAGAGAATCTAGACGAGATTATTGGCTGCTGCTTTGAATACATTGAACTCATTAAAACCCAAGGTTTAGAGCCATGGCGTTATTTAGAGCGTGCCAACCTGCTTACCACAGCCTTTCGTTATCAGGAGCAGGTAAAGTCCCTCGATTTAGCCAGCCATCTGAGCATCAATATGCATCACTATGAAGTCGAAGATATTGTCTTTGGTGACTACCGTATGGATGGACTCGATATAGCTGAAGCGCTGGATTTACTCAAGTTAATGACGCCAAGCAATATGCGCCTGCAACTGATGTCGCCAACGGTTGTCACCGATCAGTATGCCAACTGGTATCACACCCCCTACCGGGTAACGCCCATCGCGCCAGAAGCCTTACAACGCTGGTACACTCGGCAGATCCGGCCGCAATTACAACTGCCACTGGCAAACCCATTTATTGTGGCCGATCCCATTGCCCGTCCAGACAAAAGTCTCGTTGCCGTCCCCGTGGTGGTGGCAGAGGCCCCGGGATATCGGATTTGGCATAAGAAAGATGACGAGTTTAATGTGCCTAAGGGACATCTGTATTTATCCCTCGATTCTGAACAAGCGAGCAAAACCCCTAAACATGCGGCGCTCACCCGCCTGTATGTCGAAATGCTCCTCGATTATCTGACCGAGCCGACCTATCAGGCTGAAGTCGCAGGCTTAAGCTACCATATATACCCCAACCAAGGTGGGATCACCCTGCATTTATCCGGTTTTACCGGCAATCAAGAAACGCTATTGGCGCTACTGATCGATAAAGCGAGGGAGCGCAATTTTACTGAAGAACGCTTTGAACTCATCAAGTCTCAGCTGTTAAAAAGTTGGCAAAATCTCGCCCAAGCAAAACCGATTTCCCAATTATTTACTAGCCTGACGGCCACCCTACAAAAGCGCAGCTATGAACCCGCGCGCATGGCCCAACTGTTAGACAGCATCAGCCTTGAAGATTTACATAATCATGTCAGCGCTTTTTATGAAAAAATTTATCTTGAAGGCTTAGTCTATGGCGATTGGTTAGTGAGCGAGGCTCAAGCCCTCGGCCAACGGTTACAGCACATTTTATCCTTAGTCTCAAGCCCGAGTGTTGAATCCACCCGAGAGTTAGTCAACCTCACAGGGCAAGGCACATTGCTGCGGGAATTAGCGATAGATCATCAAGACAGCGCCATTATTGTCTACTACCAATCGGCCATGGCAACGGCTGAAAAAATTGCGCTCTTTAGCCTGCTTAATCACACTATGTCGTCGACCTTCTTCCATGAGCTGAGAACCGAAAAACAATTAGGGTATATGGTTGGCACGGGTTACCTGCCCCTCAATCGTCATCCAGGCATGATTTTTTATATTCAATCTCCCACCACCGGCCCACTGCATTTATTAGAAGCCATCGATGAGTTTATTGCCGATTTTAATTATGCTGTCATGCAAATTACGAACGAGGAATGGGAAAACACCAAACAGGGACTCATCAACCAAATGATGGAGCACGATGCCAATCTTAAAACCCGTGGTCAGCGCTATTGGGTGAGTATCGGCAATCGAGATTATCAATTTAATCAGCGTGAACAGGTAGTAGCAGAGATTGCCAAACTGACTCGCCCCGAACTACTCAAGTTTATGATGCGTAAAATGCGCACCAAACACAGCGACCGTTTAGTGCTCTTTAGTCGCGGCGAGCGGCACAAACAGCAAACTGCACTCACCTCAAGCAACATGATCACCGATCTTAAAACGTTCAAACAGCATGTTGATAAGTTCAACTTTTAATCTTTTTTAACACCTTAGGCACGGGTCATTCGCACGTCAGCACAGGCTTGGCGCTCCATGAAAAAATGCCGCGGTTATGGCCGCGGCATTCATTCTTTTCTTATAGGCTGAGCTTACCCACTTTCACCCACAGCGCTTAACCTAAATCCATTAACGCTTGGCGACTTTTGACTATATTGGTAAAGCTGCGCAATTGTTCGGCCGCTAATTGACTCGACATCGGAATATCGGCTTTCATCGGGTCAACTGGCTTACCATTGATATGGAACTCATAATGCAAATGCGGCCCGGTTGAGCGTCCGGTATTACCCGATAACGCAATCACTTGACCACGGCTGACACGCTGACCTTTACGAACAAGCGACTTAGAAAGGTGCAAATAACGAGTGCGATATTTGCCACCGTGTTCAATCACCACATACTTACCCGCAAATTGGTGATCGGTCACTAAACTCACTACCCCATCCCCGGGAGCGACCACTTTGGTCCCAATCGGAACAGAAAAGTCGGTACCATTATGGGGGGATACTCGTCCGGTAATAGGATGTTTACGGTGAGAGTTAAAGCGCGAACTCATGCGAGGCTGTTTAATCAGCGGAATACGCTGGAAGGCACGCACGAGACTGCGGCCTTTAGCATCATAATAGCTGCCGTCTGTATGTTGGAATGCACTGATTTCAGAGCGACCAGTCTTAAGCATCACCCCTAAAATTTGACTTGCGCCAGTGGCTTCGCCTTCAACATATTGATCATTTACCAAAACAGAAAACTTATCACCTGCGTGTAAATCACGGGCAAAATTGACTTTTTCTTTGAGTAAATCTTCAATCCGCTGAATATCGGCTGCGGCTAAACCCATTTTTTGAGCAGAGACATAAAAGGAGCCGCGAATTTCACCGGTGAGGATCCGATTTTGCCAAACACCTTCAACATTGACTTCTTCAACATTAAAGCTGCCATCTTCATAGCGAGTAAACACCACTTGGCGAGCAGCGTTAAAATAAAGTTCTAATTTTTGCAGTTGCCCAACATCGTCGAGCCAAAATTGGATGCGGTTACCAGGTAATAAGGTATCTAAGGCAAGGATATTCAGATCCGCTTCCAAAACCTTATACATGGTCACCTGATCAACACCCGCCTTAGAAAATAAGCCGCTTAAGGTATCGCCAGAGACAATGACACGCTCAAAATCGGGGGAATTATCAACAATCGTTGGCAGCGGTTGAGTTTCGCTAACTTGTGGCAGGATGGTATTAATATCAAGGGCAACGGGAATACGCTCAGCGGTTGGCACGACATGGTTATTATTGGGGACTAACATAGCCGCACCAATCAATAAGCCACCCGCCAACAAAATATTCTTATGAGCCGAAGATAGATTTTGCAAACGTGATTGCGAAAAATTGAAAAAGTTGGGTTTGCCTGTCTGCAACGCGTTCACCTTTAGTTATCTTTATTGCGTGAGTTTGCTTTAGTTGCTGAGCCTGAGTTGCTTAGCTTTATTTCGTTATTTGTGTAAACCAATCCCAATGGGAAAGCCCGAATTTTGCCAACTTATCGCAAAATAATGGCAATGACAAATGCTATTTCACTCTTTTTGCGCGCCGTGACTGAAAACTTGCGCGAGTTGGCATTTCGAGGGGCGATTCCCCTAGGGATAGCACATCAACCCCACCACTTATTTATTTTTAAAAACAATATTTTAATTAGCATAAATGTGGTAGGGCTCATACTTAAGGTAAAACCAGCGCAATCTGGCTCCCATGGGATGCTTTGGCGATATCAATACGGGTGGTTATCTGCTCTTTCATCTCAGACACATGGGAGATAACCCCGATCATCCTCCCGGAGGATTGCAAATCCATCAAGGTGCGAATGGCCATTTCCAAGGATTCCTGATCAAGACTTCCAAAACCTTCATCAATAAAGAGTGTGTCGAGTTTTATGCCACCAGCATAAGCTTGTACCACATCGGATAACCCAAGGGCCATAGACAATGCCGCCATAAAGCTTTCGCCACCGCTTAAGGTCGCCACAGGGCGAACTTTAGCGGTGTAGGCATCTTCCACTTCTAACTCCAGTCCCGAGGCTTTGTTTCCCTTGGCCCTGTCCTCTTTACGCAGCAAGCGGTAACGGCCTTTACTCATTAAATGCAATCGGCGGCTGGCCTCGAGCAACACATCATCGAGTAACACACTTAATACAAAACGCTGCAGACTAATTTTGTTGCCCGTGTTGCCGCTCGCCACGTCAGCGAGCGTACCAATCACCGCATATTGCTCCTCTAAGGAGTGTGCTTTGGCATCGGCAAGCTGGAGTTGGCTGTGGGTTTGAGTTAAGAGAGCCATCCGAGTATGCCGAGTTTGCCACGCTTCTTCAGCCGAATCTAAAGCCAGCTGCGTCAGCTGCAGGGCGTCGGCCAGCATTAACATATCCGGTACGGTTTTATCCTTAAGCTTGGCGGATAATTGCTCACTCTGAGCTTGAGTGAGCGCGCGCTGCTGCTCGTAGTGTTCAATGGCGCTGGCAAGCTGTTGCCTATGCGCCTCGTCGCGCATGGCCTTCAGTAGCGAGGCTTGGTCGGCAAAACCTGCACCGGCCAATTGTTCTTCCAGTTGATGCTGCGCAAGGGTTTGCTGCTCAGCGGCGGCATGTTTACTGGCCGTCGCCGCCTCAAGGGCCGCTTTAGCAGTCGCAAAAGCCTCTGCCGCCAGTTGACTGTGGCTGCGTAACTGCGCGATCTGCTGTTTAAACTGCGCCAGCTGCAGGTCATTTTGTGTCTGGGCGGTACCGAGTGCGGCTAAACTGCCAAGTTCTTGAGGGATACCCTGCTGCAACTGTGCTAACTGACCACCGAGCAAATCGACGCTCGATTGCAAGCCGCTACTTTGCAGCTGCAGTGATTCAAGCTGCAATTGCCATTCTTCAGCCTGCAACTGCAACTTGGCAATCTCTCCCTGTAACTGCAACTGTTGCTGATAAGCTTGCTCGGCCTGCTGCAACGCGACGGCGGCTTGAGATAACGCCTGCTGATGATCCACGAGTGAAAGCTTGGCGGCATCGCCCAATGCCACGGCGCAGTCATCGGCCTGTTGCTGCAGTGTGGTAACGTGTGTTTGCAATCCTCGATATTCGGCTCGGGCGCTACTCAATTGCTCCTGGGCACGGTTTTGTGCCTCTTGGGCTAATTGCAGCGCCTCATCACTGGGTAATGTCTGCACACTTTGGGCCGGCTGAGGGTGAGAGAGGCTACCACAAACAGGACAAGGCGCCCCCTGACGCAACTGCTGGGCTAATATCGCCGCCTGCCCTTGGTGCCAAACAAGTAATAGGGATTGGTAGGCCTGCTGCGCCTCCTGATATTGCAGTTTTAGCTGTTGACCAACGCCAGCGGCCTGCGCTAATTGTGTTTTTGTCGCCTCAACTTTGGCCACCACCTGTTGCCATTGCTCATAGGCTGCCAATAACTGCTGTTGCTGCAGATAGGTCTGTTGCAATGGCAAGCGCATATCGCCCTTGGCTTGCAATGTCACTAGGCTAAGCTCGGCGTCCTTACGCTGCTGACTGAGCGCGGTTAAGGCCGCTTTATCCCGCTCACATTGCGCTTTGACCGTAAGCAGCTGGGCTTGCTCTTGCTGGACGCGCTGGGTTAATCGCTCAAGCTCACTCAGGCGCGGCCCAAGCTCTGTGAGTTGGATTTTGATCCCTTCTTGTGCCTGTAAACTCGATTCTAATTCGGGGATGTCCTTTGCCTTCAGCTGGGCCTCATCATAGGTTTGTTGGGTTTGCGTAAACCGGGTAACGGCATGACTCAGCTTGTCTTCGGCGTCCTTGGCCTCTTGCTCGCGAGCCCTTAAATGCGCCACCATCGGCCCTAAGCGCTCGGCTTGCTTGGCTAAGTGCAGCTCCTCGGTCTTTGCCGCCATGCTCCCTTGTTGACTTTCTAAGATGCTAAGGGCTTGTTTTAATGCTTCTAGTTGCGCAAATTCGTCCTGCAAATGCTGAGCGGCATCATAGGCCTTATGGGCCTGTTGCTGCTGCCAAACTGCCTGTTCCTTCGCTTGCTGGGCTAAGGTCAGCTCTGGCGTAAGGGCGGCCAATTGCGCATTGAGTTCCTCATCGTTTTGCAAGGCGCAATTTTGTAAAATCCCATCACGGCGCGCCCGCTGCTCTTTCACTAAGGCGCGGATCTGTGAGGCTTGATCCTTTAATTTATCTTCAATCCGTCGATAAATATGCGTTTGAAATAACTGACTAAAAATTTGTTCGCGGGCTTTAGAGTCTGCCATTAACAATTCACGGAATTTCCCTTGGGGCAGCACCATCACCTGACGAAACTGCTCCACATCTAACCCCGTTAAGGTTTCAATGGCGTTGGTCGCTTCAGAGACTTTGGTCGCCACCAACAACTGCTCACTGCCATCGGCATCAATGCGATAGAGCTGTGCTTCACTCTTTTGCTGTGTTGAACCTTCGCCGCTTTTTTTGCTGCGTTCCTGCTCTGGGACGCGGCGAATACGGTAGCGCGCCGCGCCTAATTGGAAGCTAAACACCACTTCGGTCAAGACACCATCATCGGCCATATCACAGCGCATCTGGCTACCTTCGCGCTCATTACCTGTGGTCTTACCATAAAGGGCAAAGCAGATCCCATCGAGTAATGTGGTCTTACCCGCACCGGTGGGTCCATTAATTAAAAATAACGGATTATTACCTAATGCAGTGAAATCAATGGTCTGAGTCGTTGCAAAGGGGCCAAAAGCCGACATCGAGAGGAACAGTGGTCTCATGCGGTGCGCTCCTCTTGATGCAGGGTCGTCAAAATATCCTCCAGTACGCTTTGCTGGGCGGGCGTTAAGGACTCACCGGACACTTGGGTAAAAAAGTCGCTAAACATCGCCAACTCGCCTTTTTTAATATGATCTCGGCTCAAGGTCACCGCCTCTTGCCCCGCCATTAATCCTGTGCGTTCTAAGTGCAATACATTTGGGTAGACGGCGCGTAACTTTCCCATGGCATCTAAAATGGCGTGTTTATCAAGTAGCCTTACCAGTAAATAATCGTCGCGGTTAACAGCGGTTTGCCCAAGTGCCAACAGGCTGGCTAACTCGCCTTCGATAATGCGCACATCCCTCAATGCCGTTAATGGCAATAAGCGAATCGTTCTTGGGATATTGGCGCCCAGTTCCACTAAGGTAACGGACTTATGCTGGTGCTGTTCACTGAAGGAATATTTTAAAATCGAGCCCGAGTAGCGCACATGCTCGGCGCCCTTATACTGCGGGCCGTGTAAATGGCCCAGAGCAACGTAATCAAAATCGCTAAATAACGAGGGAGCAACCCTGTCGGCCCCGCCCATCGTTAACGGGCGTTCGGACTCAGACTCACTGCCTCCGTCTAAAAAGCAATGGCTGACCACAACCTTAGGTAAACCTTGGCTATCGTGCTCGCGGATTTGATTCAGTAAAAGCGCAAGCGCCGCCTCATGGCTGGTCACCTCACAGTCGAAGATCTGCCGGACCGTGGCAGGTTCCACATAGGGTAAGGGATAAAAGTAAGCAGGCCCGGTCGGGCTGGTTAATTTGATGGCAGATACTGCGCTGGTGAGTGGCCCAACGATATGCAATCCCGCCGCGGCCATTTGCCGTGCAGCAAACGCTAAACGTTCATGACTATCGTGATTGCCAGCGATCAGGATGACTTGTAACCCCAAGTCCTGCACCAAACGGCTAAGCACAGCATCAAGCAGCGCCACCGCATTGGCGGGCGGAATCGAACGATCATAAATATCCCCCGCCACAATCACCGCATCGACGGCCTCGTCTCGAGCAAGGGCAACGATTTGGTCGAGCACAAAGGCTTGATCCTCAAGGAGAGATTGATGGTGTAACTGACGGCCAATGTGCCAATCTGAGGTATGGATAAATTTCATCGTCGACGCTAATCCTCGTGCAGCCCAACCTAAGGCTGATGTTCGATATTTGCAGGCTCAGGGCCTGCTAGCGCAGGCGCCCCATCTGGCCTGTCGTTGGCAAGATCACAACAGCGGATATTGGCTTAGCAGCAATTTAATGCTCATTGCCAAAGACATCGTCACCACTAAGGGTTTAATGATCTTGGTGCCCTTCGTCACCACGAGGCGCGAGCCCAAAGTCGCCCCGAGTCCTTGGCCGGCGAGCATGATTAAGCCTAATAACCAAAGCACTTTGCCGCCGAGCGCAAAAAAGATCAATGAGGCAATGTTGGTTGAAAAATTCAGTAACTTGGCATGGGCCGTGGCCTTAGCCAGCCCAAAGCCAGCAAGGGAGACAAAGGCCAGCGCAAAAAAGCTGCCTGTACCTGGACCAAAAAAACCATCATAAAGCCCAACCCCAAGCGCGGCGGTAAAAGCAAAGGCCGTAGGGGTTAACACTTGATGGCGATCCTCTTCGGAGATCTTTTTTGAAAACAAAAAATACCCGGCAATTGCCAAGACTAAAAAAGGTAACATTAACTCCAGCACTTTTGCATCAATCAGTTGGACTAAAATCGTCCCCAACGAGGCGCCGATAAACGCACAAATGAGCGCTAATTTTATCGTGTTAAGATCGACCAAGCCCTTGCGCACAAAATACCAACTGGCAAAAAAACTGCCGCCGCAGGCTTGTAATTTATTGGTGCCAAGGGCGACGGCGGGAGGCAATCCCGCCCACAGTAGCGCCGGGATAGTCAATAAGCCTCCGCCGCCAGCAATGGCGTCAATAAATCCCGCCACCAAAGCAACGGCAAATAGCAATGTGGCGATCTGTAGGGTTAAGTCAAATTCCATCATCATTGGGCAAGCTACTGTAAAAAAGCATAAAAGAGCGCTGCATTAGACTGCGTTTGCTCGCTAAACGCAACTGTCTTACGGGCAAAAAGAGTCAAGGACGGTTAAGCCCAAAAGCGCGATCCGCGATAACAATGGCGAGGAGTCGACAGTCAGCTAAGCCGAAGACCCGCTCGAGGACGAAGATCAGAGCAAGAACGAAGACCCGATTAAGGATGAAAACCAGAGCGAGGCCAAGGTGGCGTGCTTGCTCCGCAGTGGTTTGATATTCTTGCGTCCGCTCTTCCCTCGCCCGGAACCCATCGTTCGCCTAGAGCTGTCATCTTAGCAACATCGCCGCAGACAGGGAGTTCACTCGGCGGACGTCACAGCCTCCAATCCCCTAAGCCCGGTTAGGCTGTTTCAAGGCCAAACTGGGCGGCGTAACTCAATTTGGGATCGAGGGTGAATTCAAACCTCAGCACCTGTAAACAAATCGCAAACAAGCGCTCTCCAAGCCATTGTTTATCTGATGCAAGTAACGCATTAATCAGCCCTGTTTGCGTGAGCGCCATCTTTGAGGATGTCGGGGTTAAGGCATCGACAAAGCTAGCCACTAACCCAAAAAGATCCCGCTCCGCCTCGCCTTCTAGGGCCCATAGGGTCGGATCGGCATACTGCTTGGCATAAAAGCTGGCCGCAATATCCAGTCCGACGCCAAAATTGACCAATACCGCCTTATCACCATGGCAAATGATATTTTTGGGGCAAATAGCACCATGGTAGATATCCAAGCGATGTAAATATTGCAGCGCATGTAACAGCTGCATAAACCACGCTCGGGCCAACTCTGGCATCAGCTTAGACGGGCGAAGGGCTATCACCTCATCAATCGCCTCCCCTTGTTCCCACGCCCGAGCAATAAACAGCGACTCACTCTCTGGCAATTGCCCAAAGGCGAGCACTTTTTCAATATTGGGGTGATAGATCTTCGACAAACTCCGATACAGGCTGCTTAGCATCGGCCAGAGCGCGGCAACATTGTCATACACCGATAGGCCGCAAGCGTATTGGCCCTGTAAGTGTCGGGCTTGCCACAGTTGGCTATGGGGCGCCTCTGTGATGAGGCGTTCAAGACGATAATGGTGATCAATCACCGCGCCGGGGACTATCTCAATCGCATGGGGCAAGGTATCGCACACACCGATATCAATAATGGCGCAAAGATCACAGCGCAGCGCATCGAGATCGCAGGTCCCCCCTAACAGGGCCTGACGATACCACTGATAAATACGCGGTTGACGCGTTTGCTCGGCGAGGGCGACAAAGCGACTAGCATATTGCTGTATATCGTCTGAAATGGTCACATTATCTTTAATATCAATAAATTCAACATCACCTTCTTCGGCAATAAACACACAATTGTCGGCCCATCCCCCCACGGTATAGCCCCGGCGGTGAATTTGTTGCAAGCTCGTCACCGAGCGGCGCAGCACCTCAAGGAGTTGATAGGTGGTCAATTCGGCTGCGGGCAACATATTCATCGGTAAGCCGCGCGGCATTCGAATGGGCAGCACTAACTGCTCACCGTCTTGGATCAGCGGCGCACAATAAGGCACGCCGCAGCAACCTGACAGTGCCTGCATGCGCTGAAATTCATCCCGCAACCGTTGTTCATGGTGAGCCGCATCTTCACTGCGCTCAAACTGGATCGGTAATAAAATCTTTAATAACCAAGGGGCAGTCCAGCCACCGGGATGATATTCTGCCTGCCAAACCTCAAGTCCTTGCTGTAAAAACAAACACTTGAGCTTGATAAAATCCTGGATCTTATTATTGCGCTGCTCGACGAGGGCCACTTGACCGATAGTATCCAGCACGATGGCTTTTTGTGTATCAGTCACGGGATGTTTATGGGGTGCGGTCAGCCCCCATTCTTTGGTCAATGCTGCAATAATTTGCTTTGGAGTGTAGATACTTAACGAGCCTTCGTCCTTTTCGAGTTCAATTTCCTCGCCCTTACGCCCCGTCACAAACACCATGCCCTGACACCAAGGCGCATAAACGCCCACCGGGATTTTATGCTTCAGCTTACCGGCTAAGACTCGCGCCACATAATTGGCCTTGGCAAGGCTATTATCCACATCGCGGCCATCGAGTAACCAAGCGTGCAACCCCGCCGTAAGCCTCCCCATATAACCTTTAACATCAACCACGTACACGCCCCACTCCCCGACCACTAGCGCATCGACTTCCATCGCTTGGCCACTGTGGGTTGGGATCTCCACATTGGTGAGCAACAGATAATCCGCAGGGAGCTCATCGGCCAACAAGCTAAATGCCCAGCGCTCAGCATCGTTAACTGGGGTACCAAAGCTGATATGTTTAGCCATGTTCTTTCTCTGTTATGCCATTGTTAACCGTTGGCAAATACTAAACATTCGGCCATAAAAAAACCACCGTTTCGGTGGTTTTTACTTTAAATTCAGTCGCTAAGTTAATTAGCGCCATTTAACGAAATTAGGCATGTCATTCGGGCTATCGAACTCATGCAGGCGCGGCAATTAATGCTGACAATGCTCATCGTGAACATGGTCGTCATCCATAAACTCTTCATCGCCGTCTTGGTGCTGCATCACCCCCCAGCCATCGGTCATTCCACCAAACTCAGCGGCGAACTCATTGAGCAGGGTTTCTTGCTCCACTAAGGTGTCGTAATCGGGCACCATGTTGATACAGACGATAATTTCCCATTTGCCCAGCTCATCATTGAGATTGAGCTCAACCTCACCTTCGAGATCTGAATTGGCTAATTCTTCTAGGGCCGACTCCGCATCGCGCTGATCATCGAATACTAAAAAGAAATCAACATCTAAGGCTTTGGTTAAATCGATACCAGCCTGCGCCATCGCGGCAAGCATTTTACCATTGTCATCATCTGGAAATTGCATGTGTTACTCCATTCTCTCTGACTTATTCTGCCGCAATAATTTGCACTGAACTGCCGTTAAAGCTGACAATATCGCCGGCAACCACTTTTTTACGTTTACGGGTTTCCACCTCACCGTTAACGGTCACGAGCCCTTGATCGATAACATGCTTGGCTTCACCGCCGGCATTAGCCATGCCTTGCACCTTTAGCACTTTGTAAAGTTCGATAAAATCTTCGCCAGAATGCAAAGCTAACTGATTAATTTGCGTCACTTAAACACGCCTTCTAAAAATAAACCTGCCGCATTATAGCAGTAACTGCGCAAAATGCGTTGCCGATATCGGCCTTATCTGTACCTTTCTGCGGCCAATAAACCATAGGCGCATTCATCGAACCAGTGTCCGCCGATGTTAACTTGTTCTCGCAGTATGCCTTCAAGCTGAAAACCACACTTCTGCAGCACTCTGGCTGAGCCGTGATTTTCCTTAGCGCAATGGCCAACAAACTTATGCACATTAAAACTCAGGCAAGCCCAGTCAATCAACGCCTGCAAACTCTCGGTTGCATAACCTTTACCGTGGGCGGATTTGGCGAGCATATAGCCCACTTCAGCGCGCTGCTCTGCCACGCTTTGGCAATAAAACCCTGTTAACCCGATAAATTGATTCGTATCGAGGGTTTCAATCACTAAGGAACACCAATTCCCTGAGCCATAAAACCAGCTCTCGGAGTGCTGGAAAAATTTTTGGCGGATCACCTCTTCTGGATCGGGTATACGCACATATTGATTAATTTGGGGATCGCTATGCAGTGCATAAAACGCGTGCCAATCACTGTCTTTAACGCTTCTTACTCTCAATCTGTCGGTATAAAGCTCCAGCATGATGACTCCCGCGTGCTGAGCAATAAACAAAAACGGCAGCAAGCGCTGCCGTTTACCCTGTAACACATCAAGCCGCTTAGCCGCGGCTGGTCACTTCAAGTAAGTGATAACCAAACTGGGTTTTGACTGGGCCTTGGACTTGATTTAAGGGCGCACTAAACACGACTTGATCAAATTCTTTAACCATCATACCCGGACCAAAGGAGCCAAGTTCGCCTCCCTGCGCCCCTGATGGGCAAGAGGAATTGGCGCGGGCGACCTCGGCAAAATCGGCGCCATCTAAAATTTGCTGCTTAAGCGCTTGGCACTGTGCTTCTGTGCTCACAAGCAAATGTCTTGCTGTTGCTTGAACCATGTGAATCTCCTTAAAGGATGCTGAGACATCTGCCCCATGGGCAATGGCAGGCATATTGACCCATTCAATCGCAATGCCATTACCGCCATTTAGTATAAAAACATTTCAGCCTATAAAAAAGCGTTAAATCCGCCCACTAGGCCTGCCAAACCTTGGTTCTATCGCAGCCTTAGGCTTGACTGGCGGCAATCCAGCGATCAATTTTTTGCTCCATCACGGCCATTGGCAATGAGCCTGATGTCAAAATCTGATCGTGGAAAGCTTTAATATCAAACTTATCCCCGAGGGCTTTTTCGGCACGGGAACGCAGCGATAAAATTTTCAGTTGCCCCACTTTATAGGATAAGGCTTGGCCGGGAATGGCCATATAGCGCTCCACTTCAGCAATAATGTCCGATTCTGCCATTGGAGAATTGTCTTTCATATATTGGATAGCTTGCCCACGGCTCCATCCCTTAGCATGCAGGCCGGTATCGACCACTAACCGCATCGCCCGTAACATTTCGTCGGATAACTTGCCAAAATATTGATAAGGATCGCTAAATAACCCCATTTCTATCCCAAGGTACTCGGCATAGAGTGCCCAGCCCTCTTCAAATGCCGTATAACCGCTAAATCGCTGAAACTCAGGTACGCCGGTGAGTTCTTGCTTGATGGCGATTTGAAAGTGATGCCCAGGCGCCGCCTCATGCAATGACAACGTCGTCATGCCCCATTTGGGCTGTGCCTTTAAGTTGTAGGTATTGATATAAAATACCCCTGGGCGGCTGCCATCCACTGCGGGGGACTCATAGGAGGCTCCTGCGGCAGATTGCTCCCTAAAGCTTTCAACCGGTTTTACCACATAATCGGCCTTAGGCATGACATTAAAATACTGAGGTAACACTTGGTTAATCTTGGTTTTGAGCGCCATATAGCCCTCAATTAATCCTGAAGGCTCACGGTAAAAATACTGCGGCTCAGAGGATAACGTCGTAAAAAAGGCCTTTAAATCGCCCTTAAAACCCACCTGCTCACGCACGTTATCCATTTCAGCAAGGATGCGCGCCACTTCATTTAAGCCCATCTGATGGATCTCATCGACGGGCATAGTGGTCGTCGTATGGGCATTGGCAAGATGTTGGTACCACGCTTTACCGTTAGGCAGCGCCGACCAGCCGTCGCTGCCGCGGGACTTGGGTAAATAACTGTGTTTAAAATAATCCCGTAATCCCGTCAGGGCTGGCAGCAACTGCTGACCAATCATGTCGGTGTAACTTTTAGTTAAAGCCGCTTGTTCTTCACTGGAAAACGTCGCGGGGAAGCGCTTAATCGGCGCATAAAAAACGCTCTGGGTGACATCTTTGGTTAGCATGGCATCGAGTTGAGCAATAATGCGTTCAACCAACACCCGTGGCAGCACCACATTACTGGCAATCCCTTCGTTCATGCGGTTTTGCGCCAGTTGTAACCAATCAATAAACCCTGCCACGCGCTGTTGCCAATTTTGATAATCTTGGACTGTATTAAAGGGTTGGGCACTTTCACCACTGCCTAATTGCACCATAGTGATCACAGTGCTATGAAATTGGCTGATGGGCATGAAACGCGCGGGAAAGGTTTCATCCACAAGCGCCATTTGACGATCATAAACAAATAGCGCATAGCTCAACTGCAGATCCGCCGGCAATTGGGCGATATCAATCTCTTTAACCTGCGCCAGATAACGGGTATTTAATTCGTGACGAGCCTTAAGATAGGCTTCAGTTAAATCGCCACCAAACTGCGCGTTATAATCATTAACACCGACAAACGTCGCAAAAATAGGCTCGAGTTTGACATAATCAGTAAAGTAGCTATCGACTAAGGCTAAATAACGCGCGTCAGGAGATTGCTGTTGACTTACTGACGCCGTATTGTTTGGCTGATTATCCTTGGTCAGCGTAGGCGCTTGCGGTTTTGAACAAGCCAACAAACTAAATCCTAATCCAATGGTGACGGCCAATAAACTCAATTTCATTTTTTTATTTCTCCATTTGAGTCCGCTATAGCCAAACAGTTTCTATACTGAGTTAAAGGTCTGCTAACGGCATTAATTCATGATCTACTCATTTCGCAATTCGGGTTTTCGGGATCCTGAAACAGGCGTCTATAACCAAACCTATTTTATGGAAGTCTTTAACCGTGAATGGCAGCGACATATAAGAGAGCAACAACAATTGTCGCTATTGTATCTGCGACCTCACATTGACGAAACACTTAAACAACCTCACCTGCTCGAATTTTTTACCAAACAAGTACAACAAGGGCTGTTTCGAGCGACTGATATGATCGCCAGGCTCGATCATAAGCATTTTGCCCTCGGCTTATTTGATATTGATGATGCCGGCACTAAGGTGGTAATTGCTCGGATAGAGGAACAAATAAGGACATTTAACCAAGAATTTGGTAAAAATCATCAATTCCAAATCGATTATAAGTTGGCCGCACTGATTTGTCGGCCGACTCAGGAACTCAAAATCGAA
>NZ_JBOFMC010000346.1:0-4868 GCF_051658185.1 Shewanella sp. | reverse complement strand
CAGGGCTGCCTCATCAAGATGTTGGTGCGCAAGATTAACCGCCGCCGCAGTTCGATTGGCTAACACAACATCGCTACGCGTAGAGCCTACGCAGGTAACATGGCTAAGCCCATAGGGATTAGCATAGAGCTGCAATGCCCCCATGGGCGTCGTTAATATCGTCCCAGCACAAGGCGCATAAGCGGCACGATTGGGCGCGACCTTTAATTGATAAGCCATATCGTCATATTCCCCTATTTGATTTTTAAAGATAAGACGAGGCTTGTTGCCATAACTGGAATGTTAAATAACTGCCCCAAGGAGCAATCTCTCGGCTTACTTGCTGGCACAGTTCGACGTACTCCCTTTGCGCTAATGCGCACTCCTGCGAGCCGTTACGTTGACCTAAAGCAGCGAGGAGCTGCTTTTTGACAATGAGATCCGTATGTAAAAAAATGTTCGGTTCGCCAAGGCCCCGCAGCTTCGCGTAGGCGATAGTCCAAGGTCCAATCCCTTTAATTTTTATCCAATCATCAACACTTGCCTGCGTGTCTTGCGCAAGCAATCTCGCCAAACCATGTAATGCCTGTTTACGCACCATGGGCATGTTGAGTTCGCGAAGGCTGGCAGCGCCGATAACGGCCGGGGTCGGAAATAACCGATACTCGCGACCATTGATCTCAAAACGCTCACCGTAAGCCTCAACCAATTGATTAAGCAACTTCGTTGCCTGTGCCACAGTCACTTGTTGGCCTAAAATGCCACGACAGCCGGCCTCAAATACCGAACCTGCCCCCGGTATTCGCAGCCCAGATAAGGGCGTTAAATGAATTGGAACTAACCCGTGTAAACTTTGCTCAATCAATTGCATATCGGCATCGAGATCCAACATACGCCGGACCGCCATAATGAGGGGTTGTAACGCCACGATGGGTGAGTCTGCTGTCAATATCAAGGTTAGCTTGAATCGATGCAGCGCGGCCTCATGGGTGATATTGACCACCGCACGCAGGTCGCCAATAGCCAGCGTGCGCCCGTACTCCCCAACTGTATACGGGTCATTATCGCCATTTTTTTGCCGCGAAGTGTCTAATGTGCTGTGGTTTTCTGCATCCACCTCTGTAAACGGTGCAAACCACTCCATGCCCGATACGGCGCGTACCCGAAAAAAGCCCAGCAGTGCAGGCCAATTGAGTGGCGGTCGATAAGCTTGATATAAGGTTAAACTGCAGCAAGACTGGGAAGGCGGCGCCACTGACTGATTGCAGGCGGCAACGGCGGACTGTTTTCTGAGTTGGGTTGGCGTCAGTTGCAGCCGTTGTTGGAATGCCTCATTAAAGCGACGAAGACTATTAAATCCCGCCGCTAACGCAATTTGCGTGATAGGTAATGGCGTTTGATGCAATAGTTGCTTCGCAAATAACAACTGACGGTAGAGCGCATATTGTTTAGGTGAGGTGCCAAAACCGTCAATAAACAATTTATTCAAGTAGCGGCGGCTGATCCCTAATTTATCCGCAAGCTCGCTCACCGTGAGCCCTTGCTCGCCACAGAGTATCCCCGCATCAATCAAACTAAGCGCTCGGTCTAATGTTGTGTCAGTCCCCTTCCACGGATTAGAGCCTGGCGCACTATCCGGCCGGCAACGCAAACAAGGACGCAAGCCCGTCTGTGCGGCGGCGATCGGCGATTCAAAGTAACGTACATTTTCTTCCTTTGGTGCCACGGCAGGACAAACATTGCGGCAATAAATTCCGGTCGTTAATACTCCAACAAAAAATTTGCCATCAAAACGCGGATCGCGACTTAAACGCGCTTCACGGCAAATCGCACTATTAAGCCCAACGCCCTGTAACAGTGAGGTCTGGTTGATTGGTGGAATGTTGATTGGTGGAATTTCAGCGATCATCCTGCCCCTTACCTGCTTAATGATTGGTATAACCCCTATGCTCAACCTGATGTATCTCGCCTTGTGCTGACGCTAGTTAACTGAGTTAACTCATTTTATGTCGCGACTATTTTAGGTAAACCACTTTAACTCTAAGCGGCGTTAATTGACGTCACTTTAGTTCAATTCACTGGGTGCGACTCGCGGAAAACGGCACTGGATGATTTCACAGCTTTTACAGGGGATATCCTATATGCTTTAGGCGTCACTCTTTTATCCCCTATCATAGAGCAATTTCATGTTTAAACGATTTGAATCTTGGGTCAACGCCCTGCCCGATGACGAACCCACAAAACCGCCGATGGGTATTTATGCATTTTGCCGCCATTACACCAAAGGATATGAACGCCCATTAATCCTGATGTCAGTACTCACCGCCATGATAGCCATGCTTGAAGTCTCCTTATTTGGCTTTATGGGGCAATTAGTCGATTGGTTGGTAAAAAAAAGCCCCGAAACCTTATTCCAAGATGAAGGCACAACGCTGGTCGTTATGGCGCTGATGGTGCTCATAGTGATGCCCTTACTAGTGCTATTTCACGCGCTGATCATGCACCAAACCTTGCTGGGCAATTATCCCATGTCCATTCGCTGGCTCGCGCACCGCTATTTGCTCAAGCAAAGTGTGTCGTTTTATCAAGATGATTTTGCAGGAAGAATTGCCACGAAAGTCATGCAAACCTCGCTAGCGGTACGTGAAACCGTGATGAAACTGCTTGATGTGCTGGTGTACATTTTAGTGTATTTCACCTCTATGCTGGTGATGATTGCCAGTGCCGATGTACGCTTAATGCTCCCCATGTTGCTGTGGCTCGCCCTCTACGTTGGGCTGCAATGGTATTTTGTCCCCAGACTCAAAACTGTTTCGACGGAACAGGCCGATGCCCGCTCCACCATGACAGGGCGGATTGTCGATAGCTATACCAATATCACCACCGTCAAATTATTTGCCCATACCGATAAAGAAGCGGACTACGCCAAAGCGAGTATGCAGAGCTTTTTAGCCACGGTTTATCGGCAAATGCGCTTAGTGACGGGGATCAGCGTAAGCGTGCAGGTGATTAACTATTTGCTCGCCTTTAGTATTGCAGCGGTGTCCATTGCCCTTTGGCTTGATAGTGCCATCACCGTTGGCGCTATTGCTATCGCCGTCAGTTTGGCGCTGCGACTCAATGGCATGTCGCAATGGATCATGTGGGAGATCAGCTCGTTATTTGAAAATATCGGCACCGTCACCGATGGTATGAATACCCTCTCAAAAACCACACTCATTCAGGACGCGGTGGACGCTAAACCTTTGGTGGTTGAGCACGGTCGTATCGATTTTAAGCAGGTAAGCTTCCATTATGGTGAAGACACTGGGGTGATCGACGCGCTCAATCTCAGCATCAAAGCCGGTGAAAAAGTCGGGCTCGTCGGCCGCTCCGGCGCCGGGAAATCCACCTTAGTAAACCTACTGATGCGCTTTTATGATGTCGAAAAAGGGCAAATTACCATTGATGATCAAGACATTAAAACCGTTAAGCAAGACTCGCTGCGCTCACAAATTGGCATGGTGACTCAAGATACCTCCTTATTGCACCGCAGCATTCGTGAAAATATCCTCTATGGCAATCCCAATGCCAGCGAAGCCCAACTCGAGCGCGCCATCAAACAAGCTCAAGCCTATCAATTTATTCAAGAACTCACCGATCCTAATGGCCTTCATGGTTTAGATGCCCAAGTTGGCGAGCGCGGTGTTAAACTCTCCGGCGGCCAAAGGCAACGCATTGCGATTGCGCGAGTCTTACTGAAAAACGCCCCGATTTTACTGCTGGATGAGGCCACCTCCGCCCTCGATTCTGAAGTTGAAGCCGCCATTCAAGAAAGTCTGGATGAGCTGATGCAAGGTAAAACCGTGATAGCCATTGCTCATCGCCTTTCTACCATCGCCGCAATGGACAGATTAATCGTCCTAGATCAAGGTCGTATCGTTGAGCAAGGCACACATCAAGCATTAGTCGCTGCCGGCGGCATTTATGCCCAACTTTGGGCTCATCAAACCGGTGGATTTTTAGGTGTAGAGTAAAACACCCGTCAATTAAGGGCGATAACGTCAACTTCCTTCATCAACACCATCAAATAAATCTCCCTTACGCCATCTGCGCCAGCTCCGGCTGGTGCAGATTAATCTGCAGATAACCAAGCTAGCCAACCGTTCATTTGTAAAAAAATATAATAAGCACATCTTTTCAAACATTTATAACTAAAAAGACATAAAAACCTGCAGCAGTTCACAATTCAAAGTGCCGTCTATTATTACGATGTTTCGCACCTACCTAAGTGGGCACAACAATAAAAAGGAAGATAATGATGAAAAAAGCGTTGATTGTACTGGCAGCGACAATTGCCATGAGCGCACCTGTAATGGCCTACGACAAAGACATGGCAAGCAGCTATCAGAAACTGTTTGCTCCTGCACAGGGCGCAAAAGTGGGTAAGGAGATGCACTTAACGAGCCCAGAAAACTATCTGAAGATGGTTAAAGAAAACAATGTATTGACTCTGGATGTGCGCACTGAAGATGAGCTAAGCGCGATTCAGATCGTCCTACCTAATACCTTAAACATCCCCGCCAATGAGGTATTCCTACCGCAAAACTTAGACAAGTTGCCAAAAGATAAAAAAATCGCGGTAATGTGTAAGTCAGGTCTACGAGCGACAGCGATTGGTACCGCTCTACGACACATTGGCTTTGATAACGTTGTGATCGTAAAAAATGGGCTGCAAGGCGTGACTGGAGCAATTGAACCAAACTGGAAGTCTTAATCTTTTAGTCAACATGCTCTCCCCCGCCCTATACGGACGGGGGATTATCCCTCCTTCAAACAACCTGTAAAGCGTTCCCCACCATCCCCCCTTATCCCCAAGCCATGTAGCAGACAAACGAATTGACCTTTGG
>NZ_JBOFMC010000345.1:0-13613 GCF_051658185.1 Shewanella sp. | reverse complement strand
TTAACTTACATTTTGGTTTGCAGATAATTAGGCAAACCAATACGTCCAATGAGACCGAGTTGTTTTTCGAGCCAATACATATGATCCGATTCAGTATCATCAAGTAACACTTCGAGGATCTCTCGGGTTTGATAGTCTTGTTTCTGTTCACACAGGGCAATCACTTGGCGCAGGTCAGCGGCGACCTTGTACTCATAAGCAAGATCATTTCTCAGCATGTCTTCCACATTCGTACCAATATTAAGTGCTTCGCGGGCCGCGACGTTCGGCGTCCCCTCGAGGAATAAAATCCGTTGCACGAGCTTGGCCGCATGGGCCTTTTCGTCATCGGACTCATGAGCGATACGCTCATAGAGCTCATTCAGCCCCCAATCTTGATACATATGGGCATGAACAAAGTACTGATCCATGGCACTGAGCTCCCCGGTTAGGAGTCGATTTAACGCATCAATAACGTCTTTATCGCCTTTCATATTCAGCTCCTATGACTCACTTAATTGTGATTGCAGATAATTTTGAATCCCTGTGAGCCCGATAAGTTCTTGCTGAGATTCAAGCCAATCTAGATGCTCTTCCTCATCTTCCAGAATGTCCTCGAGCAGATCGCGGCTCACATAATCCTGCTCGGTTTCGCATAAACGAATGGCCTCGCGCAGCAGTTGCAGTTGCTCCTGTACCAAAGCCAAATCGCAGTCGAGTATTTCCTGACTATGCTCACCGATACGCAATTTTTCGAGTTGCTGCAAATTGGGTAGACCTTCCAAAAACAATACCCGCTCAATCAGCTTATCGGCGTGCTTCATATCTTGGATGGATTTTTTGTATTCGACATGGTTAAGCTTTTCGAGCCCCCAGTGCTTAAACATTCTGGCGTGCAGAAAATATTGATTAATGGCCGTCAACTCACAGGTAAGCACCCGATTGAGCTGTCCAACCACTTTGGGATGACCTTTCATAACTGACGATCCTCTGTAGCGAAAAGATTGATCTACATCAAGATTACAGCCTAGTACAGCTTAGCAACTAATACAAATTATCTTTATATTTCATTTATTTAATGATAAAAAGCATTCTCATTTACGCTTAGATTTGGCGCAGCCATAATGGTATCCCAGTGATAATGCAGTAAAATCCCACTCAAAAAAATAGCCCCCAAGATGGGGGCTATCATAATCAAGCAAAATCAAATAATCCGATCTTTGGTTAATTTTTCGCGGCGCGCGGCTTCTGCCGCCATGCGTCGTTTACGATTATCGCAGGGATCATCACAATCACAGGCTTTTTCTATCCCTAATACCCCTAACCCGCCGCAACTGCCCTCAACCGCTTTACGTTTAATGAGATAACCAATCGACATCAACAAAAAAAACAGTAATAAAATCAAAAATGCCGCGATAAAAGTGCTCATATAGACTCCGAGGATTTAACAAAAGGCTTGAAGGCATCACTGTAGTAAACTTTAAATCCTTCTGCTTGTTTTTCAATAAGCATTATCGCTAAGTGCTCTTTCTTCGCAAGTGCCAATGAGGCTTCTGTGCCTAACACCATCATGGCGGTCGCAAAGCCATCGGCGGTCATACATTCCTCATGTAGCACAGTGACAGACGCTAATTTGTGATGAATGGGCAACCCATTACGAGGATCAATAATATGGGTAAACCGCTGCCCCTCTTCCTCATAGTAATTACGGTAATCACCGGAGGTGGCCATTGACATGGTGCCCGGTTCAATGACCTGCTGCACCGCAATACCCTCGTCGGTCGGCTTTTCGATGGCGACCCGCCAAGGGCTGCCATCAGCCTTGGTCCCCTTGATGCGCAGCTCGCCACCGATTTCCACTAAATATCCCGATGTTTGGTATTTATTGAGGATCCCGGCAACCTTATCCACCCCAAATCCCTTAGCAATGGACGATAAATCAAGATAAAGATGGGCATTGTGTTTAACGAGGCGCTGGCCATCAATGGCCAGTTCATGGATACCGGTTTTGGCTTTAGCGGCAGCAATTTCAGCCTGGCTCGGAATTTTAGTTGGCCGCTTATCTGGCCCAAATCCCCAAAGGTTGACGAGTGGTCCAAGGGTGATATCCAGAGCTTTATCGGTGATATAGTGCAAACGAACGCCTTCTTTAACCACCTTAATCGTATCGGCGGAGACTTCAACGCTTTGCTCTAATGGCAGCGAGTTAAAACGCGATATCTCAGATTGTGTGCGATAAGTCGACATTTGATCGTTAACCTGCTCAAGGGCCAGATCAATTTCAGCCTGTAATAATTGGGCCGTGGGCATCAACTCATTCGGGACAACCTTAATATGGTAGGTGGTTCCCATGGTATTACCCGCAAGAGATATGACCTTATTTTGTTCTGTGCAAGCTGAAACAAAAAAGGCCAGTCCGACAAGGAATAGCCTACTGAAAAAAGAAGGAGTGACTGCTGAATTCATTGTAAAGATCTTATTCTTTAAGGTCTGTAGCATAGTGACCTAGTACTCTTACTGTGGGCCTTGAAAGACAAAAGTTGCAGACTCAAGGCTTCCCTAAAATCTGCAACTTTCCCATGTCTGGCTAATTGGCATTAGCCGCCGAAGTCATCCAACAGGATGTTTTCGTCTTCGACACCGAGATTTTTAAGCATACCAATCACGGCAGCGTTCATCATCGGTGGTCCACACATGTAGAACTCACAATCTTCAGGCGCTTCATGGTCTTTCAGATAGTTTTCATACAGTACGTTATGAATAAATCCGGTGTAACCGTCCCAATTGTCCTCAGGCTGAGGATCGGACAGCGCCACATGCCATACGAAGTTGTCGTTTTCAGCCGCTAAGCCGTCAAAGTCTTCTACGTAGAACATTTCCCGCTTAGAACGGGCACCGTACCAGAAGCTCATCTTACGCTTAGACTTCAGGCGCTTGAGTTGGTCGAAAATGTGTGAACGCATGGGGGCCATCCCCGCACCACCGCCAATAAACACCATTTCGGCATCGGTATCTTTAGCAAAAAACTCACCGAATGGGCCAGAAATGGTCACTTTGTCGCCCGCTTTTAAGCTCCAAATATAAGATGACATCTTACCGCAAGGCAGCGTCAAATTACGTGGTGGTGGCGTCGCAATCCGCACGTTCAACATGATGATGCCAAACTCTTCTGGGTAGTTCGCCATCGAGTAAGCACGGATCGTTTCTTCGTCAACTTTGGATTCTAACTTGAAGAAACCAAAGTGTTCCCAATCGCCACGGTATTTTGCCGGAACGTCGAAATCAGCATATTTAACATGGTGGGCGGGCGCTTCGATCTGGATGTAACCACCGGCGCGAAACGGCACAGACTCGCCATCAGGAATTTGCAGCTTCAGCTCTTTGATGAAGGTCGCCTTGTTATCGTTAGAGATAACTGTACATTCCCACTTTTTGATCCCGAAGATTTCTTCGTCAAGCTCGATTTCCATATCGTTCTTCACGTTGACCTGACAAGACAGACGACAGCCTTTACGGGCGTCCCCCTTGCTGATGTGGTCAAGTTCAGTCGGCAGAATATCACCACCGCCGGATTTCACCACCACGCGACATTGGCCACAGGAACCACCGCCACCGCAGGCGCTCGATACGAAAATACCACGGTTAGCTAATACGCCTAAGAGTTTGCCACCGGCACCGGTGGTAATCGCTTTTTCAGGATCGTCATTGATGCCGATCCGAATGTCACCGCTAGACACCAGCTTAGATTTAGCAAATAAAATCACTAACACTAAGATGAGGACAATAGCAGTAAACATACTCACACCGAGGTAAACCTCAAGCGGAGTAGATTTTAAAATACCAAGAATATCCATTAACTTATCCTTAGAAGGTCCAATTCAAGTAGCCGTTTAGCGTGACTTATAAAGACACACCAGAGAACGACATGAAACCTAAGGCCATCAAACCTGCGGTCAAAAAGGTGATCCCTAATCCACGCAGGCCATTGGGCACGTCGGCATACTTTAGCTTCTCACGGATACCGGCCATCAATACGATAGCTAATGCCCAACCTACGCCAGAGCCAAAACCAAACACCAGACTCTCACCTAACTTGTAATCACGCTCCACCATGAAAGAGACCGCACCAAAAATCGCACAGTTTACGGTGATCAAGGGTAAGAAAATCCCCAAGGCGTTATACAAAGGCGGAAAGTACTTATCCAGTGCCATTTCGAGGATCTGAACTAAAGCCGCAATCACACCGATAAAGGTAATGAATTTCAAAAAGCTTAAATCAGCTTCCGGTGCGCCAGCCCAAGCCAGCGCCCCTGGTGCCAACAGCCCTTGGTAAATCACTTGGTTAGCAGGAACAGAGATAGTTAACACCACCACTACCGCAATCCCCAGACCCATCGCGGTCGTGACTTTTTTAGACACAGCCAAGAAAGTACACATACCTAAAAAGAAGGCCAGTGCCATGTTTTCGATGAAAACAGAGCGAATTAACAGGCTAATATAATGTTCCATCGCACTTACCCTTTTGCTTCAACTTGCTCTGGCTTATAGGTACGAAGAATCCAAATCAACATACCGATCAGGAAGAACGCACTCGGCGGCAGCAGTAACAAACCATTGGGTTGGTACCAACCACCATCAGAAATTTTGTGCAGGATTTGAACACCAAATAGCGAACCGTTACCAAACAGCTCACGCACAAAGCCAACGGTCAACAAAATCGCCCCGTAGCCTAAACCGTTACCAATACCGTCCATAAAGCTCATCATCGGCGGAGCTTTCATGGCGTACGCTTCAGCACGACCCATTACGATACAGTTGGTAATAATCAGCCCCACAAACACCGACAACTGCTTAGAGATCTGATAGGCATAGGCCTGCAAAAATTGATCAACCACAATAACCAAAGAAGCAATAATGGTCATCTGCACGATAATACGCACACTGCTAGGAATATGGTTGCGGATCATTGAGATAAACAGGTTCGAAAACGCAGTTACCGCCGTTAACGCTAACGCCATCACGAGGGCAGTTTCGAGTTTACTCGTGACCGCCAGTGCGCTACACACCCCGAGCACTTGCAGGGCAATCGGGTTATTGTTAACAATAGGTCCTGTCAGAACCTGTTTCAGTTCTTTAGCGTCAGACATTAGCTGAGACCTCCATTGCGTGCTTTTTCAATGAAACTCGCAAAACCTTCTTTACCTAACCAGAATGTCAGTGAATATTGCACACCGTTACTGGTCAGTGTTGCACCCGATAATGCGTCAACACCGTATTGAGAGCTCGCGACCGCAGGGTTTTTGGTTACGCTGATAGCGAGTTTGCCTTGCTCATCAAATAACTTTTTACCATGCCATTTGGCTTTCCACTGGGCATTTTGTACTTCGCCACCTAAACCTGGGGTTTCCCCATGCTCATAGTAAACCAAGCTTTGCACCGTGTTTAAATCGGCATCCAAGGCAAGGAAAGCATACATCGTTGACCACAGACCGTACCCATGGACCGGCAGGATCACGCTGGTCAGCTTACCTTGGCCATCACGGACCAAATACACAACTGCCTGCTGTGAAACCCGTTTTACCGAGGCGATATCATGCTCTGGTATAAATGAGGTTTTTACATCACGGGCCGCTTTGCGTTGATCAAAGGTATTAGCATCAATCCCTTCAACCCAATCACCGGTTTTTAAATCCACTAATTTGGCTTCAATGTGTTTACCATAGGTTTCCAAAATCTGAGCCTTGGAGACCTTAGCCGCCTTAGTATCAATCAGACCAGCCGCTTCCAAAATGTACTTTTGCTTATCGAGCAGTTTATTTTCCGCTTGAGTTGGACGCAGTAACACCGCCGCCGTCGACACGAATATCGCACAAATTAAACACAGGCCAACAACGATAAATAAGGTTCTGCCGAACGAATCTTTATTACTAGCCACGGGCAATCCTCCGCTTGATATTTGCCTGAACCACAAAGTGGTCGAACAATGGCGCGAACAAGTTAGCAAACAGAATCGCTAACATCATGCCCTCAGGGAAGGCAGGGTTAATGACCCGGATAAATATCGCCATTGCGCCGATCAAGAAACCATAGGCCCATTTCGCTTGATTCGTGAATGACGCAGATACCGGATCGGTCGCCATAAACATCATGCCAAAGGCAAAACCACCTAACACTAAGTGCCAGTACCAAGGCATGGCAAACATCGGGTTGGTATCGCTACCAATGACATTGAGTAAGGTTGAGATAGCAATCATCCCCAGCATCACCCCGCCTACGATGCGCCATGATGCGATACGGGTATAGATGATAACCAGACCACCTAACAGAATCGCCAGCGTCGATACTTCACCCACTGAGCCAGGAATGAAACCGAAGAACGCATCCCACCAGTTTTGATTAAAGGCATAATCTAAACTGCCCGCAGCGGCTTGACTTAAAGCCGTGGCACCCGAGTAACCGTCAGCAACCACCCAAGAAGTATCACCCGACATGTTCAGCGGATACGCGAAAAACAAGAACGCACGACCAGCAAGTGCTGGGTTTAAGAAGTTACGACCTGTACCACCGAACACCTCTTTGGCCACAACCACACCGAAGGTGATACCTAACGCGACCATCCATAATGGGATCGTTGGCGGCAACGTTAAGGCGAATAGAATGGAGGTAACAAAAAACCCTTCGTTCACCTCATGACCACGGACAGCCGCAAATAACACTTCCCAAATACCGCCGACGATGAACGTCACCGCATAGATAGGCAGGAAGAAACAGGCGCCATACCACAGCAATGCAGGCCAGCCAGAGTTTGCCGTCAGTTCGGTCCCGAACAGGCTAAACAAGCTCACTTGCCATACATCAGGAGTCGCAAAGCCAGCCACTAACGCAATTTGCGCTTGTAACCCGACGTTGTACATCCCCACAAACATCGCAGGGAAAGCACAAGCCCACACCGTAATCATCATCCGTTTGAGATCAAGGTTATCGCGAACGTGGGTTTTGCCCTTATTCACTTTACCCGGGGTATAAAAAATGGTGTATGCCGCTTCGAATAGGGCATAAAACTTTTCGTATTTACCGCCTTTTTCAAAGTCGGGTTCAATACGTTCGAAAAAATCTTTCAAGCTCATTAGCCTTCCCTCTCGATCGTATCTAAACAGTCACGCAGATATGAACCGTAGTCATACTTGCCAGGACATACGAAGGTACACAGTGCGAGATCTTCTTCATCCAACTCTAACGCGCCCAAAGTCACAGCCCCGTCAAAATCGCCCGAAATTAAATCGCGCAGCAACATAGTAGGAAGAATATCCAACGGCATCACCCGCTCATAGTTACCAATCGGCACCATCGCGCGGTCTGAACCACCTGTGCTCGTTGTCATATTAAATAAACGAGAAGAGCTTAAGTGACCAAGGAATGCACGTGTGATAGAGAATTTGTTCGCGCCAGGTAATACCCAGCCCAAAAATTCTTTTTCAGTGCCCTCTTCTAGCAGACTCACCTGCAAATGATAACGACCTAAATACCCCTGCACGCCTGCAGCAGTGCGACCGTTGAGTACCGAGCCTGAAATCAAACGGATCTGACCATCTAATGCTTCACCCGCGGTCAATTCCGCCATGCTCGCCCCTAACACAGTGCGAACCAGTCTAGGTTTTGCCGCTTTAGGACCCGCAATCGCAATAACACGCTCAGTATTCAGTTCACCCGTCGTAAATAGCTGACCAATGGCTATGACGTCTTGGTAACCGATATGCCAAACCGTACGTTTTGCAGAGGCTGGTAATAAAAAGTGAATATGAGTTCCAACTAAGCCTGCAGGGTGAACACCTGCAAATTCTTCAACTTGGGCATTCGCGGCAGGAATATCGGCGCCAGGCGCCTTACAAAGGTAAACTTTACCCTCGGTGAGTCTTGCTAACACTCTAAGACCATTAGCAAAATCTTCTTTATGCTCGCGGATCACCACAACAGGATCGACGGCATGGGGTTGAGTATCAATGGCGGTGACAAAAATACCGGCGGCAGAAGAATCTACCCTTGGCACTTTGCTGAAAGGACGAGTACGCAATGCGGTCCACAAACCTGATTCGATCAGGTTATCACGGACTAATTGCGGTTCAAGCGTATCGAGTGCAGCGGCATCATACTTCGCAAAGGTAACGCTTTCGTTACCTTCCACTTGGATCACGACTGACTGCAGTACACGCTGGGCGCCCCGGTTAATGTCTAAAATAGTACCACTGGCTAAAGCCGTATATTTAACGCCTAAATTCTTCTTATCCTCAAAAAGAACCTGACCTTTTTGTACTTTATCGCCCACTTTAATCTTCATTGTAGGACGTAAGCCAATATACTCTTCACCCAAAGTAGCTACATGTTTAATGGCTGGGCCATTATGGATAACTTGCTCTGGTCCGCCTGCTATAGGCAGTTCCAATCCTTTCTTAATTGTAATCATATCCACAAGCACTACGTTTTGAAGGAAAGACAATGCGCCGCGTTCCTGCTAAATACTCAGGTTTTAAACAAAACCTATCGCATTGAGCTAGCGCAGGTTTATCACAGAAATGCGATCGCAATCACGCTGGTCGCGCGCATTCTACCCCAATTGTTATGCTGTCGCTACGAAAATTATGGGTATTTTTTAAATCTAAATTAAGGATTTAAAACAAACATGCGCGGCTGCATCCCCCCGCTGAATTCGTGATCATTCAACAGGCAATAACATTGCAATCGGCAATGACTATAACATTAATTTTTAAAGAATTAATTTAGATAAGGGCTGAAGCATCAAAAAAGCAAGGAGGGAAAATGTTAGCTGCATCACGCCAGTACAGATTGATGCAGCATATCCATTCATTTAAAAATGCCATTGATAACCTAAATAGCTAATCCGTCCATTGGCAAGATGAATTCCGCTATTTGATGCTGTGGTTACCAAAGATTCATCCAGCATGTTTTCGATGCGGACATACAGCCCATGTTGCTCGGTAATGGCATAATTGGCGACCAAATCGACCCGCCAGCCTGCCGGGATCGGCGCAAACGCGGCTCCCAATGGAGTAAAATCCCGCTCGGACTGATATAAGGCACGCAGATTAATGTCTTGGTGCCCAAAGCTTAATCCTGCATTTAATTGCCACTGCTGCTCAGGGAGCCAAGATAACGCTTCCCCTGCGCTGACACATCCTAGGAATGCCGTACAATTCGCACTTTGGTGCTGTGCATTTACATATTGATAATTCACGCTTAAGGGGAACTGCAACTGTGAGAGCTGCGCCCGATAACCTATGCCCAATTCGACGCCGTAGGTATGCACGTCGGCAATGTTCTCTTGCGTTAACAACCGGCTATCGGTGCATTGTGAGTAAGCGGCGCAATCGACATGGAGATTGTCAAATTCCTGCTGATAAGCAGTTAATTGCGCAGTTACAGCCTCATGCTCATATTGCAGCTTAAGCTGATAATGCAATGATGCCTGCGCTTCCTGCTTAGCATTGCCAGCACTGGCCGCGCTCCATGCTCGGCGAATATCGGCACTTAAGCGCCAGTCACGCATTTGATATGCCACCCCTAACTGCGGCAGCCAATCACTGTCCGAAAAGTCCACCAACTCTAATCCTTGCTCAGCCAATTCGGGCTGGCGGCTCACCTCTACATCCTCATAAGTTAACGCCAGCATGATCTGCAGATCCTGCCAACGCAGCCGGGAGTCAATGGTGGAGGTAAAAGCACTCGCCTCATCGCGATAAGCTAAGGGCTGGCCCCGTTCGCCACTGACAATACTGCGATCGGCCTGCCAAAATCTTGCCTGCTCAGCAACGCGCATCTGCGCTTTATCCGTATGATAACGCAGTCGATAAGTGACTTGATGCTGGCCATATTGATTGATTGACTGCGTTTGCACCCCAAAGGCGCTGTAATCGTTATCTTGGTTGAGCGTAGTTAATTGGCTACCGGCGGCTTCGGGCTGCTTATCAAACTGAGCAATGGCGGCAAGCACATCATTATCAATGGGTTGCCCATTAAATTGACTTAATTGGCTTACCTGCTGTTCATAGGATTGATAGTAAAAATCCGTGATGACTCGCCGATTCCCTTGCAGCAAGTGATGGGCGAGCTGGTATTTATGTCGCTGCCCATCATGCTTATCCGATGCCGTGGCCGAATAACCCGGCTGTTGCCCACTTAACCAATCACTTGCGGTTAAACCTATCGGTGAGCGATAACTGTCATCATCATAAAACTGATAAGAAAACTCGGTGAACTGTGGACTACGCGCGCCGACTAAGCTCTCGGCATTGACCTTAAACAGCAGATCCGTTGTTTGGCTATCCGCTGCCGCGCCATAGGTCACATCATCATCGGCAAGATTGCGACGATGATCCGCCGCCAGCACCATGCCATATTGCTGCTGTTTAACCCCCCAGTGCATCCCCGCATGCGCATCTCCCTCGGCGGCACCTTCAAACATAACCCCCGCTACCGATTGAGGTTGGCTAATGGTAAGCGTCTGATAATCGAGGGTGCCAAAGGAACCCTGACCACCGCTGGCACCATCCGCCAGCGGGCTTATGCTAACACTTTGTTGTAATAGCGGATTAGGCAATAACTGCAGCTGCGGTGCGCTATAAGGGGCGGGGGAAAAATATACCCTATCTTGTATCACCCCTAGCCCTTGAGTCGCTGAGCGCATACTGATTTGCAGGGGATTTGTGCTGCGATCAGCAGACTGCAGCGTCAAGCCACCTAATTGGCCTAAAAGCATCAGCTCATTATCATGGAGGTTGCGCTCTTGCGGACTCAACTCAAGACGCTGCGGAGTCTGGCTCTGGGGATCGGCGGGGGTTAAAAAACGTGAGGAGCGGTGCAAATAAGTGGAGCTAGGCGTCAGTTCACCGTCGCGCGAAGACTGCGCCTCGGCTAGAGCGGTGAGCTCAGTCGCCAATACCTTGGGCGGTGAAACGAGTGGTGGTAAATAAGCCAGCGCCACTGCAGTGGCGATAAGCGAGACCCTAAAACAGCGATTAGACATACCCAGCTCCCAAAAAGTGTTGGTTAGCGTACGGCGCCATATTGTTAGAATGTGATGGCATCAACCTTAAACCGGTCAACATCAATGTTACCCAAATGTAAAGTAGCTGAGTTTGCTCCAAAAAAAAAGCGACCTAGGTCGCTTTCTTGCATTGCGGCTTAACACGCTAAAGTGGCGAGCACGGCTTGGGCCAAGTGTCTCGCCAAAGACCTTGGAGGTCTTACAGCTGCTCTAAAATATCTTCGCTTAACTTTAACTCGTCATTGCGATTCACACTCACGCCAGCGGCAATAATATTGCGAGCAATATCTTGTGCTTGCTGCAAAGAATGCATTTCATAGGTGCCACATTGATATTCGTTCAGCTCCGGAATGTCAGTTTGAGAGGCGACCTTAAGCACATCTTCCATCGCGGCTAACCACGCATCAGCAACTTGGTGCTCAGAGGGCTGGCCTATCAAGCTCATATAAAAGCCGGTACGGCAGCCCATGGGAGAAATATCAATAATTTCAACATCGGCACCATTTAAATGATCCCGCATAAACCCTGCAAATAAATGCTCAAGGGTATGGATCCCACGTTCACTCAAGATCTCTTTGTTTGGCGCACAAAACCGCAGATCAAATACTGTAATCGCGTCGCCTTTAGGAGTGCTCATCTGCTTTGCGACGCGCACGGCCGGGGCGTTCATCCGAGTATGATCCACAGTAAAGCTATCAAGTAATGGCATAGAGGGCTCCAAATTCTCAGGGCGATATCAGCGCCACTGCAATAATCGATTGATGGCCTGCAAGCATAACACCAAATGAATTAGGCCGATAACAAGATAATCTTAGATAAAATCATCTCATCTTCCCTAACCGCGAACGAGCTCAATGGCGAATAACCTCATCTTCAAGGCAACATCGACGATAATCGCGATAAGATAACCAGTTTGTTAGCCACGGCAATTAGGGGTTTTAGGGACTAACACGTCAGCATGCCATTCATTTGGGCTATAGGTGTGCATCGATAACGCATGTACGCCCGTTGCCAATTCCTGCATAAGGCAGTCATTGACTAGGCGATGGCGCGCCAATAAGCGCAGCCCGCTAAACCGCTCACTCACAATCACCACCTTAAAATGGCTTTCTGAATTGGGGGGCACATGGTGACGATGACTTTCGTTGAGGACTTCTAAGTGGGTTGGCGAAAAATGCTCAGTTAACTTCAGGGTTATCGCCGTCGCGACAGTACCTTGCACTTGATGATCGGACATATTCGAATCTCAGAATGGAAAATCCAGTGGCGGCAGAGTAATACGTCGATATCAAAAGATCAAATTCACGCCCGCAAATTGCCTGTAAATACACAATAACTCACGGGTGACGCTAGCCCACGTCACGGGTGCATGACACCGCACACCCCATCGCGCTGGCTAGCCGCAAACCTTTTACCCTCACTTAGCGCGGCCCGTGATAATAGGGGATGAGTTGCCTAAAGGTGTAATTCCAACGGGGCTCGTTCACCGCTAAACGCCGCGGCAAGCTATGCAGCCAATCCTGCTGCATCGGCCAATGCATGATAAGCAGATCGCCACTGCCTAAGGTAATAATATATTTAGTAGAACTCTGCTTATGCTTTAACACAAAATCGCGACTGGCACCGAGCGTCACCGAGGCTATATCGCTGCCTGGGGCAATTTCGGGCTCATCATCACTGTGAGCCCCCATGCAATCCTGACCATTGTGGTAGTAATTGACTAACACCCCATTGCTGGCCAAGGCAAACTCCGCCGCGAGTTTATCCCTAAGCTTGCCCACATAGGGAGGCCAAGGCGCGGCCTTAATCAGCAGCCCCGAGTAAAGATAATCACAACCGTCGTTAGCAAACCACACCTGCTGCCTTGGAATAGCGTGCTTGCGCCCAAAGACTTGAATTTGCGGCCGAGTGAATGGATAGCGCTGCGCCTCCTTAACCAACAACGACTGTTGGCGCTCACTCAGATAGCCACGCACTAAGCTAATCGGTGGGCGAATGTGTCCGCCATCACCCTCTCGCAGTTCAGTAGGCTCACATTCAAATAACCGGTACTGCATCGCCCTCTCCTTGCTAGTCGTCGCACTCAATCTGGAAATCTGCGATAATCTGCGCCTTATTTTTATTGGCACTTTTTTATAGGCGCAGTGTGGCACATGACAACACAATTTTCCGTCGCGGATATTGAGCTTGAACTCCTACGATATCCAGCAGAGCAGCAATCCAATCTTCAAGCCTGGGATGCCGCCGATGAGCATTTACTTAAAGAGCTCATCGCCACAGCGCAAGCGCCACTGCCCACCGCCATCATCAACGACAGTTTTGGTGCATTAAGCTGTGGCTTATCCCGCTTACATCACGACTGGCCCTTGTATATTGAAACCGATGCGCGCACAAGCCAATTAGGCACGCAGCAAAATCATAGCCGCAATCACTTGACCATGGACAATCTGCACTGGCTCACCAGCCGGGACCCTTTGCCTAATCATCTTAGTCTGGTGTTGATGAAGCTTCCCAAAAACTTAAGCTACTTTGCCCACCAGCTCACGCGCCTCTCTCAAGTGCTTACCCCAGGTTG
>NZ_JBOFMC010000344.1:0-2773 GCF_051658185.1 Shewanella sp. | reverse complement strand
AAATGGCGGTCTTGAAGGCAATGTTAACACAACGACATTTAAACCTATTTATGACGATAGCATCGTTTACTCAGCCTCTATCGACTTTGTATTCTAAGGAATGAAACACATGAAAAAATCCATTCTTGGTTTACTGATAATGAGCGCTTGTTTTTCTGCTAATGCTGCGGTGGTGGTGATTGGCAATAGCCAAGGGCCAGACGCCATCAGTAGCGATGCGGTTAAACAACTGTATTTAGGTAAGGGTCAACAACTGCCTAACGGTGCTAACGCGCAATTATTTGAATTACCAGAGGGCAGTGCCGAGCGTACCGAGTTTCATAGTAAAACCACTGGCCGCACCGATGCTCAGTTACAATCAAATTGGTCACGCTTAGTCTTTACCGGAAAGGCAACAGCACCTGTCGTCGCTGGTGACAGTGCTGCGATGATTAATGCAATCAAAGCTAACCCCAATGCCATTGGTTACCTTGATGAGTCAGCGGTCACTGCGGATGTGAAAGTGCTACTCAAACTGTAATCGTTAATCGCGATCATCAACCGTTAAGCCTTCCTCATGATAAAGGAAGGCTTTTTTATTCCGCTTACTTCAGTGTGACTTCATTCCTTTGTACCCGCTCGCCTATGGCCAAACAAAAGCAGTCGCACAAATGCCAGATCCCTCTTATCTGTAACCTTTCACCAAGGGCTATTTTGGCAAACTGGCTTGGTGAGCATCAATAAAACGCGCCATGGCCGCCATCGCCCGCACTTGGCAACTCTGCAAACTATCGTAGGCATTCATAGGCTCAACCACCTCGTAATAACATTTGATTTTAGGCTCAGTGCCCGATGGCCGGACGATCACCTGCGCGCCATTGGCTAAACGATAGATTAACACATCACTCGCGCTCAGCTCGATTGGCTCTCGCCGACCATCGGCAAAACGACGCTCTAAGGTTTTGAAATCCTCTGTTGACACTATGGTTTGGTCACCAATCGCGGCGGGGGGAAATTCACGCAAGTAAGCGCCAATATCAGGCGTGCCAGGCGTTAAGGCGATACTCACTTGCGTATTTAAATGGAAGCCATGCTCACGGTAAATTTGCTCCAATCTATCCCAAATAGTTTGCCCCTTTGCGACCAGTTCGGCGGTGAATTGGGCAAAAGCCACCAACGCTGAGAGACCATCTTTATCCCACACCATGTTACCAACGGTATAACCGAGGGCTTCCTCATAGGCAAATAAGAATTGTGCTTGGGGCTGACTTTTGGCCATGCCCACGTTCATCAACCATTTAAAGCCGGTGAGCGTGGTATAACATTCCCCGCCAAAGCGCTTGGCAATCTTAGCTAATAAACTGGAAGAAACAATTGTAGTGCCAACGAGGCGCTGCTCGGAACGGGCATGGCTAAGGAGATAATGCCCCAAGAGCACTCCCACTTGATCGCCCGTCAGCATCTGATATTCACCATCGTCCTGACGCACAGCAACCGCAAAACGATCCGCATCTGGATCATTAGCACAAGCGAGCATCGCGCCGTGTTTTTTCGCCTCGGCAATCACTAAGTCCATCGCGCCTTTTTCTTCAGGATTAGGAAAGTTAACCGTAGGGAAATCGCCATCAGGCTCGCGCTGCGCCGCCACGCTATACACTTGGGTAAAACCAGCATCGCTCAGTACCGCTTCGGCCATATCAGCGCCTACGCCATGCATTGCCGTGTAGGCAATACTGACGCGCTGCGGCGCTGTATGAGGTTGCAACACTTCGGCTTGCATCACTGCGCGTCGATAGCGTTGATAAAACTCATCCTCAAGCAACTGCAATCGGCCTTGATTGATGCCCGCTTCATGGGCTAAAAATGGAATAGATTGGCTGGCCGCAAGCTCAATCTTGGCGGCGATCCCCGCATCATGGGGCGTAATAATTTGCGCGCCATTTCCCCAGTACACTTTATACCCATTGTATTGCGGTGGATTATGACTTGCGGTCACCACAATACCGGCCGCAGCATTAAAATGCTTTACCCCAAAGGCCACTAAAGGCGTGGGGGCGACCTTAGCGGTCAAACGCACCTTAATGCCCATCGCGGTAAGCACACTTGCCGTATCATGGGCAAAGATGCGCGAATCATGGCGTCCATCGTAACCAATTATCACCCCACGTTCAGTTGCGTCGCTAACGTGTTCGAGTAGGTACGCCCCAAGCCCCGCCGAGGTTTGACGGATAACGAGACGATTCATCCCCATCGGACCGGCGGCCACAATCCCACGCAAACCGGCCGTACCAAACTCAAGGCGCCCCGCAAAACGCGCAGCGAGTGCTTGCTCATCTTGCTGTTCCAGCAAGCTTCGTAACTCGGCTTGTGTGCGTGGATCGGGATCCTGGGCTAACCAATGCTCAACCTGTAATTGCAGCTCGCTATTCATAATGCACCAGAGTGAAAAGAATGGGCATTTACCTTAGAAAAAACCACTGCGAAGAACAAGCAAAAAAGACGAGCAAATTCGTCAATTTTAATCGCGCCGGGTAACAGCGACCCTAGCAGATCATCCGATATCTTCTCATGCCCTTAAAGATACGACACGACAACCTTAGATGAAGTCCCTGTTTGTAAAGTGCTAATGTGCAAATAACACCTAGCCGTTATGATTGAATGTTACTGCTATTATCAATTAAATACTCATCCCTTTCCACGACGCCAAGCAAACAGGCTCACCGACGCCAAAACACTGAGCAAATGACACAAAACCCGACGACACTAATCGCAATGAAACTAAGCGCAACGAGAC
>NZ_JBOFMC010000343.1:0-5428 GCF_051658185.1 Shewanella sp. | reverse complement strand
GAGTATAGCGCTGCGCCAACAACTGCGGCTGTGGATGCGCGCGCCATTGCGACGAAAAACGCTGTAGCAAGCAGCCCGGCGCTAGTGACGAGTTCTGGTGTTAGCGCCGCAGCCGCAACGCCGGTCGCCACACCAGAGCCCAGCGCTGCAGTGGTGAGTGCTAATTCTGCAATGGTGAACACAAATACTGCAATGGTGAGCGCTAATACTGCACTAGAGAGTGCAGCCAGCAGCGCCGCGGTTAACAGCCTCGGCGCCGCGAATGTAAGCGGTGCTGTCAATACAGCCAATACCGCCAGTGCCGCTTATCCACAAGCTGAGCGCGCGATGACGGTGACCGAGGTGAGTTTGACGCCCCCGCAATTAGCGCAAAAACAGCTGGCTTTGGCCAAAGCCGCAGAGGGGCAGGGCGAGCTTCGTCAGGCTATTAACCATTATCAGCAGGCCTTAACGCTGACCCCGGGTTTACATGCTGCTCGTAAGCAGCAAGCAGCGTTGCTCTATGGCCAAGAACAATGGTCACAGGCGAGCGCCGTACTCGCCCAAGGAATATTGCTTTATCCACAAGAATTTGAATTTGCACTGTTATTAGCTCGGGTGCAGCAGGCTAAGGGCGATGGGGTAGAGGCGCTAGCAAGCCTAGAGTTGATCCCTGATGATCATGAGTTAGCTCGGCAAAAATGGTTGGCGCAAACCGATTTAGCCCAAAAACAGGGACAATTTGCTTTGGCAGAGCAAGCCTATCGTAAACTATTACAGCAAGAACCCCGGCAGGGAAAATGGTGGATGGGCTTAGCTTACGCCCTTGATTCTCAGCAACAATATCATCATGCACGCCAAGCCTACCGCACCGCGTTAACCCATGCAGGACTGTCATCACAGGCGACCGCCTTTATTGAACAGCGCTTAACTCAATTAGGAGATAGCCAATGAAACCTAAATTAAAGATGCGGTTAGGCGATTTGCTGGTACAAGAATCCATTATCAGTGCCGAGCAATTGCAACAGGCATTGTCACAGCAGCGTGATACTGGGCACAAATTGGGGCGTACGCTGATTGATATGCGAGCCATTAGTGAACAACAGCTGCTGCAGTTTCTCGCCCATCAACTCAATCTGCCGTTATTGGATATCAGTAAGCGGCCTATGTTAGCGGCGGTGGTGCAACTTATCCCCGAAGTGCAGGCCCGGCGTTTTCGTGCGCTTGCGGTAGAAGATAATGGCGACAACGTGTTAGTGGCGATGAGTGACCCTGCTGACTTGCAGGCGCTGGACTACTTAGAAATGGTGCTCGCGCCTAAGCGCTTGACGGTTGCCGTCGCGCCAGAGCAGCAGCTGCTAGAGGCGTTTGATCATTTGTATCGGCGCACGGAACAAATCGCACAAATTGCCGGTAAGCTTGAAGAGGAATATGCCGCCGATAAGTTGTTTGATTTAGCCAGTTTAACTGCGGGCGATAGCGATAATGAAACCACAGTCGTCAAGTTGCTGCAGTCGATTTTTGAAGACGCAGTACAAATGCGCGCCTCAGATATTCATATCGAGCCGGGAGAAAAGGTGCTGCGGATCCGGCAGCGGATCGATGGGCAGTTACATGAGACCATTTTGAAGGAAGTCAACATCGCCGCCGCGTTAGTGCTAAGGCTTAAGTTGATGGCAGGGCTTGATATTTCGGAGAAACGTTTACCGCAGGATGGCCGTTTTCACATGGACATCAAAGGCCATAAGATTGATGTGCGGATGTCGACTATGCCGATTTATCACGGCGAATCAGTGGTGATGCGTTTACTCGATCAGTCGGCAGGTTTGTTAACGCTCAATGAAACCGGTATGCCACCGGCGATTTTGGCGCGGATCCGCAAGCAGATTCAGCGGCCGCACGGCATGTTATTGGTGACGGGCCCCACGGGTAGCGGCAAAACCACCACCTTGTATGGCATCTTAAGTGAGCTCAATACTGCGGATCGCAAGATAATTACGGTAGAAGACCCGGTGGAATACCAATTGCCGAGGATTAACCAAGTTCAAGTTAACCATAAGATTGGCCTCGATTTTTCTAACGTGTTGCGTACCACTTTACGCCAAGACCCAGACATTATTATGGTCGGGGAGATGCGCGATCATGAAACGGTTGAAATTGGCCTACGTGGGGCGTTAACGGGGCATTTTGTGCTCTCGACCCTGCATACCAATGATGCGGTAACCAGCGCCCTGCGTTTGCTTGATATGGGAGCGGCAAGTTATTTGGTGGCGAGCGCCCTGAGGGTGATTATTTCTCAGCGTTTAGTGCGGCGAGTATGTTATCACTGCGGCGTAGAATATCAGCCCACAGTGCAAGAAAAGGCGTGGCTGGCGAGTGTGAGTGCCATGGATTTTTCGCGTGCGAGGTTCAAGGTGGGGACAGGCTGTCAGAGCTGCAATGGCAGTGGCTATCGTGGGCGTATTGGTATTTTTGAAATGCTCGAATTGGACGAAGCCATGATCGATGCCATGCGTAGCGGGGATCCGCAACATTTTGCGCGTGCGGCCTATGCCAGCCCACATTTTACTCCGTTGGCTGAATCAGCTCTGCAATATTTAAGTGAAGGCATGACGACGATTGAAGAGGTCGCCAAGCTGATGGAAGATGTGAGTGAATTACCGCCGGGGCATGCGCAAGCGGGCGCCGGTCAAGTCGAAACTGAGGCGTAATCATGCCTGTATATCAATACCGTGGCCGTAATGGGCAGGGCCAAGCCATCACCGGGCAATTGGATGCCAGCTCCCAAAGCGCGGCGGCGGATATGCTGCTGGCGCGAGGCATTATTCCCCTTGAAGTGGAGACAATGAAAAGCACCCGCACCTTTTCTGTGGCTCAGCTCTGGCGCGGTAAAGTCAGCTTAGACGAGCTACAGATCTTCACTCGGCAAATGTATTCGCTGACTCGTGCTGGCATTCCAATGTTGCGTGCCATTGCGGGGCTATCAGAAACCGCGCGCACCGAGCGGATGAAACAGGCGCTGAATGATATCTCTGAGCAGCTCACGGCGGGGCGGCCTTTATCCTCCGCCATGAACCAGCATCCCGAGGTGTTTAATGCGCTGTTTGTCGCTATGGTGCATGTGGGAGAAAATACCGGCAAGCTCGAAGAGGCCTTTTTGCAGCTTTCAGGCTATATCGAGCGTGAACAGGAAACCCGTCGCCGCATTAAAGCGGCAATGCGTTATCCCCTGTTTGTGTTGATCTCGATTGCACTTGCGATGGTGATCCTCAATATGATGGTGATCCCCAAATTTGCCGACATGTTTAGTCGGTTCGGGGCCGATTTGCCTTGGGCCACTAAAGTCTTAATCGGCACATCGCAATTTTTTGTCCATTATTGGCCGCTGATGTTAATGAGCCTCGTGGTCGGGATGATTGGCATCCGCTATTGGCACCACAGTGAGCGGGGTGAAAAGCAATGGGATAAGTGGAAATTGCGTATCCCTGTGGTTGGCTCGATTATCGAGCGCTCAACCTTGTCCCGTTATTGTCGCAGTTTTTCGATGATGCTCAGTGCCGGGGTGCCGATGACCCAAGCGTTAAGTTTGGTGGCCGATGCCGTGGATAACGCGTACATGCACGATAGCATTGTCGGCATGCGCCGCGGGATTGAATCAGGCGACTCCGTGCTCAGGGTCTCTAAACACAGCCAATTGTTTACCCCTTTAGTGTTGCAGATGGTGGCCGTGGGGGAAGAAACAGGGCAGATTGATCACCTGTTAAATGATGCGGCCGATTTTTATGAGGGTGAGGTCGATTATGATCTTAAAAACCTCACCGCCAAATTAGAGCCCATCCTCATCGGTATCGTGGCGGTAATCGTATTGGTGTTAGCACTCGGGATCTACCTGCCCATGTGGGATATGTTAAACGTGGTTAAGGGGGGCAAATAATGATGACGGCGCCCAAACAACACGTTGTATTGTAAAGTGTGTGCCTAGATGCAACGTCAACAACAGGCAGAACATAAGCTGCTGCGTGGGTATGGCTGCATGGTCACCTTGACGCTGGTCTTGGTGATAGTGGCGGTAATTGGGATAAAATATTTCTCGCGCTTACCGCCGCTGAGCGCGGGGCCCCTCGAGCAGCAGCATTCTCGCTGGGTAAATGTGTTAGCGATGGTTCGCGCCCAATGGTTATCTCTGGGTAAGCCTTCCCAACTGCAACTCACTTGGCAAGCATTTGCGCATCACCCGCATCATCAACCCAGCGTGGTGACGATGAATGAGTTCGGTTGGCCCGCGCCGCCCTCGCCAGATGGCCAAGGTTGCCAGCAATTGTGGCAGCAATTAATGGGGACGGAACTTAAGGTGAATGCCTTAGTGGCAGAGTATGTGGCGCAGGATAATAGCTGCCATTTTCACACCCAAAACGGCGATGGCTTCAGCTACCAACAGGATTTTGGCAGGGTCATTTTTTTGGCATCGCAGTAAAAGAGTGTTAAATAACGCGCAGTTTAGTCGGCATTACGCTGTTATAATCTGCGGCTTTCTATCTAGGAGCAATCAAGTGAAGACACAGCGATATCATCATGGTTTTTCATTAATTGAACTGGTCATTGTGATCGTCATTTTGGGACTGCTCGCGGCCACGGCTATCCCACGGTTTTTAAACGTGACTGATGATGCCAAGGATGCCAGTGTCGACGGCGTGGCGGGCGGTCTTTCTGCTGCTGTGAGCTTTGTGCGCTCACAATGGGAGGTCGACGGCCGTACAGGGAATAGCGTGATGCTTGATGGCACCACAATTAGCCTCGACCCCCGTTTTGGTTATCCAACGGGGATGTCGGTGAAGGATGCGACGGCGATGACGGATGCAAGCTGTCAGCAGGTATTTAATACCGTACTGCAAAGTGCGCCGCGTAATGTGCTTTACACTGATGATGCTCGTCATCAGCAATACACGGTCACAATGATTGACGGTGTCGGTGGTAGCTCAAATAGTATTAATGGGTTACCAGTGAGTGGGTTAGATTTGTGCGTGTACCACCAAGTGGCCTCACTCGTGTTAGATCCAACCACCGGCGTTCCTACTCCTGCTCCGAATTTATCGAGTCCTGGAGCGAGAGGGGTGATCTATAACCCCGGAACCGGGAAAGTGTTAAGTTTTACCCAACCCCCAGTTACGCCTTAATTTGCTGTGTTAATAGCATGAGCGAATGAGTTTATTGTTAAGTTTGTTTACAAGTGATTTAATTAATTGGTTTTCACAAAAGGGTCGTTTTATATGAAAAAACAACAAGGTTTTACCTTAATCGAATTAGTCGTCGTGATCATTATCTTAGGTATTCTTGCAGTCACCGCTGCGCCTAAGTTTATTAACCTGCAAGGCGATGCGCGCGTATCAGCTTTAAATGGCTTGAAGGCCTCAATTCAAGGTGCAAATAGCTTGGTTTATTCAAAAGCTGC
>NZ_JBOFMC010000342.1:0-6172 GCF_051658185.1 Shewanella sp. | reverse complement strand
TAGTCGTGATATTCGCGGCTAAATTTTTAGCTCTGATGTTGAGTGTTTTTTGAATGTTGAGTGTTTTTTTGAATACTCAGTGTTTAATGCAAAAGGTCATTTGACCGCAGCCGTGATTAACAAGCGGCCTCCAAAGGAGGAGTAACACCAATTAACTCTTCAATTTCAGACAGATGGGTATCTACCCACGCGCTGCTAATCGGCCCCCAAGTGATCACGCGATAATAACCGGCATTATGACGCTGGCCATCTTGGATAAATTCTGCCCGTATGCCGATATCCTCAAAGGCCGCTATCGCATCCTGCAGGGTACGGCGCGCCATCCCCGTGACTTGAGTAAGAGAAAGCAGATTGTGGCGCTCATCATCCATTAAATGCGCCAAATAAAGCTTACGTAAGAATGCCTTATGTTGTTTTGAAATGGATGATGTTACCGTTGACGATATGTTCATAGAAGGCCCGCTGACAAAGAAAGTAATTATAAAAACATCTATTTATTCAACTAACTAAGCATAAAATGGCGTGTTAAATAGGGCTAGCTCTCAAACCATGCTTTCGCCACTATCGGGGTCAAGTCACTTAACACCCACAACGATCAAAGCTTATTTAACGACTAACACTGGGCATGTTGCCAATTTCACCACATCGGCACTCACAGGGTGTTTCAAAAAGTCCGCTAACCCACTGCTGCCGTGGCTGGCGATCACTACCATACCGGCATGGGCCGCCTGCGCCACAATCTCTTCACTGGCTTGCCCATGGCGCACAACGGGGTAAACCGTCAGTCCAGGTGCCAACCCCGCTTGCATTTGCTGCTGCCAGTGTTGCATCTTAGCGTCGACAAATTCAGCCAGTTGTTGCTCCAATGCCGCGGGAGTATCGACAGCGATACCATACCAATGGGCACTTTTGGCCGGGCTAGTCACATGTAAGAGACAAATATTCACACGGTAAAGATTGGCCATTTCCACTGCATAATGGAGGGCGCGCTCGGCTGTCGCCGAAAAATCGGTGGGGCATAATATGTCTTGATTACGCATCATGTTATCCGTCACAAAGCTTAAACAATCCCCTTAAGTGAAAGCCTTAAGTTAATCGCTTAGGTGTTATCATTGCGTGTCAAAATAACACTATTCCAACACAATGATCTACGTCTACCGTTAATAAATTATGCTTTATCTATCAAAAAGAAAGGGCGCAAGTTGCGCCCTTTCTTTTGGATGGATGCCCCCAGTCAATGACGGCAAACTATTTGACCACCAGCACCGGACACGCCGCCCCATTGGCCACTTCTTCGGCGACATTCGTATGTAAAAAGTGGGACAACCCAGTGCGGCCATGGCTGGCGATGACCACCATGCCGACGTTTTTACTATTAGCCTCTTCTAAAATCTGCTCAACAACATCGCCGCGGCGGATCAGCGTGGTGATCGGCAACTCAGTTTTTAAGCCCTTTAACAATGCTTGCATTTTGATGGCAGCGGCCTCCTCCATCCCTTTTGCCAGTTCTTCTGGTGTAATGGCAAGGATCATAAAGTTTTCATCGCCAACGGGTTGATCGACCACATGTAAAATCGTTAAACCTACATGATATAAATTTGCCATTTCAATCGCATAGCTAAGAGCATGAGCAGCCGTGGGGGAAAAATCTGTGGGCCAGAGTATTTGACCTTTACGCATAATCCGCACTCCTTGAAGTCGGGTGAAACATCACTTATCCATCACAGTGTAGCCTACAACCTTAATCCTTAAGCCACGCCAATGCCGCGCCCTTATCGGAAAAAAACTTAACATCAGCAGGGGTTAACCAATTGGCAAGCGTAGCCATCACCTCCTGAAACGTGGTTTTACCGACAATGGCAATTTTTTCAAAATGGCGGATATGTTTAATACCTAACTTCACATCGTCCCACGCGGCATGCAGCTCCCAACCATCCAGCTCGGTCACATCCACTAACGCATAGATATCAGGATCTTGCACGCCAGCCAGTGCTGACTCAAGCACCGGTTGCATCCGCAAATAGTCTTGGTGGGTTAAGGTTCCAACGGCTTTAAAGGCAACAAAAAAATCATCGTCGCCATAACGCTCAATCCCGATAGAAATTCCGTGCTTTAACATAGTCATACCATATCACTCCCTGCAGTGAGTCTACTGAATAAGTGTAGAAGCTAACCCGCCAGATGAGCGTGATCTTGCTCATAAATACATCAAACCCTTGCGCCAGGACACCCGAGCGGCTAGGATAAACCGACTAATCAGTCGGTCATCATTTAGGCAATCGTCATTTCGACAATCGCCATTTAAGCAACGGCTAATTGGTCTGGCACGACATCACTCATTGGCGATGATGACGCCATGGCGCAATCACTGTACCCAATATCGATTTGCAATCAGGAGCTCCACAATGAATATGGCGACCCCTCCCGCTGCGGCAAGGCCACTCAGCGCATTACTTTGTGAGCAACGGAGCGCTTATTTGGCCAATCCTCATCCGGATTACCACAGCCGAGTAGCGCAGTTACAGCGCCTAAAATCAGCTTTGCTGCGCTTTAAAACCCCCTTGGTTAAGGCATTGAGCCAGGATTATGGCCACCGCTCCGAGGATGACAGTTTGATTGCGGATATCATGCCCGTCATCAATCACATCAATTACACCCTCAAACACCTCAAAAACTGGCTTAAACCCAGTGCGCGCCATGCAGGATTATTGCTCGCACCAGCCAAGATCAGCGTACATTACCAACCTCTGGGGGTGATCGGCATTATCGTGCCTTGGAACTTTCCGGTGATGTTGTCAATCGGCCCACTGGTCACCGCCATCGCGGCGGGGAATCGCGCCATGCTAAAAATGTCGGAATTTACCCCGGCAACCAATAAGGTGATCACGCAATTACTCGCCGAGGTCTTTGATAGGAGTTATGTTGCAGTCGTTGAGGGCGAGGCCGATATTGCTGCCGAGTTTTCGGCCCTGCCCTTTGACCATTTACTTTTTACCGGTTCAACGACCATCGGGCGCCATGTGATGCGCGCCGCCGCCAATAACCTCACCCCCGTAACGCTCGAACTCGGCGGAAAATCCCCGGTCATCATCGCCCCAGATATGCCCATTGCCACCGCGGTTGAACGGCTTATCTATGGTAAATGTCTGAATGCGGGTCAAATCTGTGTTGCACCTGATTATGTGTTATGCCCTAAAGCCAAAGTGGATGAGTTTATTGCCGCCTATCAAACACAATTTCAGGCCATGTACGGCACCATTAACGATAACAAGGATTATGGCAGCATTATTAATGCTCGGCAGTTTGGCCGCTTAATGGCGGTACTTGAGGATGCGAAAGCGAAGGGTGCCCGGGTGATTTCAGCGAGCAACGACAGCCTGGATAATCACAATCGCAAAATGGCGACTCAGCTTATCACCCAAGTCACTGAAGATATGCTATTGATGCAGGAAGAGATTTTTGGGCCGCTGCTGCCCATTATCGGCTACGATAGCGTCGATGACGCCATTACTTATGTCAATCAACACCCTCGGCCTTTAGCCTTGTATATCATGAGTTTTGATGGCCCTACCCAACAACACATTCTCAGCCATACCCATTCTGGCGGCGTTTGCATTAACGAAACCGTGTTCCATGTCGCGGCGGATGATGCTCCCTTTGGTGGCATTGGTCCCTCGGGCATGGGTCATTACCATGGCAAGGAAGGATTTTTAACCTTTAGCCATGCGAAAACCGTGTTACAACGCGGCCGCTTGAACACGGGCAAGTTTGTCCATCCGCCCTATGGCACGGCTATCCAGCGCCTACTGATGAAACTGTTTTTACGTTAGTGAGCCCCGCCTGCTCGCGGCAGTGGATGATTGGATGTTGAGCACAAAATGTTGCGATTACCTTGGGATGATAAAGAAACGACATGTCGAATAAACCATTAGCCCCCCCTGCACAGCAGACGATAAGCGATAAGCCTCAAGCCATGACTGACAAGCGCCAAGCCATTCTCGATACCGCGCTCACGCTCTTTGTCAGTCAAGGCTTTCATAGCACGTCTACCGCCTCTATTGCCAAACAAGCTGGGGTGGCAACGGGCACCTTGTTCCATCACTTTGCCACCAAAGATGCGTTAATGGAGTGCTTATTCCTATCGATAAAACAAGAGTTTGCCGATGCGTTATTGCTCAACCATCAGCAGGGCGATGATCTAAAACAAAGCGCTCGGCAACTGTGGCAAAGCGCCATCGACTGGTCCCTCGCCAATCCGATTAAACAGCTGTTTTTTCAGCAGTACTCTATGTCGCCAATGATTGCTCCGCCAATAAGGGAGCAGGCGATGCATAGCATCCTCGGCTTTATTGCCAAACTCATCGAACAAGGACAAAGTGCCGGGCTCATTGCCGCTTATCCACTGCCCTTGATGCTTGAAAACTGCCACGGCCAATACCTCGCCGCGACTCGTTTTTTTATTGATCATCCGCAATTAGGCCAAGACAAAGCGCACCGCGACGCCAGCTTTGCGCTATTTTGGCAAGCCATGGCAGCGCCACGGGGCGCATCCTGATCGCGCCGATAACGCCCATGCAAGCGGCAAGCATCGCCCGCAAAACGCCTAAGTGAGTCACTCTTAGATGATTATTCGCATAAAAACCGGGGGTTTTGCTTTACAGTAAAAACCTAGCCACATAAGATCGCGCCACCCTCGCAGCAGCAACATAAATAAAGATCAAAGCCTATGACCACACTCACCATTACCCGCCCAGACGACTGGCACATTCATTTACGAGACGGCGCCCAACTTAAAGACACTGTCCGCGATGTTAGCCGCTATATGGGCCGCGCCATCATCATGCCCAATTTAGTGCCCCCGGCCATCAATACCGATACCGCCCTCGCCTACTACGAGCGCATTAAGGCACAGGTGCCCGCAGGTTCACAGTTCGAACCGCTCATGGTGCTGTATTTAACGGATAACACTCGCCCTGAAGACATTCGTCAAGCCAAAGCCACGGGCAAAATTGTCGCCGCCAAACTCTATCCTGCGGGTGCGACCACCAACTCGGCTTCTGGCGTGACCGATATTAAACACATCTACCCAGTGCTCCAAGCCATGCAAGAAGTTGGCATGCTCCTGTTAGTGCATGGGGAAGTCACCGATTCATCCATTGATATTTTCGACCGTGAGCGCATTTTTATCGAAACGATCTTGAGCAATATCGTTGCCGATTTCCCTCTGCTTAAAATCGTGCTGGAACACATTACCACTCAAGATGCAGTCGATTTTGTCACTCAAGCCTCTGATAACGTGGCCGCGACCATCACAGCTCATCATTTGCTGTACAACCGCAACCACATGCTCGCAGGCGGTATACGTCCGCACTTTTACTGTTTGCCCATTTTAAAGCGCAATACCCACCAGCAGGCATTATTGGCTGCGGCAACCAGCGGTAATAAAAAATTCTTCCTCGGTACCGATTCAGCGCCCCACGCCAAAGATAAAAAAGAAGCGGCCTGTGGCTGCGCGGGCTCCTACACTGCCCACGCCGCCATTGAGCTCTATGCCGAAGCGTTTGCTGCAGTTAATGCCTTGGATAAACTCGAAGCCTTCGCCAGCTTTAATGGCCCGGATTTTTACCAGCTGCCGCGCAACCGCGACACCATCACGCTGGTCAACAAGCCTTGGGAAGTCGCGGCAACCTATCCGCTTGGTGACACGCAAGTTGTGCCCATTCGCGCCGGTGAGCAACTAGAGTGGCAGGTTAAATAGCCCAGCCTCGACAGCCTAACATGTCATCAAAGGTCGCCTACGGGCGACTTTTTTATTGAGAGCGCCAGCCGCGCATCCCCCATGTCACCATCCCAAATACAATTGAATTGCTCATCTTCATCCTGCAAACCAGATATTCTGCAAACCAGACATTCTGCACGCCAGTCATCCCCACGGCATGTGACAACGACACCGACGCCCCCCGACACGAAGCAAGCACATCGTTTGGCCGAACCGAAACACATGCTCCACGCCACTCACAACCTAAAAACGCTTTCTCAAAAAAATGCACTAAGGCGTTGAAAAAACAACGGACCACTTAGCATCTGGCTAATAACATCATCCGTTGTTGCAAGCCGAGCTAACTTGCGCAGCCTCACTCGCTAACAGCTAACAAGCTAACAAGCTAACAAG
>NZ_JBOFMC010000341.1:0-3550 GCF_051658185.1 Shewanella sp. | reverse complement strand
ACCCCACGGGCGCGCAGCAACGGGTTGTTGCCGAGATAGGTAAAGATTTAGCGCAACCGCACCCCATGATGCGCTTAGTGCAGGGCGATGTTGGCTCTGGTAAAACCTTAGTCGCTGCCCTCGCCGCCCTGCAAGCGATTGAAAACGGCTATCAAGTGGCCATGATGGCCCCCACTGAGTTGCTCGCCGAGCAACACGCCGCTAACTTTGCCGCGTGGTTTGAGCCGTTAGGATTAAAAGTTGGCTGGCTGGCAGGTAAGCTTAAAGGTAAAGCTCGGGCGCAATCTTTAGCGGATATTGAATCTGGCGCCGCCCAAATGGTGATCGGCACCCACGCCATTTTTCAGCAACAGGTTATCTTCCACAAGCTCGCTTTGATCATCATCGACGAGCAGCACCGATTTGGCGTCCACCAGCGCATGGGACTCAGGGAAAAAGGCATGCAACAAGGCTTTCATCCCCATCAATTGATCATGACAGCCACCCCGATCCCGCGCACGTTAGCCATGACAGCCTATGCGGATCTCGACACCTCGATTATCGATGAGCTCCCGCCGGGACGCACGCCCGTTACCACGGTCGCCATTGCTGATTCGCGCCGTCATGAAGTGCTCGAGCGCGTCCGCAACAGCGTAATAAAGGACAAACGCCAAGCCTATTGGGTCTGTACCTTGATTGAAGAGTCCGAAGTGCTCGAGTGCCAAGCCGCCGAAGACACCGCCGAAGAATTGCGCCAAGCGCTCCCAGAACTGACGATAGGTTTAGTGCATGGCAGGATGAAAAGTGCTGAAAAGCAACAAATTATGACGGACTTTAAAGCGGGAACCATCAATTTATTGGTGGCGACAACCGTGATTGAAGTCGGCGTCGATGTCCCCAATGCCAGCTTAATGATTATCGAAAACCCCGAACGCTTGGGGCTGGCACAACTGCACCAACTGCGCGGTCGCGTCGGTCGAGGCGCCATCGCCAGCCATTGTGTGTTACTCTACAAAGCGCCCTTAAGCCAGACCGCAAGCCAAAGGCTCAATGTCCTGCGGCAAAGTAATGATGGCTTTATCATTGCTCAAAAAGATTTAGAAATTCGCGGCCCCGGGGAAGTGCTAGGCACCAAACAAACCGGGTTGGCCGAGCTCAAAATTGCGGATTTAGTCCGGGATCAAGCCTTAATCCCGCACATTCATAAACTCGCCAACCATGTGATGTCCCAGGCACCCGCACAGGTTGATGCCATCATCCATCGCTGGCTAGGGCACCGCCAGCAGTATGTACAGGCGTAGAGCCGAGGCGGCCTTTAGACCATGGTGCAACCGCTAAGACTGCGGCGAAAACGCCTGGCCAATTAGGGCAAACGGCTAAAACCAATAGGCCCGGCCTGCCGCTGCAGGCACAAATAAATCAGGCGACAGCGCCACTGGCTATAGACAAGTGCGCGCAAACTTGCAAAATGAACCAGCAATCCTGTTAGGTTCATTGGCGTAAATGCGCGTAGCCTCGATTCACTATGTTACCTTGACACCCAAGCTAAGGATGTAAAATGCAAGTTAATCAAGATGATAGAATAACACCCCCAGACACTTCGGCGCGCAGTAATCGCCTAGCCTTAGCGGCAATCGTACTCGTCGTGATCCTTTGCGCCGGCGGCTATTACTACTACAGTAGCGACTCAGATGCCCCCAAACGCATCCCTAACGCCCCCGTCGTATTGCCTGAGCCGCCAAGCGCCGAGCCCATGACACTCGAAAGCTCGCCAGTCATCGAAGAAACTGAGCCTCAGCCTGAAGCCCCTGCGCAGCTCACCGACACCAACGTCATCACCGAACCCGCTCAAGTGGTAGAGCCCATTCCCGCCTTAGCTGAAAGCGATGCCTTTGCCCACCAAAAAGCGTTAGGGATCATCAACAATAACGTCATTGGCTCCTCACTCGTACAGCAAGACATCATTCGCCAATTTGTGGTGTTTGTTGATAACCTTGCCCAAGGCGATCTTGCTCGCAAGGTGAGCCCCATCAAAGGGCCTGAAAAGCTGTTTACGGTGTCTGAAATCACCAACAAGGTCTATTTAAATCCCGAAAGCTATCACAGATACGATGCCTATACGTCCGTCATTGCCAATATGGACCAAAAGATCCTGCTGCACACCTATAAGCAGCTCACGCCGCTGCTGGATGAAGCCTTTGCCGAATTAGGTTACAGCAATGCCAAATTTAATGACCGCCTACTCCAAGCGATTAAGGTGTTACTTGCCGCGCCAATCATTGAAGATCCCATCGAACTGCACTCCATCAGTGTGAACTACAAGTTTGTCGATCCCCAGCTCGAGGCCTTACCTAGCGCCCAAAAGCTACTGATCCGTATGGGCCCTGAAAATACCCGTAAACTTAAAACGGCGCTGCGCAACCTAGAAAATCAATTGGCGCAATAACGGCCACCCACACCAAGGCGACTGGCGGACTGCACACAACTTGCAACCGCTGCCGCCAAGGCGTTAACTCGACGACGCCGTCAGTCTATCCATGGATAGCAGCCCGCCCCACCCAAGGGGCGGCAGGTGTTTTGTCCTTCAATATTGCACCATCTTTGCCCACCATTGCTCACACAGCTTATCTATCAATAATATTCAACAGCTTATATCCAACATAGCCGAGCACAATTTAGGATAGGCGATTTGCCGACAGCCTACCTTGGCTAACATAGCTTGAATGAGCGTCATCAAAAATCGCCGTTTGGTATGCGGGACATCGCCCTCAGTGTTGGCCTAGCCTTTGCTTAAGCTACCGCAGTTACCGCAGTTACCGCAGTTACCGCGGTGTTTTTACCCTAAAACGCATTACAAGCGATAACGCGTTGATGAATAAGCGACAATAGCGAGGGTTTTACCTTGAAAGAAACGATGATAATTAGACGAGACGATTTAAAAGGGCCTGAAATCGCAGCACTTTTAACCGAGCACCTCGAAGATATGCGGGCAACCTCACCGCCCGAAAGTGTACATGCATTAGATCTCGATGGCCTGCGCCAACCTAATATTCGCTTTTGGACACTGTGGCATGGCCGCAATCTGGCGGGCTGCGGTGCACTAAAATGGTTAGATGCCGAACATGCGGAGATCAAATCAATGCGCACCGCCAGGGCTTACCAGCAACAAGGCGTGGCCTCGAAGATATTGCAACACCTGATTAATGAGGCAAAAGCGGCCGGAGTACAACGCTTAAGTTTAGAAACCGGCTCAATGGCCTTTTTTCAGCCAGCCCGCCATCTCTATGCTAAGTTTGGCTTTGAACAATGCGGCCCCTTCGCCGATTACCAGCTCGACCCCAATAGCGTATTTATGACCAAAAACCTATAGTGCCCCCTGCGTGCGCAGCAGTGATAAAGCCATCAATAAACGCGATCTTCGCTAGCGCACCTTTTCAAGCTTGCAGCCGCCAATTAATTAGAATAATCTTATTGAAACTTTTCTAATTATAGGGCGGCATGATGTTTCAATCTTTACTGGGTGACTTCTCACCGCCCTATCAGGCGATGCTTCTTACTTCATTAGCCGTTG
>NZ_JBOFMC010000340.1:0-10752 GCF_051658185.1 Shewanella sp. | reverse complement strand
ACGGCAAATGGTTAGAAGTGTTAGGCTGCGGCATGGTGCACCCAAATGTGCTGCGCAGTGTGGGCATCGATCCAGAAAAATACTCTGGTTTTGCTTTTGGTATGGGGGTTGAGCGTCTCACTATGTTGCGTTACGGCGTCAACGATTTACGTGCGTTTTTCGAAAACGACCTACGTTTCCTGAAGCAATTTAAATAACGGAGCTGTAATAGCATGAAATTTAGCGAATCTTGGCTTCGTGAGTGGGTTAACCCTACGATAAGCCGTGAAGCATTGTCCCACCAGATCACGATGGCGGGCCTTGAAGTCGATGGGGTTGACCCCGTCGCAGCCGAGTTTAACGGCGTGGTGGTGGGTGAAGTGGTTGAATGTGCTCAACATCCCGATGCCGACAAACTGCGCGTGACCAAAGTTAACGTGGGTGGCAGTGAACTGATTGATATCGTTTGTGGCGCCTCCAATTGCCGTCAAGGCCTTAAGGTTGCCGTGGCCATGGTGGGCGCGGTGTTACCGGGCGATTTTAAAATCAAAAAGGCTAAGCTGCGCGGCATGCCATCTGAAGGCATGCTGTGTTCATACAGCGAGCTGGGCATTGATGTGGAAAGTGACGGCATTATCGAACTGCCAGTCGATGCGCCTTTAGGCGTGGATTTGCGTGACTATTTGCAGCTTGATGATGCCGTTATCGAAGTGGACTTGACTGCGAACCGCGCCGACTGTTTAGGTATGGTGGGTCTTGCACGTGAAGTTGGCGTATTAAACCGCCAAGCCGTGACAGCGCCACAATGGCAAGCGGTCACCCCAACAATCGATGCCAAAGTGGCGATTAACGTAAAAGAAACCGCTGCTTGCCCCCGCTATTTAGGCCGGGTGGTGAAAAATGTTAACGTGAAAGCGCCGACACCGCTGTGGATGCAAGAAAAATTGCGTCGTAGTGGGATCCGCTCAATCGATCCTATCGTTGATATCACTAACTTTGTGTTAGTGGAATTTGGTCAACCGATGCACGCCTTTGATTTAGCTAAACTCACTGGCGATATCCAAGTGCGTTTAGGTGATGGTGCAGAAAAAATCACCCTGCTCGATGGCAGTGAAGTCACGGTCCCAAGCGATACGCTTGTTATCGCCGACGATGTGCGCCCATTGGCGTTAGCGGGCGTATTTGGCGGTGAATATTCCGGTGTCAGTGACACCACCCAAGACATTTTGCTGGAATGTGCGTTCTTCGCACCGTTAGCGATTATGGGGAAATCACGTCGTTTAGGCCTGCACACGGATTCATCACACCGCTTTGAGCGGGGTGTTGACCCAGAAATGCAACACAAGGTCATGGACCGCGCAACGCGTTTAGTGCTGGAGATTTGTGGCGGTGAAGCCGGCCCAGTGGTTGAGGCTAAATCTGATGCTGACTTACCAAAACCTGCACAAATTGTATTACGTCGCAGCAAGTTAGATAAGATCCTCGGTCACTCCATTCCGGATAGCGACGTGGTTGAAATCCTTGAGCGTTTAGGTTTCAGCGTCGTTGCAGGCGAGGGAAGCTGGCAGGTGACCACGGCGACCTATCGCTTTGATATGGCAATTGAAGAAGACCTTATCGAAGAAGTGGCGCGCATTTACGGTTACAACAATATCCCCAATATTGCCCCCGTTGCCGCGCTGCGGATGTCGGATCACAAAGAAACTGACTTAAGCCTAAAACGTGTTCGTTCGCTGCTCGTGGCCCGTGGGTTCCAAGAAGCGGTGACTTACAGTTTTGTCGATCCTAAATTGCAAAATTTGGTTCACCCTGGTGTTGAAGCGATGGTGTTGCCTAACCCGATTTCCAGTGAAATGTCGGCCATGCGCCTGTCAATGTTCACCGGTTTATTAGCGGCAGTGGGCTACAACCAAAGTCGTCAACAGCATCGCGTGAGACTTTTTGAAACTGGCCTGCGCTTTGTTCCTGATATCAATGCAGAATCTGGTGTAAGACAGCAAGCAATGCTCGGTTGCGTCATTACAGGCCTGCAAAATGATGAACATTGGGCGATGGAATCAAAAACTGTTGATTTTTTCGACCTTAAAGGTGATTTAGAAGCCATTATCGGCTTGACAGTTTCTGCATCAGAATTTAGCTTTAGAGTAGCGACACATTCTGCCCTCCATCCGGGGCAATGTGCTGAAATATTGAGAAATGATCGAGTCATCGGTCATATAGGTGCAATCCATCCTAGTTTGGAGAAGCCTTTTGGACTCAATGGTAAAACCATCGTTTTTGAGTTGGAATTGGATGCTTTATTGCATACCAGTTTACCGCTAGCCCAAGCAGTATCAAAGTTCCCAGCGAATCGTCGTGACATCGCGGTGGTAGTAGATGAAAGTGTGTCTGCAGGCGATATTATGAAAGTAATAAGAAAAGTTGGCGAAAATCAGTTGGTTGGCATAAACTTGTTCGATGTATACTCAGGTAAAGGTGTTGAGCCTGGCAAGAAGAGCTTGGCAATAGCACTTACATTACAAGACACTACTCGTACACTTGAGGAAAAAGAGATTGCTGAGACCGTAGGTTCAGTGGTTTCTGCCCTAAAGACCGAGTTCAACGCATCGTTGAGGGATTAAAGTATGGCACTTACCAAAGCCGAAATGGCAGAACATCTTTTTGAAACACTTGGAATAAATAAGCGTGTCGCTAAAGAGATGGTTGAGTCGTTCTTTGAAGAAATTCGAGGCGCACTTGAAAGTGGTGAGCAGGTCAAGTTATCAGGTTTTGGCAATTTTGATCTTAGAGATAAGAATCAAAGACCGGGAAGAAACCCGAAAACCGGCGAAGATATTCCAATTTCTGCGCGCCGTGTCGTGACTTTCCGTCCTGGCCAAAAGCTAAAAACTCGTGTTGAAGTCGCAAATACGAGTAAGTAAAAGTGTGTGATTGATGGGAAAGCCACTCCGTTGTGAGTGGCTTTCCTGTTTATTGTTGTTGTCGATATTTTAGTTTTATACCCATAGCATTAACTGTCTGTTTACTCTCAGTAAATTCAACGTACTTTTGTTTTTATGCCCTTGACGTTGAGCATGGCTTCGGCTGCCCTTGGGATGCAGTAGGGGCGGCGTTAAGTTAACAGAGGCAAGCTAGATTAAAGAAACTCAGAGTGAAGGATGGGCTTGTGCAGCCATGGCCTCTCATGATCTTTAAATGGCGAAGCGGATTAATAATGTGATGGGTATTATCTACTGTTTGAGGTGAATGCGTTGTCAAGACCGCCAAAACATTTTGATCGCCATTTTAAATTGGCGTTATTACATCCTAAGTATTGGCTGAGTTGGCTCGGGATTGCTCTATTAATGTTGTTTGGACTCTTGCCTAGTGGGGTGCGCGATCCGCTTGTTAGGCGACTAGCAACGTTGGTTTTTTGGATTGCCAAAAAGCCCATTGGTATTGCCAGAGCCAATTTACGCGCTTGTTTTCCTGAAAAATCGGCCACTGAGATTGAGACATTAGTGCGAGAAAATGTGCAAAATTTTGTATTGGTGCTGTTTTCTCAAGGCGAATTATTGGTGCGTTCAAAGGCACATTTACGCCGCCGAGTCACGCTTAACGGTTTTGAGCATGTTAAAGCAGCTCAGGCGATGGGCCAGCCGGTGATTTTTATCATGCCCCATGTGTGGCCAATCGATTATGCAGGACTGCGATTAAACCTAGAATTACCTATGGTGACGATGGCCAAAGCCCATCGAAACGGCTTATTTAATTGGTTTAGTAATCGGCTGCGCAGTCGTTGTGGTGGCCATGTCTATATGCGAGAGGCTGGTATTCGCGCGCTATTGGCCGAGCTGAAGCGGGGTAACAGCTTTTTTTATCTGCCAGATGAGGATTTAGGACCAGATCAGAGTGTGTTTGCGCCTTTTCTGGGGACGGTTAAGGCCACGCTGCCAGTGGTGGGGCGCTTAGCTCAGGCGGGGAATGCCCAAGTGCTTCCGGTGAAGATCGGTTACGATCAGCATCGGCGGCAATTTGAGTTGACCGTGATGCCAGCCATTGCCCCGAGCGATATGGTGGGTAAAGAAAATGAGGCGTTGGCCCTCAATAAAGTGGTTGAGCAAGTGATTTTGGCCTACCCAGAGCAATATATGTGGTTTTTACGGGTGCTTAAAACGCGCCCTGAAGGCGAGGCCTCTATCTATTCTTGATGGCCTGTAGGTAGTCCTGAATACACCATGGCGGGATGACGACTGAGTTAACGACTGGGTCAATGATTGAGAAAATGGCTTTAAGCGTAGAATGCTTAAAGCCATTTTTGTTTGGTGAGTGGATTGCTTGCCGCGATATCGTTATCTGAAGCTTGAGGCTAAGTGCTAAGTGCTAAGTGCTAAGTGCTAAGTGCTAAGTGCTAAGTGCCAAGCGATAAGCATTTTAGGGCGCGTTGGCCATGGCGGACTCCGCCTCGCCTTGCTCCATTTCCAGTTGCATCAGTAGCATGTCCTCGCCGTCGATGACGCGAGTTCGGTAACTGCTGCACACCGGGCAGAGGACGGAACGCTCAGTTAACACTGACTCATGCTGGCAATCTAAGCACTGGATCACTAAAGGCTGCAGCCTGATATTAAGCTCAGCCTGCTGGCATAGGCCATCGAGTTTGAAGGTGTCAAAAGCGGTCTTAAGTAGGCTAGGTTCGACCCCACTCATCACCCCTAATTTAATGTCCACCCGAGTGACGCGCATAGCCTGTTCAGCTTTGGCATATTGCTCACATTGTTCAATCAGGGCGCTTACAATGGAGTATTCGTGCATCAGCAAATCCTTGGCAGTAATTCCCCTTGGGGCAGATCAAGATAACGCTGGGTCTGCCAGGGAGTTTTGAGGATAACCTTGCCAGCCGCGCCTGCGGTCACCGTACCGATAATGGCGGCATGTTGGCAGCCACCAAAGCGCTGCATAATCTCTAGCGCGCCATGGGCTATTTCCTCTGGGACGGCGAGGACAAAAGTACCTTCATTGGCCAGATCGGTTGCTTCAAAGCCATAGAGTTCACACAGGCCTTTTACTTCATCGCAAACCGGAATACTCGCCTCATTGACGGTGATCCCGACCTTGGAAACACCGGCCCATTCGTTGAGCACCGCAGACAATCCGCCGCGGGTCGCGTCGCGCATCGCATGGATAGGAATATTGGCGGCAATTAATTGCTCGACGATGGGCCAGAGCGTGGCGCAATCGCTTTGCAAGTTGGATTCGAGCACGAGTCCTTCACGGGCCATTAAAATGGCCGCGCCGTGGCAACCAATATCCCGGGAGACAATAATGGCATCCCCCGGTGTCAGATTGGCCGCCGAGATATTGGGGCGTAATATTCGACCAATGCCGGAGGTGTTAATAAATAATCCATCAGCGCAGCCCTTTGGCACGACCTTAGTGTCGCCGCAGACAATCCGTGCGCCGCAGTGGCTTAACTCCTTGGCCATGCTGCGCACTATGGTGGTCAGATCCTGTAAAGAAAAGCCTTCTTCAATGATCACGCTGCAGCTTAAATATTGGGGCTCAGCGCCCATCATCGCCAGATCATTTACCGTCCCCGCGATGGCGAGTTTGCCAATATCGCCTCCAGCAAAAAAAAGTGGCGAGACGGTAAACGAGTCTGTGGTAAAGGCGGTGGCACCGTGCAGTTCCAGTTTGGCGGCATCTTCTTCACTGCGAAGGATGGGGTTATCAAACTCGGCAAAAAACAGGTTGCGGATGAGGGCATTCATTTCTTTACCGCCACCACCGTGGCTGAGTTGAATGGCTTTATCTTTTGGGTTGTCAGCCATGTTGGATCTCCTTGTGTGTGACGCCTTGATAGCGGTAATAGGCATTACAGGCGCCTTCCGAGCTGACCATGCAGCTGCCTAAGGGGGTTTCTGGGTTGCAGCCTCGGCCAAACACTTTGCAATCCTTCGGTTTGGCCAGCCCCCGCAGTATATCGCCGCATTGGCAGGCCTTGTGATCATCAATTTCTTTGACGGGTAAGCAGTCTTTAAAGCGCAATTCTGCGTCCCGGTGGGCATATTCGGCTTTGAGTTGCAGGGCGGAATTGGGGATTGGCCCAAGGCCGCGCCAGCGAAACTGCGGTCGAATGGCAAAATACTGATTGACCGTCGCTTGAGCGCGGAGGTTGCCTTCTTCTGATACGGCGCGGCTGTATTGGATATCGAGCTGCGCCTGACCTGCCGCCTTTTGCCGGGTAATACGTAAAATGGATTCCATGACATCAACCGGTTCAAAGCCTGAGACCACCAGCGGCGTCCCATAGCGTTGCACCGCACTACGGTAGATGTTGGCGCCGGTGATCACGCTGACATGGGCTGGGCCAATAAAGGCATTCACCTTGGTATTGGGATCCTGCATGACTGCATCGATAGCGGGCGGGACCAGCACATGGTTGATGTGAAACAGCAAGTTATCCAGTTTTTCTTGCTCAGCCAGTTGCAGCAAGATGGCGGTCATCGGCGTTGAGGTTTCAAAACCGATGGCAAAAAACACGACAGTTTTATCGGGATTGTCTCGGGCGATTTTTAAGCTATCTAAGGGATCGTACAATGGCCGGATATCACAGCCCTTTGCCCGAAAGCTGGCGAGGGAGCCGTGGGACCCCGGTACCCGGATCATGTCGCCAAGGGTGAGCAAAATGACGTTTTCCTGCTGGGCAAGTACGCTCGCTTGGTCGATACGCTCCTTGGGCATAATGCACACTGGGCAGCCTGGGCCATGGATAAATTCAATATTATCAGGCAGTAAATCCAGTAAACCGTATTTCATTATGGTGTGGGTATGGCCGCCGCACACCTCCATGATGTTGATGGCTCCCTTGACGGTTTTGGCCGTTTGGGCAATGTCATGGGCCAAACTGGCGATCGTCTTTGGATCGCGAAAGCCCTGATACAAGTGTTTTAGTTCAAACATGCTTTGTCCTCGTGCACCCATCTCGCCGCGCGCGTGCGGCTGTGGGCGAAAGCTGTGTTTAACAATCGCGTTGGATTAGCGGGACTCACCATCGAGTTTTGCGACAATTTCTTGATATAACTCAATGCTTTGCTTGGCATCTTCCTTGTCGATTTTATTCATCACAAACCCGATATGGATAAGCACATAGTCACCGATGGCCAAGGGCTCAGTCATCAAATGACTGCTGACCTCGCGGCGCACGCCTAAGGTATCGACGGTGACGGATTGCCGTTCGTGGTCAACGGCGACCACTTGAGAGGGAATGGATAAGCACATTATTGAGCTCCTTGCCGATGTTGCTCGATCCACTGGGCGAGGGCGCGCATAGAATCCCCATGTTTAATTGAGATTTCGAGGATTTGCGTTGCGGGATTGAGCTTTTTTAACTGCGCTTTGGCTTCATCGACATTGAAATCGAAGTAGGGCAGTAAGTCGCATTTGGTGATCAATACCAGATCCGCACGGCGGAACATAACTGGATATTTTTCAATCTTATCATCACCTTCTGGCACTGATAACAGCACGATATTCTTATGCGTGCCAACATCATAGCTCGCCGGGCAGACCAAATTACCGACGTTTTCGACAAAACAGATATCGAGGCCTTCAAGCGGGAGATGGTGCAGGGCACCGTGGACCATAAAAGCATCCAGATGGCAGGCGCTGCCCGTTTGAATTTGATAGGCGTTAATGCCTTTAGCGATTAAGCGGTCGGCATCGCGGGAGGTTTCCAGATCGCCTTCAATCACGGCGTAATTGAGGGGGGTGTACTCTTTAAGCTGTTCAAGCAAGGTGGTTTTACCGCTGCCAGGGCTACTCATGAGATTAAAGGCGGTGATGTGATGGGCCTCAAAATGGGCGCGATTATGGCCAGCTTCGATATCGTTTTTGTCGAGGATTTTATGGATCACCGACAAGGTTTTTTTGTCGTTAAGCTGCGGATTAGTATGCAATTGCTCATGGTGATGTCCAGGATTGTGATCATGCTGATGGCCAGTGCCTTGGCGGGTAAGCGAGCAGCCGCAGTCTTTGCACATAGAAAATCTCTCCTTGTCGAGGGGCGTTGCCTGACATTGTGATGGTAAGGCCTAATAGTAGGGTTAAACACCGTCGGTACATTTGGTTAAGCTAATGTTAAGTGTGATACAAATTTGGCATTGATTCTTTGATGTTTGTCAGGTTTACAAGATAAAGCGCTGGCGGGTTAGTCGCTTATTTTGCCGCGCTTAGTGTTACTGATGCAGACCATACCACAGCTGCCCAAGGGCGATGCCGCCATCATTAATGGGGATCTGCTGGCTCGAGAGAACCTGATTGCCTTGAGCGTTAAGCTTTTTAAGGCAATATTCGAGGAGGTATTTATTTTGAAATACCCCGCCGCAGAGCACGATCGGCAGCGGCTTGTACTGTGCGGCAACGTCGCAGACAGCATCGCCTAGTGCATGAATAAAGGCGCGGGCGATGGCGTCGCGTCGTGCGTCCGTGAGCGGTTGTTCGCTGAGCAAGGTGATGATCTGTTTGAACATGGCACTGCTCCCCCAACACGGGCGCGGATCTGAGCCTGAGATTTCTGGGCGGCAGAGCAAGGGGAAGTGCAGCGCCGGGGACGCTATGGCATCAAGGCTTGCCAGTTCGCGGGCATCGGCGCGCTCCGCCGCCGCCTCAAGGGCCATACCGGCCTGACCTTCAAAGAGGGTGGTGTCTATCAGCCCTAAGGCGCAGGCTAAGGCATCAAATAGCCGCCCGGCGGAGGTGCTGCGCAGGGTGTTGCCGTGTTGCCAGATCTTATGAAGATTAAGCAGTGTGGTCGGCGTTAAGCTGCGCAAAATAGGCAATGGCAGTAATTGCACTTCCCGTAAACTCATCTGTTCAAACAATAGTGCCAGTAATAGGCGCACGGGCTGCTTGATGGCCATTTCGCCGCCAAGTAGCGCTATTGGCTCAAAGTGCATGAGGCGATTCGCCTCCTTGACGGTGGTGATTAGCACTTCACCGCCCCATAGCTCTCCATCATCGCCAAGGCCTGTGCCATCAAAGCTAAAACCCAGAACGGGGCCGCTGTGTTGGTTGATGGCCATGACACTGAGTACATGGGCATGGTGATGTTGCACCGTTAAGCATTGGGGGGCACTTAGCAACCGCGCAGAGGATGGCTGGCCAATATCCAAGCACGGCGCGGCCCCTGTTTGGGCGTCGGCCCAGCGGGAGGGAGCATAGTCTGGGTGTTTATCCCGTACGATGCAGTTAGCGCTAAATTGGTACAGGCGAGAGAAGGTGGCTAAGGTGCGTTCAAAATAGTCTTGGGCGCCGACACTAAAGAGATCACCAATATGTGGGCTTAAAAAGACATTGTTGCCAATACTAAAGGCGAGAGTATTTTTTTGCTGTGCCCCTACCGCCAATATGCTGAGCTTTTGGGGCGCAGGTAGGGCAAAACTCACTGGGGCATAGCCCCGGGCGAGGCGCAGCACTTGAACTTGGCTCAGTTCGGTATCTACGTTGCCATGTGCGTTTGTGGGCTCAATCACTTGGACAACACTGTCATCGCAGCCGTTAATGATGGGCCTGTCATGGTCGACGATGGCATCTACCACATGGCTGAGATAGCGCGTGATGTCATGGCTTGCGGTGATAATCGGCTCCCCCGAGACATTGGCGCTGGTGGCGACCATGGGCCGTTTAAATAGCGACATGAGCAAATGATGCAAAGGAGTGTAAGGCAGAAAAATCCCCAGTTTATTGAGTCCAGGGGCCACCATTGCGCTGATGGCGGTGTTTGCCAGGCGGTTCATCAATACAATGGGCCGCTCCTGCGAACAGAGTACCTGCCATTCGCGTGCGCTGCCTGTGATGTACTCTGTTGCCATTGCCCTATCGGCCATCATCACGGCCAAGGGTTTGGCTGGGCGCTGTTTACGCTGACGCAGGGCGCTGACGGCGGCATCATTGGTGGCATCGCAAACTAAATGAAAACCGCCGAGCCCCTTGATGGCTAAAATGTGCCCTTGGCGTAAGCGCTCTGCCGCCAGCAGCAGCACTTGCTTGTCGGTGGATGTTTGCCAAGACGCAGGATAAATACGTTCCCCTAAGGCGGTGGTTAAGCGTAATGTTGGACCGCAGTGGCGACAGCTCACGGGTTGGGCGTGGTAGCGGCGATCTAGCGGATTTTGATAGGCACTGGCGCACTCGGGACACATGGCAAAATCCGCCATGGCGGTATTGTGTCTGTCATAGGGTAACGCCTTGATAATGGTGTATCTTGGGCCGCAATTGGTGCAATTGGTAAAGGCATAGCCAAAGTGACGATTGTTGGGGTCTTGCATGTCTTCAAGACAATCTTGACAAGTGCTTTTATCCGCCGCCACCGCGACCTGAGCGCCCGTGGCGTCGTCGTGTTCGCTGTGTAAAATCACAAAGTCGGTCTCGTTACCCTCGATGGTCAGCGCTTGGTGGCTGATGCGATCAATGCGAGCAAGGGGGGGCGGATTGGTGGTCAGTTGCTCAATAAAACGCGCGACCTGTGCCGCGTGGCCTTGTATCTCAATGGTCACGCCCATGGCGTTATTCAGCACAGAGCCGGTGACTTGGCACTCTTTGGCGTAGCGGTAAACCAAGGGGCGAAAGCCCACTCCTTGGACAATACCTGTGATATGTAATTGCTTACGCTGAAGTTCAGCCTCTGGGCTTGGGTTATCCAATCTATGTTATCTCTTAAGCAAATGAATGACTTAGTCTTGCCTGTCCCAGTCTCGGCCCTTGGCAAAGAGTGCTCCAACGGCAAGATTAGCACCA
>NZ_JBOFMC010000339.1:0-3272 GCF_051658185.1 Shewanella sp. | reverse complement strand
CCTGCAATATCACGAGGATTGGGGATTAATACTGAGCATCCACCACATTCAAAGTAGAGCACCAAGTTCACCATAAAGGCGTATATATGATAAATCGGCAATGGCGCCACGAAGATATCCTGTCCTTCGCTGATGACGCTGCCGATGCGGGATTTCACTTGGGCGGCGTTTGCAAGCAAATTACCGTGGGTTAACATCGCGCCCTTAGATAATCCCGTGGTGCCGCCAGTGTATTGCAGCGCGGCCAGATCTTCGGTGTTGGGGGCGATGCGCTGGAAGGGTAATTGAGCGCCTTGCTTTAGCACTTGGCAAAATTCGATATTTTTAAGCCCAGTTTTCGGCTGAATTTGCGGGGCAATGAGATCCTGTGGATGGGTTGAAATCACCTGAGTTATTGCGGTATTGGCAACCACTTTCGCTAAGGTTGGCAAGAGATCGGATAACACCACGAGGACTTTCGCACCAGAATCATTAAATTGATGGATAAGCTCGCGCTCAGTATAGAGCGGGTTCGTGTTGACTAAAATCATGCCCGCACGCAGTGCACCGTAGGCCGCGATGACAAATTGAGTGATATTGGGTAATTGAATAGCGATCCGATCGCCGGGTGTGAGATCGGTGTTATGTTGCAAATAGGCGGCAAAATAACGTGAGTCTCGTTCGATATCATTAAATGAGCAGGTTTTACCTAAGCAGGCATAGGCGGGGCTATCGCCATAGCGCGCGCTAGTTTGCTCGATGAGGTCGACCAATGATGCGTATTTGTCGAGTTTGAGTGATAAGTCTTGATCATATGCCATGCCTAACTACCTCAAAGATGGTGTTTATTCGTTATTATTTTTGGACTAAACAGGTTGTTAGAGTAGAGCGCGTTTGCCTATAAGGTCAATGCTTATCGTACAAGAGGATGTTGCTGTCATTGTTAACCTTTCCATTTCTCAATTGGGTTAATTGCGATGATGCATAAAGGCTATCGGCTGGGGCTAAATTCGCCAAGCGTGCTATTGGGCGGCGGTCGTATGAGCCACAGGCTTAGCGGTTAACTTGCTTAGCGGTTGCGAGCCCATTTAACACATCACTGATACTCAGTTTGGATGGCAATTGAATGCCATTGGGAGCCCCTGGGCCGTAGATTTTGTTGTAGGGTACACCTGGTACACCTTCTGCACGCATATAGCTTTCAATCGTTCTATTGGCCTCACTCCAGTTGCCCTGCATCAGAATAATATTATCGGCCATGAGGGCTTTAACAATTTGTTCCCTATGGGTGACTTCGGCCTTGTTGGTTTGGCAAATCGCACACCAATCGGAGGTGATATCGACAAAGACGGTATAGCCTTGGGCAACCAAGGGAGCAATGTGCTCCGGCGCAAAGTCGCGCCACGCTAATTTTTGATAAGCTTGATAATCTTCACCTTTATGAACAAAACCAATAATGGCCCCCAGCCCTAACGCAAATAAGGCCAGCACAAGGATCACCGCTAAGGGGATTGTTTTGCCTTGGCTTCTTTGAAATAGCAGTAGGGCTGCTGCGGCAAGGATGAGGCCGAGCATAACAAGACTGACAAGCGTGATAGTGTCCATCAAGAGTGGCTCGCTGGTCGAGAGAGTTAAGCGGCTATAGTAGCCAGATATAGCTGAAATAGGTATGAATTTATGGGATGATCCGCGCCCGTAAGTGCCATTATTTCAAGCGTGTGCCATTGTCTCAAGCGTGCTTGATGCTTAACGTTAGTCACGCATTGAACCAGTGGGGTGGCCTCTATCGGTTGAGCGCCCTGTATCGGCGCCAGATATGCGTATAGAGCACAATTTGGTATTTATCATTTTGATTTTTATCTATGTTATGCAGCCTTGGCGGCAGCGTTGTGATTGAGCAGCCCGGCCCGATTGGGTTTAAGCGGGCCATTTGCTTACATAGTGCAAGTGTACCGTGGCGATGAGGCTGAGTATTGGGTCTTTGATTTGTAAAGGAAGAAAGATGAGTTTGAGTACTTGGTTAGGGCTGCTAACCATTTGTTGTTTAGGGGCGATGTCTCCCGGTCCGAGCCTGGCAATGGTGATACGACACACCCTTGGGGGCGGGCGGGGCAAGGGCATCGTTTGTGCCTGGGCTCATTCTATCGGCATTGGGATATATGCGTTAGTCACCCTGTTAGGTTTGGCGGTCGTGCTGAAAAAGGCTCCTTTGATATTCAATGGCATCGCTATTTTAGGGGCCTTGTATCTCGCTTGGATGGGGATCCAAGCGCTGCGAGCAAATGGCACAATGCAGGCGAAATTGGCAACGGGGGAGGCTAGCGACACACTCACCGCTGCGCGCGATGGCATTGCGATTTCCCTATTCAACCCTAAGATTATGTTGTTCTTTTTGGCGTTGTTTAGCCAGTTTGTGATGGTCGCTGACAGCGTGAGCGGACAGGCACTGATTGTCTTGACGCCGATGCTCGTCGATGGACTCTGGTATACCTTTATCGCCTTAGTGTTATCACATTCAAGTGTGTTACCTAAATTAAGGGAAAAGGCCGGGTTGATTGATAAACTGGCGGGAGTGGTACTCATCCTGCTTGCTATTCGAGTGGTCTATACACTCTAGCGTTTGGCTAGAGATAACACGCCATCATTGGCTGGCGTGTTATCGCGAATGGCTAATTAGCCTTTGAATACCTGCACAGCATCATCGTTGGCTGCCGGGCTGGATTCTTCAGTCATGACGGGTGGATTGGCGATGTGGTCATCTAAATTATCGCTTAGCATTTCTCGGTATTCGGCACTAAACCATTCTAATGCACTGTCTTTTTCGGCGCCTAAATCGGCGGATTTGATGGCGGCCTCAAAGGCATTAAAACGCGCCGCCGCAAAGCGTAGAGCCGTGCCGACTTTACCGACATCCCCTTCCTGCTGGCTGAGTTGATTCGCTAAGGCAATAAATTGATCGGCTAGCTCAAAAATAGTGGTCGTTTTTGGGTCGGTCATGGGGTTCTCTCTGGCAAAGACACAAATGTAAAGCGCGATTCTATCTTAATTTTGGCAATAGGCGAGCGCTTCGACGCAACTATTGGGATCTAAATCAGTGCTGACGCTAGCGTTTTTTGAACGATCAACAGGCCAGTAAAAGTATTGGCATTAATTGGGCGAGATAGCGCTGGCGCGATAATTGTGCCGCGTTTATTGGCATTGGTCATTAACATCGGTAAGCTTACATTAAAAAGAAAGTGACATATTCTCCCGCCACGGTTGCACCGTGAATTGCAGCTGTGATTGTTTTTTAT
>NZ_JBOFMC010000338.1:0-5008 GCF_051658185.1 Shewanella sp. | reverse complement strand
CCATTATTCCGCGCAATGGGCTCAGCCAATAAACCTAACTCCCACTGCAGGCCGAGCGTCGTTAAATCTTGACGCAGTGCTGGGGCGAGTGCGTTGACCAACCGAGTCTGGTCGGCATCGAGAGTATCAATCTCGGCATCGTCAATGGCCCATATCGCCCTTGCTAAACAAGGAAAATCCGCTTCCCAGGGTAGGTTCTTTGCTTCAAAGGCCTGCACTTGCCACAGGGCGCAGCTCTGCTCAAGCAATTGATTGATTTGGCTGAACTGCTGCTGATATTGATGACCATTGTTAACGTTAATTTGACTCACCCTTTCTCAAATATAAATAAGAGCGGCTCAATGCGTGGCCTAATGCTCAAAAGTTGATGTTAATAGAAAATAGTTAATGCTGCGGCACTCGTCGTTAACCTTATTTGCAATGAATATCGCTTGGCGTTAACGCCTACTTGAGTGAACGTCGCTTGCGTTAAGTTTGCCTGAGCGGCAACGCGCTAAGCGATGTTAACCCAAGGCGGTCAAGCTCAGACACCTGCATGCACCATGCATGAGCTTATATTGAAAAGAAAATTAAGCTAAACTGCCCTAAATCAACGGTAAAGTTAACTGAAATACAACAACGTTAAGCCAAATTAAGCGATGAGGCCCCTATGCTGTCACCCTGTGTTGCTCGCTGCGGATTAAACGATGAAAACTATTGCATGGGTTGCCTGCGCCATCTTGATGAAATTGTCGCTTGGCGCGATTGCAGCGAAACCGTGCAACTGGCCATCATCGCAAAGCTGCCCGCCCGCAAAGCGCGTTTTGCAGGCAAGAGCAATCAACATAGCCTAAGCCGTGCCAAGTGGATAGCGTCACAAACCCGCTTGGCGGAGCACAAACAAACATTGCCAGAACCCGACATTGACTAGCCGCCATCAGCCCGCCGCACGAACGCCTCCACGCAAAGTTTCTTAACACTAGACTAAGTGTATTGACTGAAGTTGTTATTTACCGCAGCTGTATTTACCGCAAATGCAATCTAGTGGTCAGCAGGATTATTTTTTTAGCATGGCCTTTAAATCGGCAAAGGGATTATAGGTGGCAGGCGCCTGCTTAGTCTCGGTGGTACTGCCGTAGCGGATCAACTCCTCAAAACGAGAATGTTCATTGTCATGGCAATACAAACAAAGTAGTTCCCAATTTGAGCCGTCCGTAGGATTGTTATCGTGGTTATGATCCCGATGATGTACCGTTAATTCACTGAGATTTTTAGGGGTAAATTCGCGAGTACAACGACCACAGACCCAAGGATAGAGTTTTAACGCCTGCTCGCGATACCCACTTTCACGCTTTGCTTTATACTCGCGCGCCTCTGCTAATACTTTATCTAATTTACTTTGACTTTGGACTGACATACCCGACTTCCTACAACAGACCTTAAAAATGGGATCCAAGGATAATCCGAGTTATCCCTTGGAGCAATATATCCGCCGCTTAACGGCTCATCTCGCCAGCGATACCGCGCCAAGAATGGAGTCGAGCTGAAAATATCGCCAGCCTAAGGAGTAGTGACCAATGAACAACAAAGAACGAACAAAAAGTGATTATAAACTGTGCAGAGGACTTCCATGCGCATAGCTAGGTGCCAACCATGCACACTTTCAATGACGCCAATATTACATTCTCTCAGTGTTCAACACACAAGTGCCAATGTCCCAAGCAGCCAATACCCAAGTGTTGAGTACAAAGCCCCCTCATCGTCTGTAACACAAGCAACAAGCTTAATTAGGTGTTTGCGAAATACCGGCGGTCAAATTAAAACGCATCGCCTCTTCAAATGACCAGTCCACCAGGATTAAATCTTCACGCTTGACTAAACTGGTCACCCCCGCCATTTGATAACTTAACTGAAACAACACGGGAACCCAATCCCCTTCTGGCAAGGCATCTAACAAAGGTTTAGGCGGTGTATTGGTCATAATAAAGCCCACCACATACCCACCGTTAGCTTGTCTAACTAATACGGTTTGTTGCGTATTGGGTTTTCCATCACGATTCATTAATGAGGCAATATCACGAATGCTGCCATATACCGATTTAAATAAAGGAAAGCGCATTAACTGCCGCTCAATCCAACTATAAATCCACACAATAGGACTGACTGAAAACAACAAGCCCACGATAAATACTAAGGCCACCACTAAGGAAAAACCGAGCCCCACAAATGGCGGGTTAATCCCCAATAACGCCAATAAAAATAACCCTAAACCATCTAGAGACACAAATAGCGACCAAAACAACCACAGACTAAGTGCCATTGGTAAAAGATTCATTAAGCCACGGGTCAAGGTTTTCTTCATCAGAATCTCATTTCATCCAAGTCATACATGATTTATGTGCCAGCGCGCCAGAGAACCAGGGCGCTAGAGCACGATAAATGCTACCACAATACAGTGCTAACACCACGAAGGAGTTTATTGACATCTGTGCTTACAATTCTCATCTCCCCCCCAAAAAGTCCTATCAATGACAGCGCGAGTGTCATTAATTAGCCTCAATATTCCCGCTGAAAGCATTGTAGCGACTGTGGATTGCGCAATATGCCACCATCTTCATGAAGTAAAAGCATTCTGACCATCCCTGCTTTGACAAAGCTCTCACTTTCTGGAAAAGTATGTAAAACAAATGTTTCATGGCATCATCTGGAAAACATAAGAAAAACACTATGCCTAAAGCACTCTTAAATTGCCTTATCCTTACATTTCTTCTCCTCTCAACAGCAAAAGCGCAAGACTTACCAATTGCGCTAAAAACTGAATCCTATGGCGTGCCAGAAGGGCTATCTCAAAGCACAGTTACATCTGTCGTAGAGGATAATGACGGCTATATTTGGATTGGCACGCTCAATGGATTAAATCGTTTTGATGGTGAAAAATTTAAGCATTTTTTTGAAAATGATCGCTCTGGATTATCTAGCTCCTTTATTCAAAGTTTGCTATTCGATAACAACACACTTTTGGTTGGCACCGATAAAGGGTTAAATATTTACGATCCTGAACTAGAAAACTTTAAAAAATACCCGAATGTCAATGACGCCATATGGTCAATAAATGACAACGGTGAAGTTTATACGTTAAGCACAAAAGATAAACTTATTGAAATTAAAAAAGATAACCTTGAAATAGTAAACTCTTATCAAAACAAGAACTTCGAGCCTATAAAGAAGGCCATAAAAACAAACGACGGGTATATAATAAGATACCATAATGGTGAAGTGGTAGATTTTAGAACAAATAAATCACATAAAAAAATCACATCAAAATCTATTGATATAGTCTCTTCAAAAAATGCAGTGTACTTTATAAACACTAACGGCGACCATATAAAAATCTATGAATCAAACCAGTATGCAAACAAAAACAACGCCACATCAATCATTATCAAGTATGGAAATGTTTTTGAGAAAAACTTACTAACAGAGAAAGTTAATTTTAAAGGAAGCATTTCAGATAGCAATACACTCACAGAAATATCGAATGCCTACAAAACACGTAACCATATTATAATCCCATCGTTAAACATGGGATTCACCACAATTAGTGACAATAAAAACATTATAAAATCACTAAAAAACCCCAAGGGTAACATTTGGTCAATCAGCGTATTAAACGATAATAACATTGCAATTTCAAATGATAGCAATGTTATTGAAATTTACAATAAAGACTTAATTCTAGACAAAGTAATAGACACCGAAACCTTAGGCCCTAAATACATAGTGCAAAATGAAAATAAAATCATTATTGCAACAAAATCAGGTTTACTAGAATATCACAACGGACTAAAGAAAGTAAAATTTGATGCCAATATAGTTGCTTTATTTAAAGACAAAAAAAACAATAAAATATATTTTGCAACATCAGATTCTTTACTTTATGTATTAAAAAACGAAAAAATAGAACTTATCCCTACAAAAAACAAACATGCTATATTCCAAATTCTAACAGATGAAAATGAAAAAATCTATTTAGCAACTCAAGGTGGATTGATAGTCATAGATAAAAATGGTAATGAAGACACCTTTTTTGATAGTGACTTTGTATACTGTTTAAGTAATAGTACGAACTCATTATACTTTGGTACGAGAACTGCTATTTACTCTCTCAATAAAGAAAGCATGCTTATAGAAGAAGCATATAACCCAAACAAGCCTATATACTCGCTTGCATTTGATGATAATGAAGATTTTATAGCCTCATCAATAAATGAAGTCATACTAAGTAACAAAAAAAGATTTTTCCGTTTGTCTGAAAATTATGGAAGTCAAGAAGAATACAATAGCCAAAGCGCTGTACACTGGAATGGTAACTTTTATTTAGGAGGTATATCTGGGGTTAGTGTCGTAAATAAAAACGATACAACATCTCATTTTGAAAATGAAAGTATAGAAGCCAATATCAGTGAGCTTTTGATATTCAACAAAGAAGTTAGCATTGGTAGTGATTCCTTAGAAAAAAGCATATCTAAATCACATGAAATTAAAGTAAAATATTCTGACTATCCTTTCACCCTAAAATTCAACTCACCTAAATCCAGTGAAAGAAACATAGAGTATTTTTATAATTTAGAAGGATTGTCAGACAGTTGGATCACTGCTAAAGGTACAAATTCTGCGACTTACACAAATCTATCTTCTGGCAACTATATATTTAATGTTTATGGAGAAAACCCTGTAACCAAAGATAAAGGTCCATTAAAAAGTTTAAAAATTCATGTATCACCACCATGGTGGCTATCTGATTATGCAAAAACAATCTATATCTCATTATTTTTTATAGTAACGTTCTTTTTTATAAAAGCAATTATAAGAAAAAGAGAGATTCAAAAACAAATCGCACTTAGTGAAGAACGCTTAAAACTGTCTCTATGGGGTAGTGGCGATGAAATGTGGGACTGGGATATAGAAACTGGCAATATCTTTCGCTCTAATATATGGGGAGCACTTGAATTTCCCAAGGATGGCCAGC
>NZ_JBOFMC010000337.1:0-3965 GCF_051658185.1 Shewanella sp. | reverse complement strand
TAACTCTTAAAGTGGCGGATTCGGCTCTAATGACCATCAGTAGTTTGATCATTGCCTCGCTGCCACAGCTTTGCTTGCAAAATAGTTAAGGGCCATGTCAAGCGCTGCGCTTGAGGATAATCTTGAGGATAATCTTGAGGATGATATAGGACGGACAGCGCGCAATTTTAGCGAGCACAATTTCAGCCAGCGCAACCACCGCGCGCCGCGAGCATAAACACAGCCCTCTATGGGCAAGTGTTTAACGCGAAAGAATAAATCTAGACAAACTAAGTGTAGAAAAACAAGATACTAATGGCTAATGTGGAAAAGGCTAATATCTAAAATCAAATATCGAAAAAACAAAAGGCTAAGTGTAAACACTTAGCCTTTTGGCATATCTGATGAGACAAAAATAAGAGAACCTAACTAAAGGTTCTCCTGAATATCATTACCCTTCAACAGGATATAACACTTTCGCATTCGCTTTTAATGACTCAATCAAGCCGCGGTAATCCGCTTCGCTATATTGTGCATTTAAACGTTGTTTAAGCGCATTCACAAGTTCTTCGCTTACTGCGTCAGCCGGATTGACTTTATCCAAGGCAATCACAGCATAACCATTGGCCAGTGCTACACTATCAACCACAGGGCTTGCACTAGGCGTTGCCATTTGGAAGGCTTTAGCCACAATCGCCCCATCCACAGTTTGATCGCCACGACCCAGTTTAGCCTTAACCGACAATGTCACATCGGCCGCATTGGCTTTAACCTTGGCAATTAACTCTTGCGCCTTAGCACGGGCAGCATCGTTCGCTTGATCCTGCTTTAAACGATCGCTAATACTGCTCTGTACCGCGGCTAAGGGTAAGGTACCCGCATCTTGATGCGCTTTAAGACGGATCACCACAACATGATTAGGCGAAAGCTCAATCACCTCGCTGTTTAAGCCTTGTAGTTTCACCGCATCCGAGAAGGCGGCTTTAACCAATTCAGGCTTATTCAGGGCAGCAGGAACCTCATCACGGGAAAATAGCTCAGTGGTTTTAACCACAGCACCGACCGCTTTAGCCGTTTCGGCTAACGTATCAGGGACCTCATAGCTAGTATCCGCCAACTTACTTTGTAAACTGTAGAATTGGTCTACCGCTTTCTTTTCCTGCAACTGAGCAACAATTTTCGCTTTCACGTCACTAAAGGGCACGGTTGCGCCGGCTTGTACATCTAATAGCTTAATGATGTGGAAACCAAAATCTGTTTTAACAACCGCAGAGTGCTGGCCTTTCGTTAACGCAAATAACGCCTCATCGAACGCAGGCTCCATCACTCCCGGTTCAAACCAATCCAGTTTACCGCCCTGCTCCGCACTTAAGGTGTCATCGGAGTTACTTTTCGCCAGAGCCGCAAAATCTGCACCATTATCCAGTTGCTTAACCAGATCTTCCGCTTTAGCTTTCGCGGCAGCGTCATCCTGCCCCAGATTCACCAAAATATGCGCGGCGAGACGTTTTTCGTTAGCCACATATTGCGCTTGATGCTCGCGGTAATAAGTTTGCGCTTCTTCGTCGGAGATCGGGGTATCTTTAGCAAAATCTGCCACATTGAGCTCAACATACTCTAAACTCACCTTCTCTGGGCTCATAAATTGCCCTTGGTTCGCGTCGTAGTACTGTTTCACTTGAGCGTCTGTCACGTTAGCCGCGGCAAGAAATGGCGCAGAATCCACCACTAAATAACGAATGTCCCGTGTTTGGCCCTGCAACTCAGCCAATTGTTTCGCTTCACCGGGTAACACAAATTCTGATCCCACCAACGCAGCAGTGAGCTGACGACGGGTCATATCAACACGCATCATCGTTCTGAAGCTTTGGGGTTGATAGCCTAGTTGGCGCAAAATCGCTTGATAGCGCTCATTATCAAACTTGCCATCGGTTTGGAATGCTGGCTCGGATTTAATCGCAGCAATAATCTGCTCATCAGACACTCTTAACCCCATGGCGTTAGCCGCTTGGTCGATAAGTTTATCTGCCACCAACCGTTCTAAGACCCCTTGCTTAATGCTGGCAAGGTATTTTTCGTCGGCAGACAGCGCAGCGAACATTTCACCCAGTTGTTGCTCCATACGCGAGCGCTCGCTCTGGTAGGCTTGTTCTAACTCGGCTTTAGTGATCGGATCACCATTGACTTCTGCTGCGGGTACATCAGTGGTTGAGCCGAGGTAGCTACTCACACCTGCAAATGCAAAAGATAAAATCACAAGGACGAGAATGCCTTTAGCAATCACGCCTTGCGAACCGTCGCGGATCTTTTCTAACATCAGATTTCTCGCTTGTTGCGATTAACAAAATAAAAAGGCGCATCAGTTGGAGATGCGCCTTTCTGTAATTTACGGGAATATTCAGACGCTACCACAGGTAAGTACTAAAACCCCAAGCAATGGCTGAATTATCTTCAAAATCCATTGCTTCAATTCGTAAAAAGCACTGTTTAAACAGTGCTTATCAATACGAACGCCTTACAAAGGCTACGTTATCAAAAATTAATTGACAGCGTCTTTCAGAGCTTTACCTGCTTTAAATGCAGGAATTTTTGCTGCTGCGATTTTGATTTCTTCACCCGTTTGTGGGTTGCGACCTGTACGCTCAGCACGCTCACGCACTTCAAAAGTACCAAAACCAACAAGAGAAATTTTATCGCCTTCTTTCAGACCTTCAGTCACAGCAGCGATAAAAGAATCCAGTGCGCGGCCTGCAGCGGCTTTAGAAATGTCAGCACCAGAAGCGATTTTCTCGATTAGTTCAGATTTGTTCATGTCATCCCCTTGAATGTAATTTTTTTTTGCGCCGCAACCAAATCCGTCTCTAGAGCGGTCTGCGGAGGCTTTTATAACAAGCTTGAATTCAAAGTTCAAGCTGAGTTCGAAAACCAAAGAAATAAAACTAGATACAGCTCAAAGCCAGTTGCGCCAAGGGCTTGGCGCTACTGGCTCTCCACTGACCTAGGCTACCACAGGTCTGCGCTTTGTTAAGCCCCTTTTTTCATTTTTTTTAACGTGGTAGCGCATTTTCTTGCGTTATGCCAAGTTTTTAACCACTTCGAAGCCTTCAACGGGTCTTTCAAGGGCCAGTTTAAGCACTTCATCGACCCAGCGCACAGGACGAATTTCTAAATCGGCAATCACATTGGCTGGAATTTCTTCCAAATCACGCTCGTTTTCTTTAGGGATCAGGACCAATTTGATCCCACCGCGATGGGCTGCCAGCAGTTTTTCTTTTAAACCGCCGATGGGTAACACTTCACCACGTAAGGTAATTTCCCCCGTCATCGCCACATCTGCGCGCACAGGATTACCCGTTAGGCTAGAGACTAACGCGGTACACATTGCCGCGCCCGCCGATGGGCCATCTTTGGGCGTCGCGCCTTCTGGTACGTGCACGTGGATATCACGCTTTTCATAAAAATCAGCGTTAATACCTAATTGCTCCGCGCGGGCGCGAACAACCGTCATCGCCGCTTGAATCGATTCTTGCATCACATCGCCAAGGGAGCCCGTGTAGGTTAACTTGCCTTTACCGGGGACTGACGTCGCCTCAATCGTGAGTAAATCGCCCCCGACTTCCGTCCAGGCTAAACCTGTCACTTGGCCAATTTGGTTATTCGATTCGGCTTTTCCATAGTCAAACCGCTGCACACCAAGAAAAGACTTGAGGTTTTCTGCCGTCACAGCAACGGATTTGACAGACTTATCGAGTAGGATCATTTTGACGACTTTACGACAAATTTTCGACAATTCACGCTCAAGCGCCCGCACCCCCGCTTCGCGGGTGTAATAGCGGATAATCCCCATGATTGCGCTATCATCAATGTGAATTTCGTTTGCTTTAAGGCCATTACGCTCAATTTGCTTGGTCAACAAATGTTGTTTCGCGATATTGAGCTTTTCATCTTCGGTATAACCCGACAGTCGGATGACTTCCATACGGTCT
>NZ_JBOFMC010000336.1:0-1993 GCF_051658185.1 Shewanella sp. | reverse complement strand
AACGTGTAATGCTTAAGCTGAGCCCGTAGCCGTAATGAAAGCGTAACCGACTGACAAGGCACTGAGGACAGTGCCTTTTTGGATGGAGCTTGCGATTGAAGGGTAACTGAGTAGAGCAGGCGTTTGTTTATTGATAGCTGATTAGGTGGTGCACATGAGCTTAAGCCATTGAGCCAAAACCGTTTGCCTTAGATATCTTGAATAAGGATATCTTTGTTCAAGACATTTTTATTCAAGACATGGTTGTGCAAGATAAAGTGCTTCAATGGCCAATGTGGGTTACATGATAAAGCTCAGATATCCTTGGAGCACAATCATGTTAACAATATCGATAAAGAAAGCGCCGACAATGGGTACCACCATAAAAGCCTGCGGTGAGGGGCCTGTGCGTGACACCAACGCGCCCATGTTCATCACCGCTGTAGGGGTGGCGCCCATACCAAAGCCGCAGTGGCCGCCAGTGATCACCGCAGCATCATAGTTGCTGCCCATGATTTTGAAGGTCACAAAATAGGCGAACACGGCCAGTACAGCGGTTTGCACCAGTAAAATGACCAGTAGCGGGATAGCTAAATCAAAAATTTCCCAGAGCTTAAGATTCATCAACGCCATCGATAAAAACAAGGCTAAGGCCACGGTGCCTATGACATCGATGCTCTCGGTGTGGGGTTTATAGCCACGCCCCAACTCGGTGATATTGGCAATAATGACCCCTAAAAACAGGGCATAGACAAAATCAGGCATCTTCAGCCACGTGATCCCTGACTGATTAATCCAGCCACTGAACCATTTTGCGCCTGCAACACACAATAAAAGGACGAATAAGGTCTCTAGAATGGTTTTGGCGGTAACGTGATCTTCTTCTAATTGATCGTAAGTGACTAAGTGAGGGTGATCGGTATGGTGTTTGCGACCAATGCCGTAGCTCGAGATAAGATTATGTTTGCTGATGAGTCGTTGGGCGACTGGTCCGCCAATAATCCCGCCCATGACCAGACCAAACGTGGCTGCAGCCATGGCAAACTCGAGGGTATTGATACCATAGTTTTCGGCAAAGGTTTGTGACCAAGCGACACCCGTGCCATGGCCGCCCGATAAGGTAATTGAGCCGGCGATCAGCCCCATTATGGGCTCAATCCCAAGTAGTGTGGCTAAACTCACCCCAACCGCATTTTGGATAACGATATAAACCGAGGCGACGCCCAGAAAAATAAAGACTTTTTTACCACCGCTGAGTAAGAGCTTATAGTTAGCGGAGAGTCCTATCGTACTGAAAAACATCAACATTAAGATATTTTGTAAAGAGAGACTGAAGCTCAGGCTAATGTTTTGAAAGTGAAGACCGGCAACACATGCAGCAACGACAAGCCCACCGACGATGGGTTCGGGAATATTGTATTTTTTAAACAGGCGCACATGACGGTTAATAGAATGACCGATGAATAAGACAAAAATCGCCATTAAAAACGACTCTAACTCGCCAATCGTATAAGTAGTGTGCATGAAAATTCCTTACAAATGATGTTATGCGGGTATTTCATTGGGCGAAGTGCTCGCCTTGAGTCAACCCATTTTGTTATTCAGTACCTGCTAATGCTGGATGTTGAGCGCTCGATATAGAGGATAACAACCCGTTGCTTCCCGAGGGTGCGAGGTTGGTTTAAGCGCGAATGAATCGTATTGGGTTTTTAGATCAGTATGACGCATAAATCGGGTCATACGGATGATAAATAACAGACAAAAGTGACAAATCTAGACTTCTTCAAGGTCCATGGTGAGCATGGAATTTGAGCTTACTGAGGCTCATTAGCCTGAAGAACTGGGGGCAGTGTAGCATAAAACGCGCCATCTGTCGTCAAATCATCTTATAAATCATGATGTTGATAAAATGTGCTCTCGCTGTTATGTAAAATATTGGCCGATGCTGCGGCCTAAAATGGCCGCATACGTTTGACAATCAAGGATTTTATGATTGATTTTTAGGTGAGGCATT
>NZ_JBOFMC010000335.1:0-5485 GCF_051658185.1 Shewanella sp. | reverse complement strand
GCGGCAGCGGAGCAACGGCTTATCGATGAGAGGCGTCATAAAAAATCGGCACCGACGTCTGTGGAGGAAATCGATCTCACCATGCCCGATTAATGCCCGCCTACGGGGGATAGGGTGGTGATTAACTCGGTGGCGTTTTGCGGCTTCTTAATATTGTCACTGAACATGGCATGGTTGCTGGTAATGGTTGTTTATAGCGGGTTATGGTTATTTATAATAGTTGCTGGGTATGGTCGCAGGGTGAGAATAGTGGGTGAGTGCACATAGGGCGTTGCTAAAAAGGTGGCGCCAACAGCAGAACGATTGGCGCCGATATTGCCTAATCATCAATGTTTTTAGCGTGAGTTGGTGATTTTTTAGCTAAACGATTCTATTCAGTGAAAAAAACGGTTGACGCTTGCTGGTCGCGACCGTATTATTCTTCGCAACTTGAGTGGAGCGGTAGTTCAGTTGGTTAGAATACCGGCCTGTCACGCCGGGGGTCGCGGGTTCGAGTCCCGTCCGCTCCGCCAGTCAAGTTGTTGAAAATTAAATTATAATGCGATTATCGCGTTGTAATAAAAATTGGAGCGGTAGTTCAGTTGGTTAGAATACCGGCCTGTCACGCCGGGGGTCGCGGGTTCGAGTCCCGTCCGCTCCGCCAACATTCATGAAGCCCAAGCTTATAAACAGCTTGGGCTTTTTGATTTTTTATCCTCGCAATTTATCCTTTATCGCTTTGTGTTCGTGAGCTACTGCTGATCCGCGGTGACTTAGGCCTGTTCTTTGGCACAATAACTAGGGCAGAAGATCCAGAACCGGCAATCTTGTATCTTGCTAGCCGTCCAATTAGCCCAATCCGCATTAAAGTGTGATCTAATTTATTCATCACTTTCAACTTATTCTATTCAAAAAATATCTCACAGGTAGAGCACTCCAGACACCGCAGTGTGCATGGTTTTATGCTCAATATGATTGCGGGACTTATCGCCTATCAATTGAAAGACAATAAGCCACAATTGAACATCACTAACACAGAGTTTAATGCTATTGCAGTTATGGCTTGTTAAACCGAACTCAGGTTACAGAGATAAAAGACCGACTTTTGTCGTCACCAAGAGCCAAAAGGAAATATTATTGTTTTGCTAATGTTGCGATGTCTTTGACTTCTAAAATAGAGGTCGGATAACCGTATCTCACTGCGTTGAGCATGGCTTGACCCATATCGCGTGTCGTCAAAATATGCTGAGGGAACAGCCTCTTTAGTAATGGAAATAGGGGGGGCATTAGCTGATAAAAAATTCGATAACTAGCTGTTTTAGAAAGAATACCATCTAAAGGCTGGATAACAGCAGGACGGAAAAGGTACACGGCAGAAAATCCACAATCGAGTAGTACATTTTCTGTCGAGCCTTTGACTCGTGCCCACATACTTTTTCCTTGTTCGCTGCTGTCGGTACCCGCACCGGAAACGTAGATGAATATCATCTTGGCATTCTTCTGCACCAAGGCTTGAGCGGCCGACAGGGTAAGTTCATATGTGAGGGCGTGATACTGTTGTTCACTCATCCCTGAAGAAGACTGACCAAGACAAAAGAAACAAGCGTCGATAACGGGAAGTTGTTCAATCACTTGCGGTAGTTGGGTAAAGTCCTCACAAATTAACTGGGTGAGTCGTTCATGATGGTCAACGAGTGGTCTTCTGCCGATCACAAAAATCTGGTCAACGTCAGTAGCAAGCAGCGCTTCGCGCAAAGCGCCTTGTCCAACCATCCCGCTGGCACCGAAAATCAATACATTCATGTTATTCCTCTCTCAGTGTTTACGATGCATTTGACCTGTTTTCTTTTCGATGTTCCTCACGCCACTTCGATGGTGTGACTTTTTCCCACGCTTGAAATGCCCGAAAAAATGAAGCTTGATCTTCATAGCCCAGCATGTAAACAATTTCGCTTAGGTCATAGTCCGTTTCACGTAGATACTCAAGTGCCAACTCATGACGGGTAGCGGACAAGATTGCCTGAAAGCTGCCACCTTCACTGCTGAGCTGTCGTTGTAGGGTGCGTTCACTGATCGCCAGCTCACGCGCGATACTTTTTAGCTCAGGGCGACCTGCGGTGAGGTTTTTGCGCAGCAACCAACGTACTTTATCAGACATCGATGAACTCGTTTGTTGCTGGTTCAGCTCATCATTTAGCGCTTTATCCAGCATTTCGGTCAGTTCGTCATTGAACTGGATAAATGGCAAATCCAACATGCGGTTGTTGATGTAAAGTACATCCTGGGCCGCATTCCACTTTATCGGGCATTGGAAGTAGTCCGCGATGGCTTGAGACTTGGCTCTGCGTAGCTCAAGTTTGATACTTTGTATCGGGTTTCCAGTACCGTTACGCCCAAGTCCGATAATCGAAACAAAGGTCGCATCCGTCAGTGCTTGTGGGGCGTGACCGCCAGCTAACGGCCAAATAGGTCGAATTTGAGTGTATTTATCGTCCGATTGCAGTTTTAGCTCTTCGGGCGCACATAAGGATTTATAGCGAACCACTCGTTGCACAGCATCACGGAAATTTTTGGCATGATAAGCAACGAGAAAGGAAGGCGGCAACACCTTACAATCAAGGCCTTTAGCAAGCTCAATACCCACATCAGGCCCTTTTAGTTGCTCTAACGCCGACCACAGTGAGAAAAACTGCGCTGTGGTAACTTTCGCTTGCGCCAGCCCCACTGAAAGGGGCAATTCAGCCTGTTTTATTAATTGAGAACGATTGATGTCGAGCCGATCTACGCCCAGCCAAAAAGCGCTGGGCAGTTTTATACGATCTGAGGTTATCATTTCGCCTGGAAACCACCGTCAATATTAAGGATATGGCCGGTCACAAAACTGGCTTCGTCAGACAGTAACCACGCAATGCCGTTAGCGATTTCCTCTGGATTACCCAAGCGATTAATTGGATGCATGGCAGCCAGTCCTTCCTCATTTGCATCTATTTGTTTGGCGATAATATCAGTTCTGATTGCACCCGGTGCAACAGCATTAATACGGATACCTTGGGCAGCATGATCTATTGCTGCGGATTTAGTTAACCCGACAACAGCATGCTTAGTGGCAACATACGTGCCTGTCATCGGAACACCATTTAGACCCGCAATAGATGCTAGGTTTACAATCGCTCCACCACCTTGTTTTAGCATCTGTGCAATCTCGGACTTCATACAGTAGTAGACACCCATAACATTCACATCAATCATATCGATGAATTTTTGTGTATCAGATTGATCGAGTGTCGCGGCTTCATTATAGATACCTGCATTATTGACAGCTAAATCCAGACTTCCAAACTCAGTAACAATGTTTTCTATCAATGCTTTGACAGAGGCTTCATCGGTCACGTCGTTGTAAACAAACTTAATTTTCGCATTGTTTTTGGCGTTAGACTCAATGTCAGTTATCGCTTCTTGGGCCAATTTTTCCCGGCGCCCTGTGATAACCACATTGATGCCCTGACTCACCAATTTTTTAGCTGTGGCTTTACCGATGCCTGTTGCTCCACCAGTAATCAATGCTGTTTTGTTTGTCATACATTGTTCCTCAATAATTTGTTTTGACCTGAGTATTCTAGTACCGAGAAAAGATATTTAATTTGCAAGATACGCCAACTTTATTGCAAAAGGTGACAGATTGAGGAAGGGGTGAGATCGCAACACTGAAGCCCTTATCGGGGGATTATCTATCGGCCACAAGCAGATTGGTGAGTATGAAACTTAATTCCTACACACATTAAGGTTGTGTTTATTATTGGTTGAGGTCACTAAACTGTGGGGCAGGCCGTTTTTAGTGTCCCCCCGATGGATGCTGTCATACCGAAAAAATGATGTGTCGGCTCTTTTGAACATTGAATAGCGATACAGTTTGGACGTTGCCTTGCATAAAGGCAGGTATCAGCGCTGATGTAAAAATAACGGTACAACGCCAATACGCCCTAAGGAAATTTTGCGGTACTCAAAGCGTTGCGTTATACCCACATAAGCAAAACGACAATAATGGCGACCTTGTTTATTAAGACTCAGGACATGTAATCAATGAACAACAGTATCAAACTTATATGGGCATCCATCGCCGGATTGTTGCTCGGGGTGATGTTAACAATGGCTGCAGTATCGCAGATTATTGGTTTGCGCGGAGGCATTGGCATGGCTGGTTTCGTCAGTGCTTCAGAAGACATCAGCCCGGAAAATGAATCGGTGCGTTTAATCACCTGTGCTCGTTTGGCCAAGGGAATGGGCTATCAGGTGGACCATTTTGCAGTGAATGCCTATCTTAATTCAGCCCTGCTTTCCCATGACAACGGGACCCAGCGAGCATTTTATTTGCTTCTGTATCTTAAAGGTTATGGTATTGGTATTGCGGACAGCATGGTAGACAAACAGTCCGCATTTGCCTCATTGCAGTGTCAGCACCTTCTGGGTCATATGATTCTTAATCCAGTAAAGCAAGGCGATTGATTACGGTATAAAAATAGTGTTATCAGGATTAAAAACTGCCACTTGGAAGACTACGGCTCACGTACAAATATAAGGATTCAACTTAGGATATTCGTGTTCATTTGCCATAGGCTGTAGTTAAGCATTGCGGCAAAGCTGACCCAGCATAGATAAGGGACAAGTAACAAGGATCCCAGTTTGCTTGTCCGCCAAAAAAACACGATGCAACTTACGATAAGTCCCCACAATAGAATAATGTTGACAAAGGCCCAACTACCACTTTGCCAAGCAAAAAATAGCCAGCTCCAGAGCGCATTTAAAGCGAGTTGGGCGAGAAATAACAAAGTAGCTATGCGTGATTCATTTCGTGTGGCAATGCTGCAAACACGCCATATTGCAATTGCCATCATTGCGAACAATATTGTCCAGACAGGGCCAAATAGCCAACCAGGAGGGGCCCAATCGGGTTGAGTTAACCCAGCATAAAATGATTTTGCTTGTAAAGATCCTGCCGCCCCAATAGCTGATGTGCCGAAACAGGTTAAAATCCACCCTAAAAGCGCAAGTATTTTTTGATGCTTTGTCATTTGATATCGCAAATTTGTGACTAATACCTTCATCATATCAATCAAATATATTTGTTCAATCCTTAGCCTAAGTGAATTCTAGATTTGGCTTGCCTCTGAATGAGCTCAATAAGTGATTTAAGTTTACTGCTATGCCGCCCGGTGGAGCCCCAATGTTTATTCCTGCATAAATTGGGTGCATATTGATGTCGAAGGGACGATGGATTGTTAAATCACAAAACATGATCTTAAAATATGGTTGATATTTGAATGCTAAATTTATTAACTTTTGTGACCGTGAACTTGCTCTTAATAACACTCAATCGTTAGGCCGGACGGCAGTAACTATATAGATTTAAAATCAATTAATTGCTAATGTGTAATAATTAGCTCAATGGCTTTGTCACACTGGCACGGCCTGTCAGGCCGGGGGCGCGGGTTCGAGTCCCGTCCGCTCT
>NZ_JBOFMC010000334.1:0-9306 GCF_051658185.1 Shewanella sp. | reverse complement strand
TGTCTGTTTTAGGGGGAATCACTGGCGTTTCTTGTGTGATTTCAGCGATCTTTTCAGTGGCTTTGGCTGCAGTTGCTGTGACGTCGGTGGTTTTCAGCTCGGTCGCGTTAACGTCAGCGCGAGTTGCAGACGCTGTGCTTTCAGCCTGAGTTGATGCCGCAAGGCTTGACGCTGCGTCATCGGTCGATGCGCTGGACAGAGGGGTAGATTGTGGATGAGGGCTCGCGGCGTCGTGCTTGTTGTTATCCATTGAACAGTCCTTGAAATCATTACTGCCGAAATTTGAGTCAATCTCGCCAAAGGCGCTTAGCGTTTTAAGAGTGGCGCTGTAAGGATAGCGCTTAGAGCTTAAGAGCGTTTAGTACGGCGTTGCTGTTCGCGGCATTGGCGTTAGTGACTTGGGTCAGGCCAAAGGCGTGAGCTTGAGCTGCTACTCGGTTACTTGGGACTATGATATGACATGAACGCAGCCAAGCAAATAACTCTTTTGGCACTAGGTGGATGAGATTATGGAGTATTTCGCCACTGGTGATCACTATGGTGTCTACCCCAAAGTCTTGCCATTGTTGCACGGTGAGGCGTCCATCTAAACGCGGACAGCCTCGTTGGTATACTTCCCAGTAACGTAGGTGAGCGCCGCGTGCCGTGAGCTGCTGTGCGAGCGTTTCACGGCCACCGACACCACGGATAATCGTTATTTTTTTGCCTTGGATCTGTTGTAGCGGGGCGAGTGTGAGTAAGCCTTCGGTCTGCTGGCAATCATCGGGCGCTTCCAGTGCGCTAATCGAAAATTGTTGCAATGCTTCCCAGGTGGCGTGGCCAACGGCAAAGTATTGCGCGGTAGGCCAAGCGGTTAATGATGAATCACTGGCGTTTAAGGCTTTGGCTGCAAAGCTAACGGCGTTTGCGCTGATGCAGATAATCATATCCGCAGCATCAAGGGGATGTGGAGTATGAGTGTCCAGTGCCGGAGTGGCTTGAACACTCAATAAGGGGGTTACCCAATTGGCGATACCACGCTCATGCAGGGCATCAACCATCGACTGATTGCGCCCCTCGGGGCGCGTCAGTAGTACTTTCATCGACTTAGGCGGTAGCGTAGACAGCGTCGAGGATTTTTTTGGCGCCTTTGCTCAGTAGCTCTTCAGCAAGGGCGATACCTAATTGCTTGGCTTCGGTTTTTGGACCGGTGATCACGCCTTCGATAATTTCACTGCCATCGGGGTTACCGACGAGGCCGCGCAGGGTCATCTCATCGCCAACGATCTCTGCAAAGGCGCCAATCGGGACTTGACAGCCACCTTCAAGGCGAGTGTTCATGGCGCGCTCGGCGATCACACGGTAGCGGGTTTCCAAGTGTTCTAATGGCGCTAATAATGCCTTCACTCGGAGGTCATCGGTGCGACATTCAATGCCGACGGCACCTTGGCCATTGGCGGGTAAAGATTCTTCTGCGCTGATAAAGCTGGCAATGCGCTCGGATAATTTAAGGCGAATTAAACCGGCGGCCGCGAGGATAATGGCATCGTATTCGCCATTATCGAGCTTGGCTAAACGGGTGCCGACGTTGCCGCGCAGATCTTTGATAATAAGATCAGGACGTTTTGCGCGCAGCTGGCATTGGCGACGTAGGCTGGAGGTGCCCACGGTTGCCCCTAATGGTAATTCGTCGATTGACTGATAGGAGTTCGATACAAAGGCATCGCGTGGATCTTCACGCTCGCAGATCACTTCTAGCCCTAGGCCTTCGGGGAAATCCACTGGCACGTCCTTCATCGAGTGTACCGCGATATCGGCTTGATCTTCGAGCATGGCCACTTCGAGTTCTTTGACGAATAAGCCTTTGCCGCCCACTTTGGCTAATGGCGTGTCTAAGATAACGTCACCCTTAGTGCTCATTGGCAGGAGTTCTACCACAATGCCGGGGTGAATGCGTTCTAATTCAGCTTTAACAAATTCAGCTTGCCACATGGCTAGCGGGCTCTTGCGGGTAGCGATACGTATGCGGTTTTCAGACATGCCTAGTTTCCATCCAAGATCTTAGTTACACCAATGCTAACATTCACTATGGGTGATTGTAAGGAAGCTGTTTCGATTCTTTGAAGTTGGCTAGGTTATATTGGCGGTAAAAGTGTGACGCATATCTCGTTTGCTTGCTCGTAAGAGTAAAAGTGTTAACATGAGCACACTTCTTTATATTACCTAAATGTTGCGTGTTTGGATGGATGAGCAAGGTCGCTTTCTTGAGAGTGCTGAGAGACTGAATCAGGTTCGCATTGACCGTGCCCTCACCTTATTGCCGCCGTTGCAGCGGCATTTATTTCAGTTGATCGCCCATTTGATACATCACAATAGCGTGCATTATCCGGGTTATCTGCCTGCGGAGGTACCCGCGGGCATTTACGGTTATCACCCGACTCGCTTAGTGAGCCAGGCTTGCGATGTGGTCAATTTGCCTCTCATCGATGGCACGTCTGCGCACTATGCCTTTGAAGGCGTCTATGCCATGGGCAGTACGGCCAGTTTTGGGCAAAATCCGCAAAGTGATGTGGATGTGTGGCTGGTACACCGTCAGGATTTGTCGGCGCAGGCGCTAGCACTGCTGCGTACGAAGGCTGCTCGCCTGACCGCGTGGTTTGCAACCTACCAATTTGAGGTCAATTTTTACCTCGTTCACCCCCAGCAATTTTGCGGTAAAGCTACCGAGCGCTGCGGCATGCCGGCGGCGATGGCCCATGAGCACAGCGGCAGTACGCAGCATTGGTTGTTGCTTGAAGAGTTTTACCGTAGCCAAATTCGTCTAGGCGGAAAAACCATTGCTTGGTGGCCCGATGCTAAGCTCGAACCTTCGTTGCTATCCCTTGGCAATGTCCACCAATTACCGGCCAGTGAGTATTTTGGCGCCTCGCTCTGGCAGTTGTATAAGGGGTTGCACAAGCCGCATAAGGCGTTGATGAAAGTGCTGTTGCTTGAGGCCTATGCCAGTGAGTACCCCCATTCTGCGCTGCTCTGTGACCGCCTATGGCAAAAAACGCTGGCCGGGGATTTTTCGTGTACTAACGATGCCTACTATGCCATCTATGAGACCATTGAGGCTTACCTGCTAAAACTGCAGGATCATCGTCGTCTCGAAATTGTGCGCCGCTGCTTTTATCTTAAGTGTGGGGTATTTTTAAGTACGCCAGACCAAGGGAAAGACTGGCGTTATCCTCAGATGCAGCAATTGGTGCAGGCGTGGCAATGGCCCGAGAGTTTGATTTTAACCTTAGATGGTTGCGAGCATTGGCACAGCGGACAGCTCCAATGGTTTAATCAGCAATTAAATGAACTGTTGATGGCGAGTTATCAGACGCTGCTGCGTTTTGCCTCGACCCACGAATTAAACGAGGGGCTCAGGATTGAAGAGCTGGGGATGTTAACCCGCAAATTGCACACTTATTTTAGCCAAGACGAAGATCAAATCGCCAAGTTAAACCTGCTTTGGAGCCGCACGGTTGCCGAGGCGGAGGTGACGATAGTCGCAAGCGCGAAGGAGAATCGGTATTACCTCTATCGACAAGGGCCTAAGCCGCAGCAACTGTTAGGTGAATCGGCCATTTGCAAGGGTAAAACGCCTTCCGCCTTAATGATTTGGGCCTGTTTAAACGGGGTATCAACCCCACAGACGACATGGTACGAACTGGGCCAGAGCCATGTGACCTCCCGCCGCTTGACCGACGCCTCGAGGCGCTTGCTGCAGTTTATTGACCATGATTGGCGGGTGTCTAAATTAGATCTGTGTCAGCCTTGGCATTTTAGAAAGTTAATCTTCCTATTAAACCTCGATTGCGATCCCACCATTGATTGGCGCGGGCAGGAGATGATGGTGGATGTGATGAATGCCAACGTCTTTTCCCTCGGTCGGCAAAAAGCCAACATGTTGGGTGCAGTGGATGCCATTTGCTTAAACAGTTGGGGGGAATGGCAGTGTCACCGATTTGAGGGCGATACTGCGTTGCTGCAAGCGCTGGAATTTGTCACCCCTGGGCTTCGGCGCGCCACGAAAACGGTCGATATTGATGTGATCAGTTGCTCACACAGGCTCCGGCAGCAACTGCAATTAGCGGTGAGAAATCTGCTAAAACAGACGGTAAGCCTATGTCATCAGGTGCAGCCCTCGAGCACGCTGGTGCAGCCATTGCAGATCCGCTATACCCGCTATGGGATATTTTTTAATCCGTTAGGGATGGCCTATCAGGATTTGAGTGATGCGAAATCTTTTTATCAACAACTTTCGCGTAGTCATTTAGTCACGCTTCCCCGTCCGCAGTTGGGCGATGATCCGTTTTCCAGCATGCCCAAGATTATTCAACACTATGCCGCGAAAGGGGCGATCCAGTATTTTTTACGCCAACGTCTTGATGATATAGATGTCTTTATTTTGGATGAGGACAATCAGCTAAGCCATTATGTGCAGCATGGCTCCAATATGAGCGAGCTGGTCAACAAGGTGAGCCATCATTATGTGTTTGATGAGCATTACGCGAAGGCGCGCTTTAATATGCCGCAGTTTTTTCAATTAGTGCGGGTGGCAGGGGAGTTAACTGTGGTGCCTTTTGGGGTTGATAGCGCCAATCAGGATGAGGAATTTTAAGCGAGTAACCTCAATGAAAGGCAAAGCGGAGAACGCCGGGAAGATTTTACCGCGCATCAGCGCTGGAGCCGACTTGGGAGCGATAACGTCGTGCCGCGCGGATGACCAATGGCAGTCTGGGCCGCCATTGGTCTTGGTGAGCTAGCATCACAGGCTCAGAGCAATACCGCTTTGGCGCAGAATGGATTCCTGCACAAAAGGCATAAACTCATTGCCGCCACGGGCATCGAGCCATTTTCCATCGACATAAGCAAAGTGATAACCGCCAAAGCGGGAAGCGAGCCAAATCTCATGCAGCGGCTCTTGTTTATTGATCACGATTTTAGAACCATCGACGAATTCGAGTTGCAAGACATTGCCGCTAGCATCGATATCGACATCGGCATCTTGTTCATCAATCGCCGTTTCAATCGCAGTTTCTATGGCGTGGAACATCTCATCCGCGAGTCGGTGATATTCAGTATCTGTCATGGCCATGCATTTCTGTCCTTTGCTTTCGTGAAGATGGGTGCGATTATAAGGCTATTAGTCACTAGATGCACAGATGTTGAGAAAAATGAGACTGTTTTTATTGTTAATGCTTGCTAGCCTACTCCTGACGGCTTGTGGTCAAAAAGGGCCCCTGTATCAAACGCCTGAGGCCGAGGTCACTCAACCTAAAAAAGTGGATGTGTCTAAGGTGGGCTCTGAATAACCAGAGAAAACCGCGGCCATGACGACAAAAAAACAACAATATCATTAGCCAAGATCATTTTTGCCAATCAAGCGCAGTAAGGAATCGGACATTGGATCACTTTCTCTACCATAATAATACCCTGCATGCTGAAGGCTGTAGAGTGAACGAGTTAGCCAAAACCTACGGCACCCCCCTGTATATTTATTCCCGCGCGACGTTAGAGCGCCATTGGCATGCCTTTAACCATGCCGTTGCCGAGCATCCCCATTTAATTTGTTATGCCGTGAAAGCCAATTCGAACCTGGCGGTACTCAATGTGCTGGCCCGCTTGGGCAGTGGCTTTGATATTGTCTCGGGGGGCGAGCTTGCCAGAGTCATCGCCGCCGGTGGCGATCCTGCCAAAGTGGTGTTTTCTGGGGTCGGGAAAACCGTGGCCGAAATGGAACAGGCGCTTAACCTTGGTATTTATTGTTTTAACGTGGAATCGAGCGCCGAGCTTGAGCTGTTAAATCAAGTGGCTGGCCGTTTAGGCAAGCTGGCGCCCGTGTCGCTGCGGGTTAATCCCGATGTGGATGCCGGTACGCATCCTTATATTTCTACCGGCCTTAAGGAAAACAAATTTGGGATCGCGATGGAAGAGGCCGAAACGGTTTTCGCCCGCGCCCATGCTTTGCCCCATCTACAGGTGAAAGGTGTTGATTGCCATATCGGCTCGCAATTAACTGAAATCCAGCCCTTTCTCGATGCCATGGATCGGATGTTGGCGCTGATTGACCGCCTTGGCGAACAAGGCATCGCGATCGAGCATTTTGACGTTGGCGGCGGCTTGGGAGTTACCTACGATGGCGAGACTCCGCCCCACCCGGATGTTTATGCTGCCGCATTACTTAAGCGTTTAGGCGATCGCCCGCTCAAACTCATCTTCGAGCCAGGCCGAGCCATCGCTGCCAATGCGGGGATTTTTGTCACTGAGGTGCTGTACCTCAAAGAAAACGCCGATAAGCGTTTTGCGATTGTCGATGGCGCGATGAATGATTTAATTCGCCCAGCACTTTATAGTGCTTGGCAAAAAATTATTCCGGTAGATCCTCGGGATGAGCCACCCCAGGTATTTGATATTGTTGGGCCGGTTTGTGAAACCGGCGACTTTTTGGGTAAAGATCGTCAGCTTGCGCTCGTCGCGGGAGATTTGCTCGCCGTCCGCTCGAGTGGCGCCTATGGCTTTGCTATGGCCTCAAATTACAATACTCGCCCCCGGCCTGCGGAGGTGATGGTCGATGGCGCTCACGCTTATGTCGTGCGTGAGCGAGAAAAACTGCCTCAGCTCTGGCAAGGTGAGCAGATCCTGCCGTAAACTAGAAAAATTATATTGATTCAGGCGCTTGGCAGCCCAATGCAGCCAAGCGCCTCGATTTAAAGGATAAGTACCTTGATCCAATTCACTAAGATGCACGGACTGGGCAACGACTTTATGGTGGTCGATGGGGTCACGCAGAATGTGTTTTTTTCACCTGAGCAGATCCGTCGATTAGCGGATCGGCATTTTGGTGTTGGTTTTGATCAGTTGCTGTTGGTCGAGCCGCCCTATGATCCCGATTTAGATTTTCACTACCGCATCTTCAATGCCGACGGCGGCGAGGTGGAAAATTGTGGCAATGGCGCCCGTTGTTTTGCGCGATTTGTTCGAAATAAAGGTCTGACAAATAAAAATAAAGTGCGTGTAAGCACCGCCGCGGGCAAGATGACACTGCGCCTTGAGCGCGACGGCACTGTGACCGTCAATATGGGCGTGCCCATCCTTGAGCCGAGTCAAATCCCCTTTAAGGCCAAAAAAGCAGAAAAAACCTATCTGCTGCAAACGCCGCTGCAAACCTTTTTATGTGGCGCAGTCTCGATGGGCAACCCTCATTGCGTGCTCGAGGTCGAAGACGTTGAAAAGGCTGCGGTCGCTGAGATTGGCGGACTATTGACTAAGCATGAGCGCTTTCCACGCGGGGTGAATGTGGGCTTTATGCAGGTGGTGAGCCCGAGTCATATCATGTTAAGGGTGTATGAGCGCGGCGCCGCCGAGACCTTAGCCTGTGGCACGGGCGCCTGTGCGGCGGTCGTTGTGGGCCACATTCAGGGTAAACTTGAGTCGCAGGTGCGGGTGGATTTACCCGGCGGCAGTCTGACCATCCATTGGGAGGGCGAGGGCAAACCGTTGTGGATGACGGGGCCTGCTCAGCATGTTTATGACGGACAAATTCAGTTATGAGCGAGCCCTTGATGCCTCAGAGCCAGCCGCCCTTCGATGAGCAGATCATTCGTGAGTATCTGCTCGATAATCCGGGCTTTTTCAATCGTCATCCTGAATTATTACTTGCCATGCGTTTGCCGCACCAAGAACGTGGTGCAATTTCTTTGGTCGAACGGCGCCAAGAACTTCTGCGCCAGCGTGTGCTGCAGCTTGAGGAAGAGATCACAAGCTTATTGGCCATGGCGGCGCGTAATGAAAAAATTTATCACTTTAATACCGAGCTTAGCTTTAAGTTACTCAATTGTGTGGACTTAGCGTCACTCAAGGAAGTCTTGGCGGACAGCTTGAAAGCGCAATTTCAGTTCAGCCATGTACGCCTCATCACCGTGCTCGAGGTGGATATGGATCTCAAGGCGCTGTGTGAGCAAAGATTGCGTAAGGGTTACTATTTTGGCCGAGTGACTCAGCAAGAGGCCAGACGCTTGTTTGGCGCGCCGGTGGGCTCTGTCGCCCTTGTGCAGCTTGCCACAACCTTGCCAGTGATCCTCGCGATTGCCAGCCAAGATGCGACCCATTTTGACCCCGATATGGACAATCTGTTGCTAGAGCAATTACGGCGTTTGCTGGCGCACATGCTAGCGAAGCTGTAACGGCAGTTGGGCGATGCTGGCTCCCCCATGGTTTGGCAGAACACTCACAAGGAACCCGATATGAGTACGCAAACAGGCGAAATGTCGGTGCTTGATGCGCAATGGTTACACACCTTTGAGCGTTACCTGACAACAGAGCGGCAATTGTCCGCCCATACGGTGCGTAACTATCTTTACGAGCTTAATCGCGTGAGCGCGCTTTTGCCCGAAGGAGTGCATTTACTTACGGTTAACCGTGAGCATGGGCAGCAAGTATTAGCCAAATTGCATCGCCAAGGTTTAAGCCCGCGCTCACTTTCTTTGTGTTTATCGGCATTAAAACAATGGGGGGAGTTTTTACTGAGTGAGGGGGTGATTGACGTTAATCCTATCAAAGGCTTAAGCGCGCCAAAACAAACCAAGCCTTTGCCAAAAAATATCGATGTTGATGCTATCAGCCATTTATTGGATATTGATGGCACCGATCCTTTAAGCCTGCGGGACAAAGCCATCATGGAGCTATTTTACTCCAGTGGCTTACGTTTGGCGGAGCTGGCGGCCCTTAACCTCAACAGCATTCAATATGATGTGCGCGAAGTCAGGGTCTTAGGCAAAGGCAATAAGGAGCGCATCGTTCCTGTGGGCAGCTACGCCATCAAAGCGCTCGAGGCATGGTTACACTGCAGACAGCAGATCCACTGTGAGGACAATGCGTTATTTGTGACAGAAAAAGGTCGGCGGTTATCCCATCGAAGTATTCAGGCGCGCATGGCGAAATGGGGCCAAACTCAGGCGCTATCGGCACGGGTGCACCCCCACAAGTTACGCCATTCCTTTGCTACGCACATGCTTGAGTCGAGCAGCGATCTGCGGGCGGTGCAAGAGCTGTTGGGCCACGCCAACCTAGCGACCACCCAAATTTATACCAGTCTCGATTTTGAGCATCTAGCCAGGGTATACGATAGTGCTCATCCACGGGCAAAAAAAACACAGGATAAATAATGCGTTGCTATCTGAGGCCACAGGATATTCAAGGGATCAGTTTCGATCTTGACGATACCTTGTACGATAATCAGCCCTATATTGCTAAGGCTGAGGCCGAGTTAATTCAGTTTTTGCATCGGGAGTT
>NZ_JBOFMC010000333.1:0-4402 GCF_051658185.1 Shewanella sp. | reverse complement strand
ACGCCGTAACGCAACATAGTGAGACGCTCAACCCCCATACCAAAAGCAAAACCAGAGTATTTTTCTGGATCGATGCCCACACTGCGCAGCACATTTGGGTGCACCATGCCGCAGCCTAACACTTCTAACCATTTGCCGTTTTTACCCATCACATCCACTTCGGCCGAAGGCTCAGTGAAGGGAAAATAAGATGGGCGGAAACGCACCTGCAAATCCTCTTCAAAGAAGTTCCGCAGAAAATCATGCAAAATGCCTTTAAGTTCAGCAAAGTTCACATGTTCATCCACGAGCAGGCCTTCCACTTGGTGGAACATCGGCGTGTGGGTTTGGTCATAATCGTTACGATACACCCGGCCCGGAGAGATAATGCGCAGTGGCGGTTTTTCGGTTTCCATGGTCCGAATTTGCACGCCCGAAGTTTGAGTACGCAGCATCAGCTTAGGATTAAAGTAAAAGGTATCATGATCGGCACGAGCAGGATGGTGCTCAGAGATATTCAGCGCGTCGAAATTGTGGAAATCATCTTCAATTTCAGGCCCATGCTTTACCGTAAACCCTAATTCGCCGAAGAAGGTTTCAATTCGCTCAATCGTGCGAGTCACGGGATGTAAGCCACCATTTTCCATGGTGCGGCCTGGTAACGTCACGTCAATTTTTTCGGCGATTAATTTCGCTTCCAATTCCGAACGTTTTAAACCATCGATACGCTCAGTTAATTTTTGCTGAATCGCCTGTTTCGCATCATTGACCGCTTGGCCAAAGGCAGGCTTTTCTGCTGGGCTTAAGCTACCCATCAGTTTCATCATGTCGGTGATCTTACCTTTCTTGCCAAGGTAATCGACACGGATATCATCCAGTGCTTTTAGATCACTGGCCTGGTCAATAATGACTAAGGCTTGCTCTACGATCTCAGTTAACTGCTGCATTTTCTCTTCCACTGCATAGTCGCGCTTGATAAACAAGTGCTATGGGCGCCAAAATTTCAGGCTATTTGGGTGCTCAGGTTATCGGGCGTTAATGCCAGACGCGTTGCTAGCTATAACGAAATAAAAGGATACGAATTTTACGCGAGCAAATGGCATATTGCTAGGGCTTAGACGGGATTTTTATCATGCAAATTCATGTGTTACCCCTCAGATTGTGGCCACTGACCACAGCATGATGCCCATAAGGCCTCTGCGTTTGCGGCGCAATCTCAGGGGATTTGCCTTAAAAACGCTAACGCTTTATCTAAATCGCGGGTGCGGGCCATCGGCGGCAGTGAGTTTAAAAAGGCTTGGCCATAGTCACGGTTAACGATGCGATTATCGCAAAGGATCAATACGCCACGATCTTTTTCATCACGAATGAGCCGGCCAACGCCTTGTTTTAATGCAATAATCGCCTGAGGTAATGCCACTTCCGTAAAGGGATCGCCGCCCCTGCGACTCACATTATCAGCGCGGGCGCGGTACAAGGTATCGTCGGGGGAGACAAAGGGTAACTTGTCGATGACCACGCAGCTTAACAATTTGCCGCGCACATCGACCCCTTCCCAAAAACTGCTGGTGCCAAGGAGCACAGCATTGCCAAGCTGACGAAACTTGGTCAATAAACTCTGTTTACCCGCTTGGCCTTGCACCAACAGCGGATACGGGGTGCGAGAACGCAATGCGAGCGCCGTTTGCTCGAGCATTTTATGGCTGGTAAACAAAATAAAGGTGCGCCCCTGCGCCGCCTCAATGGCTTTGACACAAACATCGACTAACTGCTTAAGCGCCTGCTGCTGATTGGCCACATTTCCCAATTGCCTTGGCACGCAAAAAACCGCCTGACGGGGATAATCAAAGGGGCTGTCTAAAATCACTTGCTGCGCCTTGGCAATGCCCATTTCTTTGGCAAAATGGCCAAGACTGCGGTTAACTTGCAAGGTTGCCGAGGTAAATATCCAACTGGTTTGCGGTGCAAACAACTGCTGGCACTCAAGGGCAATATTGATAGGCGAAATCCGTAGCACCACAAAACGACTGCCCAGTTCGATGCTGTAGGCCGCCTGCGGATTATCGCAATGAAAAAACACACTCAGCTTTTGAATGAATTCTGCCAACCTGATGGCAATATCATCCAGTGTGCTGCTGCGGCCAATGTGCGCGAGCAATAACGTTTGCAGCGCGGTTAACTCCGCCAATACATCCCAGGAGGCCACTGCAATGGCTTTATTTCCTAGCATGAGTCGCCAGTCTAACTCGCCACTTGCATATAACTGATTATGCCAATCCGTTAATTTAACCAAACAACGTTGACAAAATTGCGCAATTTGTCCGGTATCAGTCAATTCGGTTTGATAGACAACAAGCAGCTTTTGAAGCAGATCGTCAAGGGCGCGAGTCGCGCATTGTTGACCAAAATAGTTAACGCAAATATCCGGTAAAAGATGGGCTTCATCAAAAATGACCACATCGGGATCGGGCAATAACTCGGCAAACCCCGTATCCTTCAACACACTATCGGCAAAAAACAAATGGTGGTTGACGACAATAATCTTAGCCTCCATGGCACGACTGCGAGCCTTGCGGGTAAAGCAGGCGTCATAACTGTCGCAGCGCTGGCCAAGGCAAGTCTCTTTCGTACTGACCACTAAGGGAAGCGCAGGAGAATGTTCAGGCACCGAGGTCAGGGTGCCAATATCGCCGTCTTGACTCATGCCCGCCCACTGATTAATTTTTAACAAATCGTCCAGTAAACGCGCCTCGATATGGCTCGCCTCCTGCATTTGCCTATCGAGCCGGTACTGACACAAGTAATTATTGCGCCCTTTTAATAAGGCGAGTTTGGGTGCCATCCCCAACATGGCGGTGAGCGCAGGTAAATCCTTTAAAAACAACTGCTCCTGCAAGTTTTTACTGCCAGTACTGACGATCACTTGCTTGCCACTCAACATCGCCGGAATTAAATAGGCGAAGGTTTTACCCACCCCTGTGCCCGCTTCAATCACCGCATTGCCCTTGCTGGCGATGGCATCACTCACCAGCGTGGCCATTGCTATTTGGCTTGCGCGCGCACTAAATCCCTGAATATGTTTGGCTAACACCCCATCGGGCAAAAATGCACGTTGCACTTCGGCCGAGAGTCGACTCCCCACAGCGCCACCTTTTGCCACAGAAGGCTGAGTGGCGACGTTGTGAGAAAATGCCTGCTTTGATGTCAGTTGCCGGGAGCGAGTCAAAGAAAGAATCAATCCTATATCAAGATGTTAAAATGCATTAAACCCTGCAGTAAAACGACATAAAAGCTGCTGCCTAAGGGCGTAATGATGGCATTTGTAGCATCACAGGTGGGCGCCACAAACCGCCGTAAACGCTAGCGTGCAGCTTAATCGGTCGAAGCATTATGCTGATTTAAGCTAAGACTACAAGTTAGCAAGGCTAATTTCATGGGGTCATTCCCGCGAGAACGTAGCAGAGCAGCAATGTCGCCAACGGCCACTGAGATCACAATGACAATCCTGGCTAGCCACTTTGCGGATAATTTCGCTAAAAAGCTGATGCACCATTCGGTATTTTGGCTCGTTAGCGTAATCGACAATTTGCGCACGAGTTGCCCGACAAATCCTCATCTATTGGGCTTACGTTTCGCGCTAGCGTAAAGCGGCTAACAAGGTATGGTATGCAGACGTATTGAAATATCAGCACTTTTAAGTGTTTTTAAACTGATAAGCGAGCGCCCCCTCCCCGCCTAAAATCAACAAAACCATTTAAAATCATTTGAATATACCTCACCCACATTAGTTAATAGGTTTGGAACACATACATACGCGTTTTTCCGGATGGTGTATTTGATAAAAAGCTGATAAGTTCTTTACATACAGACAGTTAACTGTGAGCGCTTTCACTGACCCAACGAGGTAAACGCGCATGTGCACTAATAAAATGTTAGGCTGGTCGTGTTCTGTGAACCTAAGATAAAGGATTATTTATGAGCTACATAATTGCTTTTGTTTCCTTCGAGGATTCTACCAAGGAGTTTCCTGTGCAATGTTTCCGCACTGACATCAAGCAAGGCGATAAAGTGATAGTTCGTAGAGCGGATCAAAAATTAAGGCCTGCACTAGTAAAGGATCTGAAATATCTGAACTGGGATTGCAGTGGCAGAATTGAGTGCAAATCAGACGAGCTAGAGGCCGCTCTGATGGTGATATTGTTTTGCCAAAAGGATCACCTCTTGTTCATGGTATATCAACCCCTGATGCCTTCATCAAAGAGCTTAAGTCACACGGATGGGTACCAGTTAAGTCTAAGCGGCGTCAATACCGGGCCGTGTTTGGGTTTAGCAATAGCTTCAAAGTTGCGTACAAATTTGTGAGAAAAAATGGAATAGATATTCAGATGCTTTATAGCTCTGGTAGCCAAATAGTGAAGCCATT
>NZ_JBOFMC010000332.1:0-3280 GCF_051658185.1 Shewanella sp. | reverse complement strand
AGGGGCGCCACTTGCGCACATCGAAATTGAGGCCAGTGGCCCGCAATCCGGCCCCCGTGGTGCCCCAAGCCAGCGCCTGCTCGGTGGTGTAGGCCGAGACGCCTATGGTACGCCCGCGCAGGATGCTGTTGCGCATCGCCGCTTTTTCGTAATCCATTAAGCGTTTGGGTAACCAGCTCAGCAGGTTGTCCTGCACCAGCCGCTGCCATCCCCTCGGCAAATCGTGGGCGACACCGCCAATGCGGAACCAAGCAGGGTGCATACGGGCGCCGGTGATCGCTTCGATGATGGTGTAAATCTTCTGGCGGTCGGTGAAGGTGAAGAAGACCGGCGTCATGGCGCCGACGTCCTGAATATAGGTACCTAGGAACAGCAGGTGGCTCTGGATGCGGAACAGCTCCGCCATCATCACCCGGATCACCTCAACCCGTTGCGGCACCTTGATGCCGGCCAGCTTCTCGACCGCCAGCACGTAGGGGAGGTTGTTCATCACCCCACCCAGATACTCGACCCGGTCGGTATAGGGGATATAGCTGTGCCAGGACTGGCGCTCGCCCATCTTCTCGGCACCACGATGGTGATAGCCGATATCGGGCACGCAGTTGCGGATCTCTTCGCCATCGAGCTGCAACACCAAGCGGAAGGCGCCGTGAGCAGAGGGGTGGTTGGGGCCGAGGTTGAGGAACATGTAGTCCTCGTTCTCGTTGCCGCGGGAAAGGCCCCACTCTTCCGGTTTAAATAGCAGGTTCTCCTGCTCCATGTCCTGTTTGGCGGCATCGAGCATGAAGGGATCGAATTCGGTGGCGCGCGCCGGGTAATCCTTGCGCAGCGGGTGACCCTGCCAGCTCTTGGGCATCATGATGCGGGTCAGATGGGGGTGACCATCGAAGGTAATGCCTAGCAGATCCCACACTTCCCGCTCGTACCAATTGGCATTGGGGAAATGGTTGGTGATGGTGGGCAGATGCAGGTCACTTTCGGCCAGCGCCACTTTCAGCATCACATCACTGTTACGGTCGATGGAGATGAGGTGATAGAAGACGGTAAAGTCGCTCTGCGGTAAGCCATCGCGATGGCTGCGTAGCCGCTCGTCGGTGGCGCTGAGATCATAGAGCATCACAAATGGGGCGGGCACTTTACGCAAAAAGCCAATCACATCCTGCAGCAGCTCGCGGGGGAGCCAAACCACGGGAACGCCAGTACGGGTACTTTGCACCGTGAAGTGCTCGGTGCCGAAATGGGCAAACAGTTCGCCAATGACCTTGGCATCCTGGTGGTCGCTGGGCTGCCACTGAGCCATGGCATCATTACGGGGAAAATCTCGAGTCAGTTTCATCGGTTAAATCTCATCCGGCGTGCGCAGGTTGGTCACATTGATCCGTTCGCCGCGCTTGCGCTCTTTTTCGGCCTGCATCTGAGGACGGTAGATCCCTTGATCGCCAACGACCCAAGAAAGGGGGCGACGCTCTTTGCCGATGGAGTCCTGCAGCAGCATCAGGGCTTGTAAAAAGGCTTCAGGGCGAGGCGGGCAACCTGGAATGTAGACGTCGACCGGCAGGAACTTGTCTACCCCTTGAACCACGGAATAGATGTCATACATGCCGCCGGAGTTGGCACAGGCCCCCATGGAGATCACCCACTTAGGTTCGAGCAGCTGTTCATACAGGCGCTGGATGACTGGCGCCATCTTGATGAAGGGGGTCCCTGCAATCACCATGAAATCGGCCTGACGCGGCGAGGCGCGGATAACTTCAGCGCCAAAGCGCGCGACATCGTGGGGGGAGGTGAAAGCGGTACACATTTCTACGTAGCAGCAAGAGATACCGAAGTTGTAAGGCCAGAGGGAGTTTTTGCGGCCCCAGTTGACGGTGTCTTGCAGTACCTCTTCGAGACGGCCCATCATAATGCCGCGTGTTGCTTGTTGTGTCAGTGGATCATCGACGGTCTGGCGCTGCTCTTGAGGGTAGCGCTCAACGGGCGCATCCGGGTCAATCCGGGTCAGGGTGTACTTCATGCTGCAACCTTAAGGAAATGGTCTGTGGTTCAATCTGTGTTTTTGTTATTTAGCTGTGGTTTGCGCGGTGACCACTCCAGAGCGCCAATGCGCCAGAGGTAGAGCAGGCCGATGAGCAGTATTGCGATGAAAATGGCGGCTTCAATAAAGCCGACCCAGCCAGTTTCGCGCACGGAAACGGACCAAGCGAAGAGGTAGAGCGCCTCGACGTCGAAGATGACGAAGAACATGGCAACTAAATAGAACTTAGCGGAAAAGCGCAGACGGGCAGTGCCGACCGAGTCGACGCCGGATTCAAATGGCTTGTTTTTGGTGCGCCCTTGAGCGCGTCCGCCTAACAAGGCGGCGAGGCCTATCATCGCCAAACAAATGGAGATGGCACCAATAACATAAATGATAAAAGCCCAATGTTGAGCAGAAATATCACCAAACATAAAGGTTATTCCTAGAAGCTGCTGCTCGTTGAGCATATTTTGTTAACCAATACATTGGTAACCACATATTCACAAATGCTAAAGCGACATTGCTTGTCGTAATTTCTACGCCAACGTGCCGTGACCTAAAATCATTCCACACATTGTTCAGAGATATCTCGTCACAGAATTTAGGTACATACACGATAATTGGCGTTTGAGCGTGCTTCAGAGTTCATCTTTCAGGCTCTGTTTCTTTAAGTATTTGCTTAAGGGCTTCCCAAGATTCATCCATTAACATTGTCATAAACATCACAATGTCTTTTTTGTCTTATTTTTGAACGTTGACGCAACTGTTTACATCATGTTGTTATGCTGTTTATTTTTCTCACAAAAATGCGTGACGGTCAACACAAAATGGACAAAATTAGTTAAGAGTTTCAAACTTTGCAGCTGGCTGATCACGATTAGCAGAATGAAGTGGCTTAAGTTGTAATATTTCATGTGTGCATCACATCTTGCTCTGTCAGTTCTCTCCTTGGTTGCGCAATATTTAAAATATGATGACGCCCAGTTGTGATTAAAAAATAAACAGTCGCGGCGTTATCTCAGCATATTATGCGCAGCGTCCGTGTTTATACTGAGCAGATTGAGTTATATGCGCCAATATTGGAGGGCAGCGTTAACATCGGTAACAGTGGGTTATGCCATCAAGTTTGGCATGCTATGGGCAATACATTAGAAACAGGACTATTTGGGGAATAATGGCGATAAATCTGGCTTAAATGATCAAGATGTAATCAGCGAGAGATAAGGAAGAGGGGGTATTTGAATGTGCGACAAAAAAACGTGG
>NZ_JBOFMC010000331.1:0-13138 GCF_051658185.1 Shewanella sp. | reverse complement strand
GGCTTGCATGTCACCGGTGACGAAGTGGTGAGTTGGCTAAAGTCCTGGGGAAGTGAAAATGAACAGGCTGCCCCTACATGCCACAAATAATCTACACTGCCACAGAATTAGGTGATTTAGAGCGCTTACGTGAGTTTCTTCGCAACAAAAGTCCCCCGCCCCACAACACGCCGCTAGCACCATAATAAATACCATTAGAGAACAGGAAAGCTATCCAGATATTGGCCGGCCTATCGATGACAATGACTTTAGCTTTAGGGAACTGCAGATTGACTTTGGTGACACGGGGTATTTGTAGTATTCAATGTAGGTGTCTTGGTACATGGAAAGATTCCTCTTATTGGTTAAACCATGAGTTCACTTTCCATTTTCCAGAAGCTTTCAAATATGTAAGGGGCTATGAAAGAGCTTTAAAGCGATTGCGAGCATCTTTGTAGTCGTAATAGGCATATTCTGAGCCACGATGGTACAAATCATCCAGGTATGTTTGTTCCTGCGGCAACTCGTCTTCGCTAATTTCGCGCCACCAGTGTTTATTAGCACCTCTCACACCGTCATGCCAGCGGTAACCACGCTCTTTTAAGTAGTCCTTTACGTCGAATGGCGCACCAAACGCACGAACTAACACGGTTCGCCGGTCTGCTACAGACAACAGGTCCGCAACAGACGCAGGCAATAAATGAAACAACCAAGCCATTGCCAAACAATCGGTTGCCGCTCGGTGCCCTTCATAGAACCAGCCCAAGCGAAGCAGCAGATACTCAAGCTTACGACTTTCGAAGCCAAGCGCTTTCCAATCTATGCCACTGACAGAACAGGCCCACGATAAATTTCCTAACGCGGCAAATCGTTTTTCAAAGAAAGGACGATCAAACTGAGCATTATGCGCCACCACCAGCGGATCATCGGATAACCAACTCGCCACTAGGGCATCGTCAATATACTGGCCTTGCACCATGTCATCAGTGATACCCGTTAATTCGGTGATAAACCCCGATATCGGCTTACCGGGATCTTCGTAAAGGCTTATCACATCGACAATCGACACGATGCGCTTAGCCGAGGGACTGTAAAGCACCTTAACCAAGCCAAGCTCAATAATGGACTCGTCATCGGCAGACAGTCCGGTTGTCTCTGTATCGAGCAGCACCATTGGCTGTTCATCACCGACCATAGGAGAAAGTTCAAGTGGCCAGGACTGCGGCTCACGCGTTAATGGAATACGCTCCAGCAATCTAAAATCTTCTGGTCTTTCTGGGATATCCGCGAGGCGCTCTAGCGGAAATGGCGCAGGGGCTCTTGTCATTGATGGTTCCTCTTTAATTCTATTCTTTCGCTTTGGGTTATTTCACTGTGCCCTGTTCGTTTATAAACGCGTTTATTCAAAAAGCACCTTGGATACCTCAGCGTTTTTTTAATCTTTCTACTGGATGAACCCATGTATGAAGGCTTTCTTAAAGCTTTAGCCAAACCCTTTAGGTAACCCTTACCGATCCCCTTTATGTATGGCTTAGCCAACCCCTTTTCAAACGGTTAAAAAAGCTTTAACTGAGTTCTACTGAGCATTTTAAAAACGCTCCTCACTTCTCTATAAGCCAGTAAATTCAATACGAAGCAGAATTTTACTCACCGTTTTGAAACCCTTTGCGAAGGGTTTAACAAGCCTTATTTGACGGTTACTTGACCCATGCATTAACCAGTAGCAGTAACAGGATCAGTAACAAGATCAGTAGGCAGAAGCAGTATTGTCCAAGCCTTACAGGCTTTGACAATGGCAAGTAAGCCCCACATCAAGCTTTTCAACACAAAAAAGAAATCACCCACAACACAACGTCTTACTCGAACAACATCAGTTTTACCTACAATTCTACTTGTAGAAATCAGCATAGCATTAGATACTGTATAAACAAACAGTATCTATTGTAATTTTTCGAGGTTCGTCATGAGTGTCTCGCTGATAGGCCGTAGCGGCGCACTTGCCTTCATCAAAGCTAAGCGCCTTCGTATTCCATTGTTCATAGAACGGGTTTCTGCTGGTTTTCCCTCACCAGCGCAGGATTATGTTGAGCAAACTCTCGACCTTAACGAGCTTTGCATCAAGCGACCAGCTGCGACGTTCTTTGTGCGTGTTGAAGGCGATTCAATGATTGATGCAGGAATTCATCCGGATGACATTCTGGTGGTTGATCGCTCTGTTCAAGCCGAACAGGGTGACATTGTCATCGCTGGCATCCATGGTGAACTCACGGTAAAGGAGCTTCAACTGAGGCCGTGCGTCAAGTTGCTCCCAAGAAACCAGGCGTATGAGCCCATCCTTATTCCTGAAGGGACAGAGTTAGAGATATTTGGTGTGGTCATCAGTGTGGTGCGAAACATGCGCCGCAAGCCGTGACTATCCCATGCCAGTATTTGCCTTGGTGGACTGCAACAACTTTTACGCCAGTTGTGAGAAGCTGTTTCGTCCTGATTTAAAAGATACGCCGGTTGTGGTGCTGTCCAACAATGACGGATGCGTGGTTGCACGGTCGCGTGAAGCCAAGTCACTCGGAATTAAAATGGGGGTACCCGTCTTTCAAATCAAAGCTGAAATGCAGCACCATGGTATTTTGGCATTCTCTTCCAATTATGCGCTTTATGCAGATTTGAGCAGTCGGGTGATGCGCACTTTGGAAGAAATGGCACCACAAGTAGAGGTGTACTCGATTGACGAAGCATTTTTGGATTTAACCGGTATTGAATCTGCCATATCCCTTGTCGCATTTGGACAACACGTTCGACAGCGCATAAGCCGCTGGATTGGGATCACCGTATGTGTAGGCATTGCTCCTACCAAAACGCTTGCCAAACTGGCCAACCATGCCGCCAAAAAGTATCCAGCCACTTGTGGTGTGGTAGACCTAACTCATCCAGACCGACAACGTCGGTTGCTTGCATTAGTCCCGGTTGATGATGTTTGGGGCGTAGGCCGTCGGCTTTCTAAACGTTTAAATGCTTTGGGTATCACTACAGCCTTAGATCTCGCCAATGCCTCACCTAGAGCCATCAGAGACCAATTCTCGGTGGTTTTAGAAAGAACCGTCAGAGAGCTCAATGGTGAGTCGTGCATTGAACTTGAAGAGATCCCGCCAACTAAGAAACAAATCGTCTGTAGCCGTTCATTTGGCGTAAAAGTAACGCACTTTGAATTGTTACGTGAGGCCGTATGTGAATACGCAACCCGCGCCACTGAGAAGCTACGCAAAGAACGGCAGCAAGCCAAAGTGCTGACCGTGTTCATACGTACCAGCCCCTTTAAGGACAACGAGCCGCAATACAGCAACTCCGCATCGGGCGAGTTGTTGATACCCAGTTGCGATACCCGAGATTTCATCGAGCTGGCCAATCACCTGCTCCTGCGTATTTGGAAGGATGGTTTTCGTTATGCCAAAGCGGGCGTCATGCTGTCTGACTTTTACGATTCAGGCATGTTTCAACCAGGACTATTCGATGACGTATCGACCCGCTCTAATAGCCAGGAGTTAATGTCTGTATTGGACACCATTAATCAAAGCGGTGCCGGAAAGGTTTTCTTTGCTGGACAAGGTGTAAAGAAAGATTGGTCGATGAAGCGAGAGCATTTATCTCCCGCCTATACGACACGCTGGGACCAGTTACCGCGAGTGAAATAAACCAAAAAGTATCGTGGTGAGAAATATGGAAAGCCTAGCTTAATTGTATTTACGCAAGGTATCTTATTTGTCGTGGTTTATAACAATAAAATCAATAACTAACACTGCATTATGCCCAACATAACTTTATAAATGGCAACATCCCAAGGCTAAAGTGGATGCCATTGTAAATGCAGCTAACCTCAAAATGCTTAGTGGTAACAGGTTGATAGCGCAATTCATTGTGCCGCCAGTTCCGAACTACTCAAAGCATGCTTGGCTGTTGAAGACATCAAACTTACACGCATTTATAAACAGCTGCTTACACAAAGAACTTTATAATCTCTGATTCAATAAGCATTGAGTCTGCGACGCAGCATGTTGAGTTTATCGACTTGGCGGCGAATGTCGCTAAACAGAGTTTCTTGCTCCATAGCCAATGTCAGTTCCCATTCTTTGGCCAGACCTTGGCAATCCAAAAATGAGTATCTCAGCTTCGTCTTTGAAATACGCAGTCCCTTACTAAAGACTACGCGCTTGCCGCGTGGGCCGTGAAAGCTGTTGATGTACCACTCTATGCCAAAGCCATACTTAAAGTCTCTGATACGGACACCAAGGAGCCCCCAGTCTTTAAAGGGCTCATTTTCACGAACCTTGTAATGGGTGACCCAAAAGTCATCAACTTCAGCGCGTGCCAGCGCTTTTAGCCTGTCCGTTTCTTGCTGCAATAAGTTGGATACTTCTGATTTCCATTGTTCATTGACGATTTCTACCAAACCAATTTCCCCCTCCAATTAACCCCAAAAGCCAAAACCACTATCCGTTTGGCTTTTGGATCGAAACGCCAAACGTAGAACTGCCGAAACATTCACTGTTTGGCGTCTCGATATAAATCGACTCGTTCCATCCCATACCCGACAAGGGGTACAAGCTGATTTCACATAAAAAAGCCTGAAATAACGTATCGCCATGAAGATACAAACCGTTTGGCGAATTCAGGTCAGAATGCAAACGACGTTTGGCGTCTCGATTTTTTTGGCTCAGTCATTCGCCGCCAAACAGAGCCTATTCTCATACTTTTGCAAACATGCAGTCGGCAGATAGATGAAAGGATTTGTCACCTTTCTGCCCACCGCCAGTGCACCGAATCCTGATAATGACATTTGAGTGAACCGTCAGAGCACTTGGAAATGCCCAAGCATGACCTGAGCGGTTAGTTGAAAACCGTTAGAGCACTTTGAGTGCACAGGAGATAAGTATGTTTGTACTGGGCGTAGATATCGGATACTCAAACCTAAAATTAGCATTTGGCCAATCAGGGAGTGCACCAAAAACCATCATTCTGCCTGCAGGAGCCGGCCCTGCGGATCATATGGCAGAACGTATTGGTGGCGGCGATGATGAAACTTGTTTGTATGTGTCAGTCGATAATGAGCGTTGGGCCGCTGGCATTTGCGCCGGACGCCTTCAAAGCTGGGAACGAGAACTCCACCCAGAATATCCCTCCACAAAAACCTATAAAGCACTCTTTCATGCAGCTTTGTTAATGGCCGAAACTGAGTCCATCGATTTAATTGTCACTGGATTACCTGTTACCCAATTTAATGAACCGCAACGTAAATCAGATCTAGTTAACCGCTTGAAAGGCATCCATCAAGTGACACCTAAACGCACAATCACAGTACATGATGTCAAAGTACTGCCTCAACCTGCAGGTGCCTACATGGATTTGGTTCAAACTGGTGATGATCTTGGCCTAATTGAAGAAGGTCGTGTGGTTGTGATTGATCCTGGCTTTTTTTCCGTTGACTGGGTAGCACTTGATGCAGGTGAAATACGCTATAGCTCATCAGGCACTAGCCTTCAGGCAATGTCTGTAATACTGGAAACGATTGATAAGCTGATTTCAGAAGACCACGGTGCCAAAGTCGGTATGGATCGACTAGAAAGAGCCATGAGAACTGGGCTATTTGATGTACTTCTCTTCGGAGAAAAAGTGAAGATTTTACCTTATCTTAATGTAGCCTTGAAAAAGGTCGCACCCGTTGCTCTCACAGCAATGCGTCAATCTATGCGGAACGAGAGCATCAACGCGGACTTGGTGTTAATCGCAGGGGGTGGAGCCACAGCATACAAGGAAGCGGCTAAGGAGATATTTTCACGAAGCAAAATCATCGTGCCTGAACAGTCCGTATTGGCTAACGCCCGGGGCTTCTGGTTTTATGGCGCCTGATCATGAGGGTCGTTGTCAACATTCCCTCAGGAAGCCACCCTGAACTGCTTACAGAACTTGAGAAGACGTCGCCAAGAGAACGAGCTGAGCGTCTACGTATGCTGGCCACTTTTGGTTTGATACAAATGAGTGTGCCAAATATCAAAACAACGTCAACATCGTTAGTCCGTGCTATCAATGAAGTCACTAAGGAGACGTTTGAAATGTCATCCCAAGAACCTGAAGCGGTGTCACGTAAACACGCTCTCAAATCAAAACTAGGCAAGAGTATTTAGCAACTTAAGATACAAATCAATATCTTAACCATATTACCTACTAAGCATCGAATGTAAAAAGGACCCTAAAGCTCGAAGCAATAGGGTCGCAAATTGCATATAGTCATCTTGCATGACACAACAAATTATCTACTATCTCGCAAAGATTGACGTTTTTCTATCCATTCATCAATATCACTCTCTTTCCACCCTACCGCTCGTGAACCCAGAGGAATCGATCTCGGAAACTCACCCCGAGAAATAAACGCATAGATTGTACTGCGAGCACAGCCTGTTTTCTGACTGAGTTCAGACATTCGTATAATTCTAACCGCCATAACCATCTCCTTCAGTAGTGTCATTGATATTCTAGAAAGAACAGCATTGTCAGAAGTCAACTTAGATGCTCATTTATTCCACTTATCTACCTTGCATTGCATTTAAAACCGAAAACGACCCAACTGAATGTTCTGAAATATAAGAACTCCATTTTTGCATCATTTCTCGACGACGCTCTAAATAATCTGTGCGGTTATAGGCATTGCGTATTCTATCTCGGCCAACGTGCGCTAAAGCAACCTCAATTAAATCAGGCTCTTCACCCCATTCATTCAATGTGGTGCTTGCTAATGAGCGAAATCCATGAGCTGTCGTCCTATTTTTAAAACCAATCCGACCTAAAGCTTTATTAATAGTCTCAGAATCGATATGACGGCTTAGACTGCGACTTGATGGAAAGATAAACTGACTGTTTGACGATAACGGCTTGATATTCTCCAATATCGACAAAGTTTCTCTGGTAAGAGGGATCCGATGCTCACGCTTCATCTTCATTCGGGTATGCGGAATGACCCAAATTTTATTGTTAAAATCGATTTCATCCCAACGCGCACCTGACGCTTCCGATGGCCGAGTCATAGTATGAAGTTGCCATTCGATAAGATAGCGAGTAGTAATATACAAATTGGCATGTCCTAACGCTCGCATCAGATCCGAAATTTCGTTAGGACTCAGGGACTTCATATGCTCAACAATCGGCTTTTTGAAAACATCTCGAATCCCGCCCAATGGATTGTGCTCGATATAGCCACTGTTTACCGCAAAGTTCATTACTTCATTAAGTAATTGAGCGGTTCTTTTTACCGTTTCAAGCTTGCCTTTACCTTCTAAGACTCTCAAAGCATCGATCGCCATTGGCGCTTTAATTGACTTAACGGGAAAAGCGCCCAGTTTAGGTAACGCATGAATTTCGAGTTTTCGCCAGTTATCATGCAGTGTTTTTTGCTTAAGTTGGCTAGATTTAACCTCCCGCCATTCCAAAGCCACTTGCTCTAGCGTTTGAGCTTGGGTAAGTTTAATTTGTGCCTTTTTTTCAATTTTATCGATCTGTGGATCAATACCATCAAGCAATAATTGACGCATTCCGTGCGCCTTTTCTCTCGCTTTAGCAAGAGATATATCCGGGTAAGGCCCGATACCGATAAATGTTTTCTTTCCAAAAACAGGACGAGTGTATCTGAACTCCCAATATCGGGAGCCCGTGGGTTTGACATACAGGTACAAACCGCCACCGTCTGAACAGCGAATGGCTTTACCATTTTCAGGTTTAAGGTTTTGAACTTGTTTTACTGTCAGCTTATTTAAATTTGCCAAGAAACCTCCTTAGTTGGAAGTGTATGACAGTAATTTGATGGACTGACACCAAAAGAAATCGTCATACACCTTCAACTTTTTTTACTTATATTTCAACTCACTAAATGAAAATAGTGTATTGAAAAGTTCAAAAAATGAATGAGATTCTTAGTGTATAGCGCTATGTAAAGTGTATGACTCTAGATAGATTCAAAATTTATCATACTATCTACACTACACCTAAAATGTAGCTTCTATAGGTCGACACTAGACATATATAGACTTAACTTATTGATTTTATTTATCTTCAGACACAAAAAAAGACGCCCTAGGACGTCTTTTTTGAGAATGTGGCGGTGAGAGAGGGAGTCGAACCCTCGATACGTTTCCGTATACACACTTTCCAGGCGTGCTCCTTCGGCCACTCGGACATCTCACCAGATTGTTGATTTATGTTTACGTGGTTAATCTTTCACGAGCTGACTTAGCTTAAATCATTTTAACTGATTGAAAAATCGCTTATAAGTCATCGTCAAACCGCTCATGCTGAATGATGTAGTCCTTCAGCAGCTTTTGCCGTTAACGGAGCGGTACTTTACGCAAAAGCCTGAGAAGGGTCAAGCAAAAAAGACTCGATTTCAGGCGGTTGCGCAATTGCTAAACAAACCGATGCATTTAACACCGCATTATGAGGTGTCTCTGCACGCTCAAGGCGGTTACTGCTGTAATATCGGCCTTGTGACTCCCCTGCACGGTACAGGGGCGCAATTTACTTTAGTGTCCATTGAGGGGTCTCTTGGTGGATTAAAGACCTCGTCATTGGCAAGCCTAAAGCCACTGACTTGATTTATAGCTGAACGCCTTAACCAAACAGTTGGGGAAATAAACCCTTTACCCCGGCGGCAATGACTTCGATTCCGATGGATAACATCAGCAGTCCCATGAGACGCGTGATCACGTTAATCCCCGTTTTACCGAGGATTTTATAGATGATTGAGGCCATTCTAAAGAGCGCAAAACTCACCAATCCAAAGAGGATCACTGTGATGAACATGCCAATGATATTGGCAAGGGTGTTATGTTCAGCGGCAAACACGATCACCGAACTAATAGCGCCCGGCCCAGCCATCAAAGGTAATGCTAAGGGAACCACGGCCACCGATTCCATCGCCGACGATTCTCTATCTTCCTCTTGGTTGCGTTTGACTTCACCTAATTTCCCCTGAAGCATGGACATCGCAATAATGGCAATCAAACTGCCGCCTGCGATCCTAAAGGCCGACAAGGAAATGCTAAACATATTCAAAATATGCTGCCCGGCGACGATGGTTACCAATAAAATCACTACCACAGCAAAGTTAGCCACTTTCCCCGTATGGTTACGCTCAGCCTCGGTTTGGTGGCTGGTTAAACTGACAAATACGGGCAGCAATCCGATTGGATTGATGATGGCGACAAGGCCGAGAAAAAATTTAACGTAAAGTGTTAACTCCAAGTTGCTTTCCTTATGTGTATCACAGCATGTGCATCAACCTTATCTTAAGGGCAAGTATAGTAGCCTAAGCGAAGATGGCTGAAAAATGAGTTTTTTTAGGTTAAATCACAAGTTTAAATAATATTAGCTCAGCATAAACTGTGGAGATTTGCATGATGAGCAGTCAAACCGCTCAGCTCACCTGTAGTTTAATTACATAAAAGCCGATATTTGGCGCTAAGATCACACTTTACTCGGGCTATTAAGTGTAATTTTTTACCATAAAGAAGATTTAGCCAATGTCTCACTTGGCTAAATCTTTTTAGGAGTATTGATTATGCTAGTGACAAATGCCGCAGAATTGGATCTTATGGTCGAACGTGTCGCCAAGGCACAGGCCGAATACGCCAACTTCAGTCAACGTCAGGTCGATAGGATATTTAGAGCCGCGGCCCTCGCCGCCGCCGATGCCCGCATTGCGCTGGCGAAGATGGCCGTTGCAGAAACCCGCATGGGCGTGGTTGAAGATAAAGTCATCAAAAACCATTTTGCCTCTGAGTATATTTATAATAAATACAAAGATGAAAAGACCTGCGGCATCTTGTCCGAGGATCCCACCTTTGGCACTATCACGCTCGCCGAACCTGTTGGCATGATTTGTGGCATAGTGCCAACCACTAACCCCACCTCCACCGCGATTTTTAAAGCGCTGATCAGCCTTAAAACTCGTAATAGCATTATTTTCTCCCCCCATCCTCGGGCCAAGGCGTCAACCATCGCCGCAGCCAAATGTGTGCTCGAAGCGGCCGTCGCCGCTGGCGCACCTAAAGAAATTATCGGCTGGATTGATGAGCCCAGCGTGGCACTCTCTCACCAATTAATGACGCACCCTAAGGTCAATTTAATCCTCGCAACAGGGGGCCCAGGTATGGTGAAAGCCGCCTATTCTTCGGGTAAACCCGCGATTGGTGTCGGTGCCGGTAATACGCCAATTGTGATTGATGAAACCGCCGATATTAAACGGGCGGTGAGCTCAATCTTAATGTCCAAAACCTTTGATAATGGTGTGGTTTGTGCCTCCGAGCAGGCGGTTATCATCGTCGATAGCGTGTATGAGCAAGTTAAGGAGCGTTTTGCCTCCCATGGTGGCTATATTCTCTCGGCAACCGAAACGGCAGCCATGCAAGAGGTCATCCTCCAAGATGGCAATCTCAATGCCGATATTGTCGGCCAAAGCGCAGCCACCATTGCCCAAATGGCGGGTTTTAGCGTGCCCAAATGGACCAAGGTGCTCATTGGTGAAGTCAGTGAGATCAATGACAGCCAAGCCTTCGCCCATGAAAAATTATCGCCACTGCTTGGCATGTATCGTGCCAGCGACTTTAACCATGCCGTAAGTCAAGCCGAAGCCTTAGTCGCCTTAGGCGGCATAGGCCATACCTCGGGACTTTATACCGATCAGGACACCCAAAGCGAACGGATCAAAACCTTTGGTTGTAGAATGAAAACCGCCCGCATTTTGATCAACACGCCGGCGTCACAGGGGGGCATTGGCGATCTGTATAACTTTAAATTGGCGCCCTCCCTCACCCTCGGCTGCGGCTCCTGGGGCGGTAACTCCATTTCCGAAAATGTGGGGCCTAGCCATTTACTCAATAAAAAAACCGTCGCTAAGAGGGCTGAAAATATGCTGTGGCACAAGCTTCCATCTTCCATTTACTTTCGCCGCGGCAGCCTACCGATTGCACTTGAAGAATTATCCGATAAAAAACGAGCACTTATCGTCACCGATAAATTCTTATTCAACCAAGGCTATTGCAATGCCACCCTTAACATCCTCAAGGCCCAAGGGCTAGAAACCGACGTTTTTTACGAGGTCGAGGCCGATCCAACCTTAGCAATCGTCCGCCAAGGGGCCAAAGTCGCCACGAGTTTTCAGCCCGATGTGATTATCGCCTTAGGGGGCGGCTCGCCGATGGACGCGGCCAAAATGATTTGGGTGATGTATGAACACCCCGACGTGGACTTTGCTGAACTTGCCCTGCGCTTTATGGATATCCGTAAACGGATTTATAAGTTTCCGAAAATGGGCAGCAAAGCCATGATGGTCGCTATCCCGACCACCTCTGGTACGGGCTCAGAAGTCACTCCGTTTGCGGTGGTGACCGATGAGCAAACTGGCAAAAAATATCCCATTGCCGATTATCAACTGACGCCGAATATGGCGATTGTGGATCCGGATCTGGTCATGCATATGCCCAAATCCTTAACGGCTTTTGGTGGCATTGATGCCGTCACTCACGCGCTTGAAGCCTATGTGAGTGTGATGGCGAACGAATACAGCGATGGCCAAGCACTGCAGGCACTGGCGTTATTGTGCCACTCTTTGCCCGATGCCTATCAGCTCGGCGCCGCCTCCCCCATCGCCCGGGAAAAAGTCCATAACGGCGCCACGATTGCCGGTATCGCTTTTGCCAACGCCTTTCTGGGGATTTGCCATTCAATGGCCCATCAATTGGGGGCACAGTTCCACCTCGCCCATGGACTGGCCAATGCGCTGCTGATCAGTAACGTGATCCGCTTTAACGCCACAGATTTACCCACCAAACAAACGGCCTTTAGCCAATATGATCGGCCTAAAGCCCTGTGCCGTTACGCCGCGATTGCCGATCATTTAGGATTAGGGGGAACAAGCGACAGGGACAAGGTCGAAAAATTGCTGGAAAAAATCGACGAGCTTAAACAGACACTCGGCATTCCGGCCTCTATCCAAGCGACGGGAGTGAACGAAGCGGACTTTCTGGCGAAGGTCGATGAGTTAGCCGAGGATGCCTTTGATGATCAATGCACCGGCGCTAACCCTCGCTACCCCTTGATTAGTGAGTTAAAACAACTTCTGCTCGACAGCTACTACGGCCGTGCGTTTACCGAGTAGCCGCTAAATAAACGCCGGGTTCGTGGTTGGGGGGAGCATCCCGCATTCCCCCACACACGAGGCCGACTCCGAGCCCGGCACGTTTTAATGCTCTAAGCTCTAAGCTCTAAGCCCTAAACGATAAATACCCGGCTCTCTTGGTTAAAAATCAAGCACCACAACCTCAGCCTGATACCTTAAGCGCTAACACGTAATCAATAGCGCTAGTCATCGCCGCAACCTGCGCTCGGTTACACTCCTCGGCGCTGGCCGTTGGACTGTCGGGGTAAACTTCTGTCGTCGTATTATAAATGCAGCCCGTCACACTGCTGCACAGACCCAATGCTTTCAGGGGGTAGTTAATCACCCCGTGCTGCACCACCGTCGAGCCAATGATCTCGCCCTTTTCATCGGCAGGGGCAATATGCGTCACTTTGCTCACGCCATCAATGATGGCTTTTTGGAAGGCATCCTGCGGGTTCTCGGTGTCGCCTACGGTATAAAAACCATCGGGAATGCTGCCCTTAATAAAGTCTTTGCCATCACGAGCGGCCAAAGCCGGGCGAAATTCTTGTTCATCAGAATCGGTCGTTTCGTGTAAATCAATATGCACATCAAAACCTTGCTCGATTGATGCCACCAGTTGCATTAACGCGGCCGATTCTTCAGCGGGGCTATTAATATAAAATGAGCGGTTTGGATCTATCGCCTTTGGGTTCCAACGATTAATCGTCTCGTAACCCCACGGACTGACGCACACCGCCACCACGAGGTTAATCTGTTGCACATAATGAGCCGCTTGATTAGCCAAAAAAGCTAATGCGCCATGCACGCCGCTGGTCTCGTAGCCATGGACACCCCCGGTCACCAACACGGTTGGTTTGAGAGGATCACTGATTAGACTTTTTACCGCCAGCAGCGGATAACGTGCCGGATTAATCGACAAGGCGCCATATTGCACTATCTCTAGGCCAAGCGCATTGA
>NZ_JBOFMC010000330.1:0-1411 GCF_051658185.1 Shewanella sp. | reverse complement strand
TAGCAATAATTTTTATTTTCCGTGGGAACTGCAAATCTGGGACAGTAAAGACGTGCAAAGTAATATTACTAATCACGAAAAATTTAAACGTAACTTTGTATAAAAGCAGTTGGTTTTAGCGCGTGAAGACGGCGCTAATATGTTAATCATAACAGGATGTATCATGCAAAAAATTAATAAATCCAGCCCCGAGGTGCACAGCGCCGATTTGATTGCGAACAATATTGAGCAGTTAAAAGCGCTGTTTCCCAATTTAATTACCGAAAGCGCCAAGGGCGCGGCGATTAATGTCGATGTGCTCAAAGCCTTGGTGGGTGATCAAACTGTGACGGATGCCGAAGAGAAATATGGCCTGAACTGGCACGGCAAACGCCAAGCGCGGCAATTAGCGTTAACGCCATCAACCGGCACCTTGCGCCCGTGCCAAGAAGAGAGTGTGGATTGGGATAGCACCGAAAACCTGATGATTGAAGGCGACAACCTTGAGGTGTTAAAGCTATTGCAAAAAAGCTACGCCGGCAAGGTGAAGATGATCTACATCGACCCGCCGTATAACACCGGTAAAGACTTTGTGTATCCGGATAATTTTCACGACAACATCAAAAATTATTTAGAGCTGACAGGCCAAAGCGAGGACGGGGTAAAACTCAGCACCAACAGCGAAACATCAGGGCGTTATCACACCGACTGGCTGAATATGATGCTGCCGCGCTTAACGTTAGCAAGGAATTTATTGCGCGATGATGGGGTTATTTTTATTTCGATTGATGATAATGAGCAGGCCAATTTGAAAGCTCTGTGTGATGATGTTTTTGGTGGGGAAAATTTTGTTGCGAATTTGATTTGGGAACGCGCTTATTCACCAGTAAACTTAAAAAAACATTTTTCAGAAAATCATGACCATATTATTTGTTATGCCAAGAAATCTGTTCTGGCCATAAATATAGGGCTAAAGAGAGGCGATGAAGCTAATGGAAGATATGCCAATCCAGATAACGATCATCGTGGTCCTTGGAAATCAAGTGATTTATCTGTTGGCCCTACGATACAAGATAAAATATATGAAATAATCACTCCTAGCGGAAGAATTGTTTCCCCGTCGAATGGAAGGTGTTGGGTATTAAATAAAATTCGTTTTGATGAGTTTAAATCAGAAAATCGCATTTGGTTTGGGACTAAAGGTGATTCAGTGCCATCCATAAAGCGTTTCCTTTCTGAGGTTAAAAATACTGTAACACCAATGACAATTTGGAAGTATCAAGATGTTGGTCATCGGTGTTTTTCAAGATAGTTGTCACTATTAGCCACGTTATGTGGCACGTTTTATTGCGGTCGCTGTTTACTCCTTGGTCGGGTTTAGCGTCACGCTGCCTATCGGTTCACAGTTCCGTACCGAGCGCTTGCCCCAACG
>NZ_JBOFMC010000329.1:0-3781 GCF_051658185.1 Shewanella sp. | reverse complement strand
AATTAAAATGCGCCACCGCCCAAAGAGGCGGTGACGCACAAGGTAATATTTTGTGGGCACTCGGAAAGGAAGATTCCGCTTAGCGAGCGTGGTGCTGCGCCATACCTTCCCAGCCCTCTTTGAGCTCGCCTAAGATCTTACGCACTTCCACAAAACCGGCCACATCATTCGACACGCTGATTTCAAACAAGCGCTGACCGCAGTAGTCATACAAACGGTGCAGATTGCTGGCCAGCTCACCACCGAGCTCCATATCTAGCGCGCTATCTAAACCGCCCAAAATTTGCAGCGCCTTGTTAATGGCTTGGCCTTTGCGCTCATATTGCTTGGCCAAAATATGCCCTTCCGCACGGGCAATTTCATCCAGCAAACCATCCATGAGCATCAATACCAGCTGATAGGAATCAGCGCTGGCCGCTTTCGCATCCACAGAAGCAAATTTGTAGGCATCAACGCCATCGTCCATATCAAACATTTTTTAACTCACTTGGCTTAAATAAAGCCGCGCCAAATGGCGCGGCGAACGACTTAAATCATGCCCATACTCGACATCATCTGATTCATCATAGTGTATTGACGCAGATAGCGATTATAAGAAGATTCGGAACGGCGATTCAAAGCATCCATTTTATTGTCTAAGCGTTTTTCGCGCGCTTCGAAACCTTCTGTTCGTGATTTGAGCAAACCATCTCGATCAGTATAAGGCTTCAATGCATCCTGCATAGAGTTCAATAAGCCATCTTCACCCATAAACGCTTTGCCAAGCAATTCGGGGTCTTTTTCCAATGACTTTTCAAATTCTGTTTGATCAAATTTGAGCTTGCCATCGCGATCCGTTTCAATACCCAATGATGCTAATGACATACCCTCCGGTAAATCGCGCACCATATTACGCAGTTGTGATTTCAAACTACGAATACCACTATCTGAAGACAACGCACCACTGCCACTTTTAGTCATGCTATTGATGTCATTCATCAGTGAGTTATAGCCCTCAACAAAGCTTTTTACTGCACCTGTAACTTTTTCTTGATCTTGACCCACAGTTAACTGGATTGGCGCCTCACCAGGCTCTTGAGCTTTAGTCAGTTCAATCGTCAGACCATCAACCACACCTTCAACCTTATTTGAAGCAGATGTGATAACAATTGGGTTATCACCGCCCATTTCAATAATGGCATCTTTCGCGGTAGTGATATCCGTTTTACCAGCGATTGCCGCACCCAACATATTGCTAGGGTCACCGCTATAACTCATATTTACCGCATTTTCTACACCTGTTTCTTGGCTAGTTAACACCAAATTAACTTCACCATTAGTACGCACTAATGAGGCTTTCACCCCAGGATTCCCTTCAGCGGTGTTGATATGGGTAACAAGATCTTTAACTGTGCTCCCAGCAGGCATAGTAGATAGATCGATGTCTAGCTTTTCACCACCGACCTCGAGCGAAAACACGCCGTCAGTTGGTAACAAAGCATCTTCACTGTCCATCACCATGCCAACCTGGTGAGCTTGTGCCAATTGCTTTACAAAAAAACTGTACTGTCCAGTACTGGCAGAACCGTCACTGGTAACATTCATAAAACCTTCTTGCGAAGGCGTAGCTGATTGCGCTTGCAACTCCGAAGCTTTATTCAGGTCTTTCAGGCTTTTTTGAAAACTTTCTAGCTTTGTAGTTAAAGAATTAATCGCCTCGCGTTCGCTTTTCAGCTCTTTTTGCTGACGCGAAATTAAATCCTGCGTATTCATACGTTCGTAATAAACAAGCTGTGAAGCCATTTGCGATGGATTTATGTACATATACAGTCCTTAAATCTGAATTTTATTGATCAGCAGTAAGCCACATGGGCTTATCTTAAAGCGATTTTGGCAAGGAAAGGAAAAACGCCCATCCTTGCCAAAACAGCCCTGCGATAGGGGCAGCCCATAGGCTGCCCATTATTTCTCTTGCTTACGATTAACGCATCAGAGAAGAAACCATACCAGTCATCTGGTTGGCGCTGCCCAGTACAGTCATACCGGCTTGCATCAACATTTCCTGCTTGGTCTTGTTGGTGGTTTCTGCAGCAAAATCAGCATCCATGATACGACCACGCGCTAAGTCAGTGTTCTCTTTCATGTTAGCCAAGTTGTTCTGGGTATGCTCCAGACGGTTAATGTTCGCACCGAATTGTGAACGAACAGCACCGATGGTATCAAGTTGTGAACCCAGTGTGTCGATCATGCCACGGAATGCGCCAGAGCTCAGGGCGTTGGCAGCTGAAGTAATATTTGAACCACCTCCTGCACTCATGCCCAGTGCAGTGGTCATGGTACCCAAAGAACCACTCATCGCCTTCAAATTACCGGAAGCATCAACAGTTAAGGTCTCAGCTGAGCTTTCGCCAATTTGGAAAGTCACACCACCAGCACCAAACTTACCGCTAGCACCAAACAGGGCGTTACCACCGTAAGAGGTGTTGCTCATGATATTGCCCAGCTCGTTTTGCAACTCTACCATCTCAGAACCGATAGCTGCGCGGTCAGCTGAAGTCGCAGTACCGTTAGCACCTTGAGTAGCCAAGTCTTTCATACGCTGGGTGATGTTGGTCATCTCGTCCATCGCACCTTCAGCGGTCTGCATCATAGAGATAGCATCGCTGGCATTACGTGAACCAACTGCCATACCGTTAGACTGAGCCATCAAACGAGTAGCCATTTGCAGACCAGCGGCGTCATCTTTTGCTGAGTTGATACGCAGACCAGTACCCAGACGCTCCATAGAAGTGCTCAGTGAAGAGTTGGTACGGTTCAGCTGGTTTTGAGTAGTCAGCGACGAGTAGTTAGTATGGATTGATAAAGCCATTTGTATTACCTCTAGTTTTTGATTTTAAAGCACTGCGGTTTAATTTATCGCAGCAGCTTGCGTCATAAAGGTAAAACGACAGAGTGCGAGAAAAGCTGAAATTTTTTTTATGCGTTTTTACATCAAAAAAAAAAAACACCTAAAGGCCTACATTTCGCACCTGATTTAGGAATAAATTTGTCGGTAGCGTTCACCCAATACCGCCAAAATAATCTGCTGGTCTCCTGTTAGCTCCGTTATCTGTGGCGGGGCTTCTCCCTGTCGATACTCATGAATGCCACCAAAGCGCAAAAAGATCCAACGCGCCGTTGGCCGCTGCGTTGGCTTCTTTTTCATATCGGCCACACTGCGGTTCTGCGCCACCAACCCCTCCCGGATCCGGTGCTCTAGGGCCGCGTAAATCATCAGGCTACAGGTCATCACCATCAGCAACGCTTCGATACGTTCCGGTTTTTTCAGGTACAGTGAATCCTGCGCAGCCTTGAGGCTGCTCAGATGGCGACGAACAGTCTGGGCAAAGGCTTTGGTGTCGTTACTGTTGCCACTTAAGGCCTACATGTAGATGGCTATTTAAGGATTTCATTAAATTCGTGATAAAAAAGAGTTTGGGATACAATTACCGACACCACTGAGATTAAATATCTTCAAATGAAAATCATCGAGCGCCACCCAAAAACAACTTCTTTAAGTTTTCCTTATCGAGTTGATGAACAAATAACGGCACTGTTGCCTAAAAGCATAATCTAAAATCAATTTTGCAAAACCTAACGAGAGAATGTAGGTTTGAGCCAGATGACTTCAGATAACACTTAATTATTTTAGTGTTTTATATGGTTTACCGTGTGTTTTTAAGTTTATTATATGTTTAGGCAATAACGCCACAAATAACATTCGAATGGTTTTAATTTCATTGCACAATTCGTGATAAATGTC
>NZ_JBOFMC010000328.1:0-3544 GCF_051658185.1 Shewanella sp. | reverse complement strand
GTATGGCGGAAACCTACGAGCAAGACGGCAAGGGCTTGGCCGCGACGGCGTATTTGCACTATTTTCGCGGCGGCGCGGATTGGTATATCACCGAAAAAGATAGCGATGGCGGTACGCGCCAAGCCTATGGCTGGAGCGATTTAGGCGCAGGGGGTGAGCTGGGTTATATCAGTATTGATGAGCTGACCGCGCAAAACATTGAGCTGGATTTGCACTTTGAGCCCAAGGCGCTAAGTAGCATCGTGCAAGAAGCGCCGCAGGAAGAGACCAAGGAGAAGCCAGATAGTGACGGCAGCGAGGTGCAGGTCATTGAGCTAACCGGCAAAGAGCTGGGCGAATTTGCAGATACGCCGGAAGGCAAGAAGGAGTTAAGGAGGGCAGCCAAAGCACGCCTCGAAGCGATGATTGGCGATTCTACATACTGCTCGGCTTTAAAGGCAGACGTAGAAATAAGGCGAGCAGGGGTGAAAAAAGTCATCAGCTTAAGCAGTGACCCACAAAAACTAATGATGGTTGGCGCAATCAAGGACATTATTCGGTCGGCCAGCTTGCTATCTAGCCGACCACCCTACGATGGCGAGCTCGATAAGAGTGCTCGCGCTTATCATATTTTGCGCGCAAAAGTTTTGCTGGATCACGAGAAGTTAGCCGCTCGCGTGGTGGTTAAAGAAGATGTCAATGGCGCCTTCCACTACGACATTAGCGTACACAAGCCAGCAGCAGTCTTCGATTGCGTAAAAGAAAAGGGTCACGCTAATGCGCAACCCTTTAATGTGACGACTACCAACGGCGGGGGAACGTATCCTTCCTGCATCGCGCGTCACCAGCTTAATTTGAGTATAGGTGAAAATGAACGTCACCTGCAAAAAGAGTTTTTGCTTAACTCAGAGAAAACAGGCGAACCCGCTTGCGCGGGCTCGTCGATCTTGATGGGTGGGAATCGAGGGTGTACATGCAACCGAAGCGCTGCATTCGAACCTTGTCGCCTTCTCCCCTCCGAGCCGTCGTCAGGGCATCAAGATGACGCAAGTATTGTCCTTGATGCTGCTGCCGTCAATATGACCAACCCATCAGCGGATCTCATTTTTAATGACACCTCTAGCGCAAAAAAAAACGGCTCCGAAGAGCCGTTTGCTACCACTAATTACAAGCCAGCGGCATTGGCGGATGCTGAACTGGTGGCTAGTGGTCAACCCTACGTGCCGCCGCAAGCGTTGTCGATGCTCGATGACCGTCAGCATTTTTGACCATGGGAGCACCGCTTCCATGCGCGCCAAGAATATCTCTTTACGGGTTTTGTGGCGTTTGCCATTGAGCTCGCCGTCCGTGAAGATTTGTTGGTTACTCATGCTGAACCTCATCCCTGATATCAAGTGGGCCAATGATCTCACAACAATGACTTGTTCGCACTTTCCCTAGTTCAGCAACCCTGCTTTTCTGGCCAGCGATTCATTGATCACCTTAGCACTGGCTTTCCAGATTATTAAATGGCGCTTGAGCAAACCGGTCAACTTATCACTGAGAGGGTCAAGAGCACCCAACGGTGCTCGAGGGATAACTAAATAGAACCGGATATCAGTTTGTTGCCAGTCAACATCGGCCATGCCAGCCCCTAACTCATCTCCCAACGTCACGGGGCGATTCAACGAGGCAGCCAGCAGTAGTTGCAGCGAATTTTCCAGCTTTTCCTGTATCTCAGCAAAGTAATCCTCATATTTTTGCTCACTATTCACTCGATTAGGAACAGATGACTTGGCCTCGACAAAGACGAGCTTTCCTTGGTCAGCAGACCACCAGACAAATTCACAGACCTTGATGCCTGTCAAACCTTGGACATGAGGGGATTTTTCAACATGGAACAATACATCTTCTATAAAAGGACCAAAAGCGACCCCTGACTCCTCAATTGTCACCATTTTCAGATTCCCTCGAAGCCCTGTTCAAACAGGCGGATCGACTCATTGATAATCTCATTATCCGGTAAGCCATCTGTCAGCAGACAACTCTGCTGCCAGCACCCCATGTCATCAGCAATAAAGCAGGGAATTGGGAGTCGATTTTGCTTGGCGTTGTGTAACATATTTTTGTCCACATAGTAGGAGTGTGTCGCCATAAACACCTGAATACCCTGCTCTGCCAGCATATGGACAATATCTAGTAACTGGATGATTGCAGTGGGATGAAGCGCCGACTCTGGTTCGTCGATAAAAACTACAGAATTCGGGGTGATAAAGCGATTGCCAAGCAGGGTATCAAGGATCGCTATTTTCTTAATGCCCTCAGCTGTATTGTGAATTGAGAACTTTGAATTCCCCTGTCGATATAGCCACTGCTGCTCTTCAAATACTACACGCCCCTGAAACATTGACTCCAACTTGCTTCGAGACTTAGCAAAACTGTCGTAATTCCGCCCTGCTTGCGGCGGATTTTGTAATGCGAGCACCAGATCGGCATAAGTCGCATCGTAACCGAACTCCCTGTTTTGTAGTGCACTCTTCAAGATGACATGCCAGAGGGAAAGCACCTCTTTGGGCGGTAGAAATATCGAGTTATCATCACGCGAAGGCAAAGTGTTGAGGCTCGGCTTAACTTGCTTGGTGGTATCTGCGCCAAAGTCAAATGCCAACTCGGCCCCGTCATTCATCTGAATGTTCACCTCAAGGCGATTCCCTCTGCCACGACGCACAATCTCACCCAAGCGTTGGCTCTGGAATGTCCAGTAAAGCTTGTCACTGAGTACGTCGTGAAACTCACGATTATCATGACCACGGCCAGACTCCTCCTGAGCCCGCAACGCAGAGTAAAGAGTCTTTAACAGCCACGTCTTGCCAGAGCCATTTTTGCCGATAATGAGATTTAGCTTGCCCAGTTTTTGGCCTTCGGCCAGTGCGATTGGGCCACTATTGCGGATGGAGAATTGACGGAGCATGGATAACACCTCATCGGATTGGGCAATGAAAATTGAGCTATGGCCGGATAATATCATAACCTGCGGAAGCCTCACGCGATTCTACCGTGATGACCTTTACGGCAGATATCCCGTTTGCGAACACAGATTGAGACTCACGCTCTCCTTCCGGCTACAACATGTTCACTCGGCTTGATCAAATAACGTAGAGCTAGCCAATTTGGTGAATTATTCACCTTCCGCCGGCAGCACTTCCCAATGTCCACCTTACGCGGCCCGGCAAAACGCAACCGCCCTTCCTTGACCAAGGCAGAAGTTGCCCGCTCAACGGTGCTGGTTGATTTGCCTATCCGCTCAGCCACTTGTTTGAGGGTCAAGGTTGGCTCAACAGCTAAAACACCCAAGATCAAGTCCGGCGTTTTTACCCGCATTTCTACCTTCGTTTTTGCCTGATTTTCTACCCGCTTTTTTTCCAACTGAGTGGCTTGCGATGCCGGTTGAACAAAATGCCCGCGCAATCTCGCTCGTTTACGGGCGAGTCTAGCGGGCAGTAATTTCGCTAGATCTTTTTCAGGGATTTGGATGTTTTAATCGCCTTCTCGCTAGGAGGCGTATTCTGGTTTTCTATGTATTGCT
>NZ_JBOFMC010000327.1:0-3825 GCF_051658185.1 Shewanella sp. | reverse complement strand
GCAAATAAATCGGCATAATTGGGTCTAGAGATAACTTGGGCTGCCGATGCACGTAATATCACATCGCTTGCTAAATCAAAGGCAATGTTCATGCTAGGTAGCACGTCGTTATAACTGGCTTTATCTGTGCTCAAATCATCGGCATACACACCCTTATTACTGAGCGCATAATAATCTGATTCAATATCAGTAGAGATATATCTTAAGCCGAAGTTACCGCGAACACCTTCACCCGCAAATGTGGCCATAGTGTACAACGCTAAGTTTTTCTCTTGCAGCGTACCGTAACCAGATTTATCTAAAGTAAAGCCATCGATAGCTGCATAGGCGTCTCGAATCATGTTATCAAAAATAGGCTTGGGTAAGGTAAAACCTGCACCCGATGAAATCGTGCCTGAATAGTATTCAGAGGCATTCTTAGCCATAACATTGGCGACTATTGCTTTTTCAGTGGTTTGAGTCACTTCATGATCAGCATAACTTAAGCCTGACTTAATTGAAGTAATGACCCCAAATTCAACTGGCACAGTAATATCAAAAGTCGCAAACGCTTCTTCATCGGTGTTAGGTTGCTTTTTAAGCGCCCAACCCGCTGTTTCTAACTTGCCATTAAAATCACTGGCATCAAAAGAGTTATTGGCAATATCAATTTTAATTACATCACCAGTTGCATCATAGATACCGGCAAAATCACCTGGTTTACCAATAGATTGACCATAGTTTGAGGTTAAATCGGTACCACCCTCAGCCTTCGTTTTACCAATGCGGCCTTCTAACTTATAGTCTTCCGCTTGATAGGCAAAATCTAAATCTACGGTATCGGAAGACATACTGGCTTTACGAGCCCAAGTTTGTGCCCACGCAAAACCACCTTTACCACTGTGCTCAACCAGAGTACACACTCCAGCTTCATTTTTCTTAAGACACTTATTTTCACCCTGTTGAGTTGGGAATAAGAAAATAGAAGTGTTGGCATTATCGGCATCAAGCTGCAGACTCATCACATTGAGGCCAAATTCGAGCGCATCAGTTGGGCGATATTGGAAGGCAGCATTAACAGCTGAGCGTTCACGATCCTGCTGGAAAGTCGTTGGGACAATTTCACCCCAACCTAACAGTGTTTCAATACCATTACGTTGATATTGGGTATTATCAAGTGCACCAGCCAATAAGAAACCGAACTTTTCATCTTCGTTTTTCCAGCTGTATAAGCCTGATGTTTGCGGATCGATCTCTTCAGAAACAGTACCATAATCGCCTTTAGCGCTTAAAAATACAGAATTAGCTTCTAAATCAAGTGGTTTACGCGTCTTTACTGTAACCGTACCACCAATACCACCTTCAGCTATGTCAGCTTGAGAGGATTTATTAACCAAAATGCCACCGACAAGTTCTGGCGGTAACAAACTGTAGTTAAAACTACGATCGATAGCTTGCTGGTCGAACCAACCCGTTGACGCAACGGTATGACCGTTTAATAAGGTGCGAGTCAGTTGATTAGAAGCGCCGCGAATAGACACTTGCTGGCCTTGACCAAACTGACGGTTTACCGCAACACCAGGAATACGCGCTAAAGACTCACCGACATCACCGTCGGGGAATTTACCGATATCTTCTGCTGTAACAGCATCAACGACGGCATCAGAAAAACGCTTATCGTTAACAGAAGCTTTCATTGACGCACGCATACCACGAACTTCAATCTTCTCAATGTTTTCTGGAGCAGCTGCAGTGGCCTCGGCTTCTGCAGCAACAGCGCTAATGGATATAGCGCTGCCGAGTAGAATTGCAATATTTGTCGCTAACACACTTTTTTTAAAGGTAGATGGTCGCATCTCGTTTCCCTTCCATAACTTTATTATCGTTTTAGTATTCATAACCATTCCCTATGGAATGACAACGCTGTCATGTCTAGAACAAACATTACACAATAATTAACAGCCTTGCCACAACAAAATAACGCCGAGCCCGAAAAAATGTCATAAAACACACAAGGAATTATGACACAAAATATTTTGCACAATAAAAACAGACAATTGCGTACTTTGTTGTAAGTTTACCATTAGAATAGAGCATGAAACTCAGGATAAAATCATGTGTTTTTTTAACATTTATGCATTGCTAACTGCGGTAAATACTCGCAAAATTAGCCCGACATTCCCCAAAATGATGGCCAAAATCTACGCTTGTAAAGTGCAAGCAAAGCATTTAGCTTCATTGCAGAGCTAGCCTTCACTATCTTAATTTAAGAGTTTTGATACCAATGAAAGTCACCATCAATGATGTAGCTAAATATGCTGGCGTATCGATTAAGACGGTATCCCGGGTCACCAATAATGAATCTTCGGTTAAACAAGCCACGGTAGACAAAGTGAACGAGGCCATAAAGGCACTGCACTATCAACCGAATCTTGCCGCAAGGAATTTAGCTGGCACTAAATCCTATGCTATTGGTTTTATTTATGATAATCCCAATGCTTACTATATTATTGATATGCAGAACGGCATTTTGTCTGCCTGTAAAGATAAAGGCTATGAACTGGTTATCCACCCTTGCAACGCCAAGTCTGCCACCATCTGTGATGAACTGACGACTCTCGTTAAACACTCAAGACTTGCAGGCTTAGTCCTCACCCCACCCCTTTCAGAAGATCCTAAGGTGCTTAACGCGCTCAGAGCCATTGATGCCAATTACGTGCGGATTATTGCAGGAGAAAATGCCAACGAACAGTTTGGACTGACTATTTTAGTCAACGATAGGTTTGGCGCAGTGGCAATCACTCAACATCTAATTGATTTAGGCCATAAAAAAATTGCATTTTTAAGTGGTGATTTACACCATGAATCCACCAAAGAGCGATTACAAGGCTATAAACAAGCATTAACAAAAAATCACTTGGTTGCGGATGATAATTACATAATTGAAGGAAAATATTCTTTTGAGTCAGGAGTAGAAGGTGCCAATACCCTGATAAAACTCAATAATCGCCCCACTGCGATTGTGGCTTGTAATGACGAAATTGCCGCTGGTGCACTTTTTGCCGCCCGTTTAGCCGGATTAGACATTCCAACCGATCTCTCCATTGTCGGCTTCGAGGACAGTCCATTTTCACGCCAAACCTGGCCTAAATTGACCACTGTGCATCAACCTAACGCTGATATCGCCAAAGTAGCAACGGAATTACTGATTGCAAAACGTAAAGAACAAGATGCCACATTTGCCAAGGTCTTTACGCCCAAACCCGTGCTACGCGACTCATCAGCCACTCCCAAACGTTAAACTCCCCCCCCCAACAGGGGCCGGCCACTCTCTTGTTGGGTTCACATACTTGCATAAGGGATAATTTAGTGAGGCTTAAATTTGGGGCGTTATCTTTTAGTCGTTTTTGAGCAAATCGATAAATAATTGCAGAAAACCAGCCATGTATAGCAGCGCTATCAAACTGCTTACACGGCGGTTAGTCACCAAACACATCTACTGGTACAGGGGGGCCAGATGATTGGTCGAATTGTCTAGTTTCAATTAACAACCAACCCAATATCTAAGTGGTCATCAAGACGCCGTTACACCGCCTCTTCATTTTCCTCGCCAGTGCGAATGCGGATCACCCGCTCGACTTCAGTCACAAAAATTTTGCCATCACCAATTTTGCCAGTCCTAGCCGTTTCCACAATCACATCAATTGCTTGATCAACCAAATCATCGTGAATGACTAACTCAATCTTCACTTTAGGTAAAAAATCCACCATATATTCAGCGCCACGATATAACTCTGTATGACCCTTTTGTCGGCCAAACCCCTTCACTTCCAACACTGTCATCCC
>NZ_JBOFMC010000326.1:0-25334 GCF_051658185.1 Shewanella sp. | reverse complement strand
GCTCCCACGCATATTTTGATTGTGCCGAATCATTTGATCCCTACCAGTAACGACATTAAAGCCTCCGATGAGCCTGCATTAGGGCGCATGATGACCGTGGCCGCAAAACTGGCGAGCGAGGCGGGGATTGCTAAGGATGGTTATCGCCTGATCATGAACTGTAATCAGCATGGGGGGCAGGAGGTATATCATATTCATCTGCACCTTGTCGGTGGTGAACCTTTGGGACCGATGTTGAGCCCACGCCAATGAAGTTAAACAGTGAATATTTTCCGCTCACCCAAATGGCGCAGCGGTTTGTGGATCAACTCGCCCAATGCCGCCGCTTGGGGTTGCAGGTACATGAGGCCAGTGAGCACCATGTGTTAATCGAGTTGCCTTATCGGACTGAGTTAATCGGTTACCCCGATACCGGGGTTATCCACGGCGGGGTGATAACGACGTTGATGGATACCGCCTGCGGCAGTGCGGTAGTCAGTGCCATTTATCAAAAATACCAATCACTTGAGATCTCTCCCACCTTAGATTTACGGGTGGATTATATGAAGCCCGCACAGCCCCATAAGCCTGTTTACGGTTTTGCCGAATGCTATAAGTTGTCCTCCAATATTGCCTTTACCCGGGCGATTGCCTATCAGGACAGCATTGATGAACCCATCGCTCATGCTGTGGGATCTTTTATGCGTATTAGCCCCGAAATGGTCGGGGATGCCTTTCGTCAAGCCTTGATGGGGGACATCGCGCCCGCAGTGCTGAACAATCTCACTGAGATAACCCCATCGCCGGCGCAGAGCGAGATGCAGATCCACCCTACTCATAGTCACCATGCTGAGGGGGGTGAGGGTAGCCATCATCAGCCGATTGATGTGCAAGGCATCGTCAAGCGCGCGACAGAGCTCAATGATTTTGGCCATTTGCTTGAACACGTTCCCTATGCCAAATTTATTGGGATGCGCGTCGAGCGTTTTGGGGATGAACTGATTTTTAAATTGCCAGCAAACCCTGACAATATTGGCAACCCGGTGTTGCCTGCGATACACGGTGGGGTGATCGCCGGCTTTATGGAAATGTCGGCGATCGTGCAATTAATGGTCTTTATGCAAACGGCGAAAGTGCCCAAAGTGGTCGATTTTTCTATCGATTATCTGCGCGCAGGCCTGCATAAGGACAGCTTTGCCGAGTGTCGCATTACCCGCCAAGGGCGGCGTGTGGCGAACGTTAACATCAATTGTTGGCAAACAAACCGTAAACAATTGATTGCCACGGCAAGGGCGCATTTTTTGATTGATTAGCCCTGTGGTTGATGCCAGGGCGGAGTGTCGGGTGTGAATGTGTTTTTAGCCACGCTAACACGCAGGCGTTTATCGATTGGCGCTGACATACCCGTGCTTATCTTCACGGCGCTAAGCCGAGTTGCGTATCGAGTGTATTCTTGTCATGGAGGGAAAGTAAGATGAATTACAGCAAGCAAAGTTTGCTATTGGTGGCGGCATTAATGCTCGGCGCCTGCGCCTCAAACACCGCGGGCATTGCGGTCAGCTCACAGGGAGAGATGCGGGTGGATAACCGCAGTCTTGCTCGGCATCTTGCACTGCAAAACGTGGATGCACGCCGGGTGGCGGATATGATCCAAGGCTCAGCGCTCCTTGTTAGTCAATCCTCTGGGGATCTGCACCTTCAGTATAAATTTACCTGGTATGATGCCAATGGCTTTACCCTTGAAGACGAAGCAAGCAGTTGGAAAGCGGTTAAGCTTCACGGTAAACAGCAATTAGCCATTTCGGCCGTGGCCCCGAATCCTGAAGCGGTGAGATTTGAGGTCTATGTACGCGAAGCGATTTCTCACTAAGTCGAGTCAAATGAGTCAAGTTGCCTAAGGCTTTGCTCAATGTATCAGTATGTTAAAGGCTCAAGCCTTTAGCTCTCACTCGTTAACTTTTAAACACTCGCGCGGGCTTTATCATGCCCGCGTTAGCCGTTTAAGCGGTTTGCACGACACATCTGCCGGGAAATCGTGAAAACGCCACGACAACCGGACTTTAGTCCTGAATAAATTGTTCCCTTGCGCACTACTATCAGCATATTACTACATGAGGATAGAAAAATGACTGCGCACATTAATGCTCAACCGAATGATTTTGCTGAAACTGTCATTATGCCAGGCGATCCACTTCGGGCTAAATATATCGCTGAAACCTATCTCACCGACGCTGTAGAGGTGACCAATGTCCGTAATATGTTGGGCTATACAGGTTTTTACCAAGGGCAACGTATTTCGGTGATGGGCCATGGGATGGGGATTTCATCAATGGTGCTTTATGGGCATGAGCTCATAAACTTTTTTGGTGTTAAACGCATTATCCGTGTCGGCAGCTTAGGGGCGACTCAGCAGCATGTGCAAATGCGGGATGTGATTTTAGCCCAAGCCGCAGGTACCGATTCGCCGACGAACGCGAAGCGTAGCAGTGGCTACCAGATGGCGACATCTGCGACCTTTTCGTTATTACATAAAGCTTATACTAAGGCCAATGAGAAGGGCATCAGTGTCAAAGTGGGCAATGTGTTTAGTGGTGATCTTTATTACGATCCCGATGCCGATATGATCCCTGCACTTGAACGATTTGGCGTGCTCGGTATTGATATGGAAGTGGCAGGACTTTATGGGTTGGCCCACCAACAGGGTATCGAATCATTAGCGATATTAACCGTCTCAGATCATTGTTTAACCGGTGAAGAAACCACCGCAGAAGAACGCCAATTATCCTTTAATAATATGATCGAACTGGCATTAGAAACGGCGCTTAATTAATTTTCGCCTAGGCCATTTTGTACCCTAAGCATTTCACCGATGGAATGACATAATGAATAATAAAATAACCTTAACGGCGATAAGTTTTCTCGCGAACTTTATTATGGCGGGTTTTGCAACCCAATTTGGCATGTTGATTGAGCCCATTGCCGCTAAATTTAGCGCTGATGTCAATGAGGTCGCCTCAATTTTCTCATTGTTAAATGGCGGCGCCTTAGCGGGCACCATTGCTGCGTTTTTTGTGATTGAAAAATTAGGCATTAAACGGATCACATTACTGAGTTATAGCCTAGTCGCATTATCGGCATTGGCCCTGCATTTTACCGCCTCATTACAGGTGTTGATGCTTGCTATGACCTTAATTGGTTTTTGTGGTGGTGTTGGTTTATGTATTGCGGGCACCATTGTAGTGTCGGTATGGCAAGAGAAATTACAAAGCACGATGTTAGTGGTACAAGATGCCACCTTTAATATTGCCGGGGTGATTTTCCCATTAATCACCACTTATGCGTTAACTAATGCTTTATCATGGAGTTACAGTTACTTAGCGGTAGGTTTGGTTGCCATGGTGACGGTGATCATGACCTTATTCACTCGGTTTAACCTGTGTGAGCAGGCGCAAGATCCTGCCGATAAGCAACAATCTGAATGGAATTTAGGCATCATTAGTGGTGGTGTGGGATTATTTTTAGGGATGCTGGCGTTATATACCTTTTTAACGTGGGCGCCTTTATTTATTAAACAAAAGTTTGATATTCCCTTTGAAGAAGCTGGCAATATTATTACCCAATATTGGTCAGCAGCCTTAGTGGGCGCGTTAATTTCAACCTTGATTGTGACTCGCGTAAAAATTCATCATTTCTTGGTTGCGATTATTACCTTAGCGCTGGGAATGACGACGGCCATTGTTACGATTAATCATCTAGAGTGGATAGGCTATTTAACCTATGGTTATGGTTTTGTCTGTGCGGCACTTTATAATGCCTTTATTGCTTATGGGGTTTCTTTTGTAAAGCAAGCCAGCAGTAAAAATGTCTCGTATATTTTGATAAGTGGCAGTGCTGGGGCGATGTTTAGTCCGGCGATCAGTGCTTTTGTTGAGCGCATTATTGGATTGCAAACGGTGATGTACGCTATTCCGTTACTTTATGCGGCGGTATTAGTGTTATTATTGATTTCAAGTCAAATGAAATCCGTTCATCGACCTCAAGCAGTTGCAGTTAATTAATTTGCACAGGTTCATTTAAGTTTTTGCTGTATTTTCACCGCACTCGATGAGTGAGAACATATCGAGTGTGGTTGATGATGTTAATCCGTTGAGTTTAGCGACGTTATTACCGGGCTGAATTGGTTCATTCTATAGAGTGAATCAATAATCTAACACACATCGTTAGATTCCTGCCTCGACGAACTGTTTGAGGGCGTCGAGATCACAAATTTTAATCCCTTCTTTTTGGCGTTCAATAAAGCCTCGCGCTTCGAGTTGTTGCAGTGCTCGGCGATAGACGCGGTCGGTGGTGGCAAAACGCTCCGCCTCTAAATACCGTTTATTAAAGCCATCTACCGGTAAGTCATTTAAATATTCATGATAAATATCAAAGGCGACATTGTAGGTGATGGGATAGAGCAGGCGCCGAGTTAAAATTTCTACGGTATCTTGGTAGTCAATCGCGATGGCGCTGGCAAAAAATAGCGCCAGCTGGGGATGTTGGCCGAGGGCTTGCTGCAGTTTATCGCCACTTATCAGCATAATATCTAATGGCTCGTTGGCAATAATATCGAGTTGACAGTTGTATTCGGTAAAAAACTCCATCTCGCCAAAGAGTTGTGAATCACAATCGATAGTACCGAGTTGAAAACTGCGGCCATTTCTGGCGGTGTGCCCAAGGGATACTCGGCCCTGCTTGACTAACACCAGTGAGCTGATGGCTTCACCTTGGGTCATCAGATGGCTACCCGTTTTAAGTGTTTTAGTTTCAGTGATGCAACTGAGGATTACCGCCTCGATCAGTGGGTAATCCTCTTGCCAGCGTTGGCGATAACGCCCTTTGGCTAATGGTTTAAGTTGCATGGCTGAGCGTCCTGTAACTGTGACTGTGCTTAAGTAAGGCGAATGATTGGGCTAAGGCCAACGTTCGGGGCCTTTCTATAACATTATCCCGTGAGAGGGTCAAATGACGTAGCCGATGCCTCTTGCGGGGGGAAGAGATAAAAATGCATTAGCTATCAGATAAGTATGTTCTTTTGTGAGTTTGCTCATGTATACTAGGCGCCGCCAAGGGGTGTTTGCCGTCAAACTGAGTTTGCCGGCAGGCTGAGATGTCATCGGACGAACCCTTAGAACCTGATCCGGCTAATACCGGCGTAGGAATGGGCCCATCCACAAGCACAATTCTGAATCGCTTATTTGTTGCCGGATCTCAAACTAGATATTTGAGGTCCTATGCTTAACAATTTCATGTTTTACCATACAACACGTTGTTCCTCTTTGCCGTTAATGCGCGCGCCGTTGGCGTTAGCCATCGCGGCGGCTTTTGCTGCGCCAACCGTTGCTCAAACCGCACAGAGTGATAAATCCGATCCTGAGATGGAGATCATGGTGGTGACGGCGGATTTTCGTCGTGCCAGTCTTGAAAAAATGCCTTCGAGCATTACTGTCGTTGATGCCCAACAAATTCAAGATGAAAGTGCACAGCACTTTGAGGATGTACTCAATGGTATTGCCAACTTTAACTGGTCTGGCGGTAGTTCGCGGCCGAAGTACTTTCAAATCCGTGGGGTAGGCGAGCAGGAACAATATCAAGGTGCTCCTAACTCCTCCGTGGGTTATATCATGGATGATATTGATTTGTCAGGGATTGGCATGGTCTCAAGCATGTACGATATGCAGCAAGTAGAGGTACTGCGTGGTCCGCAGGGGACCCGCTATGGGGCGAATGCGCTCGCGGGACTGATTTATTTAAAAAGTTATGATCCCACCGATGTGTTTGAGCATGGCGCCGAAGTGTCTCTTGGGGATGATGCGTTACGCACCTTTAGCGGCTTTAGTTCAGGGCCGTTATCCGACTCAGGCAAATTGCTGTACCGCGTGACGTTGCAGCAACATCAACAAAATGGCTACCGCGATAATTTGTATTTAGGCCGGGATGATACCAACGGCCGTGATGAATTGACTGGCCGAGCGAAACTGCGTTGGTACGCAACTGACGATTTGCAAGTTGATGTCACTTTGCTGCATGCCGATTTTGCCAATGGTTATGATGTGTGGAGTTTAACCAACGATCCTATCGCGACCATCTCCGATGAGCCCGGCGTTGATAGTCAGCGCACCACTGGCGGCGGGATCAAGGCTAGCTACACGGGGGCGCAGTTCTTTGAATTAACCTCGTTAACCTCTTTTGCGAATACCGATCATCACTATAGTTACGATGGCGATTGGGCCAATTCTGATTATTGGGCGGGAAAGGAATGCACCACCGATGAGGGCGCGCAGATCCCCTGTGAATACGATTACTTTTGGGATAAAACCGGCCAACGCCGCACGCTCTCTCAGGAGTTTCGCCTAAGCTCTACCGAACAGGGGCGAATTTTTGCTCAGAGTACCGATTGGTTACTTGGCGTGTACGCTATGAACTTAAAAGAAGATAACCAATTGTATTCTTTATATAACGCTTGGCCTGATGAAGTCTTAGACTCCGAATACGAGGCCAGCAATTATGCATTATTTGGCCAATTGGATACGGATCTGGGTGCGAATTATGCCTTATCGATGGGATTACGGCTCGAGCAGCGTAACAGTCAATATTCAGATACCAATCAAGATAATTTTTCACCGAGTGAGACCATGTGGGGTGGGCATATTGCCTTGAGTAAAATGTTAAACGATTCCCACAATGCCTATATGCGCATGGCCCGAGGTTATAAGGCGGGCGGGTTTAACATGACCTTGCCGGTCGAACTCAATGATAAAAAAGAGTTTGATACCGAAATCCTCTATAACTACGAAATTGGGCTGAAATCCCATTGGTTCGAAGGGCAGGTTGATACCAATATCGCGCTATTTTATATGGACAGGCAAGATCAGCAGGTGGCGGCTTCCCAGCAAGATCCCCATAAACCTCAGCGGTTTATCCTTTATACCGAAAACGCTGGTAGCTCCCATAACTATGGTGCTGAATTGGATGCGACTTGGTATGCCACTGATAATTTGCAACTTTACTCAAGCCTAGGTTGGTTAGAGACCGCCTACGGTGATTATCAATATCAGGATAAATATGGCACGGCGGTGGATTTATCGGGCCGAGAATTAGCCCATTCTCCCCAATTTACCTACAGTTTTGGGGGGACTTACCGTGCTAATTCCGGCTGGTTTGCCAACCTTAACTTGAGTGGTAAAAGTGAGTTTTACTACTCAGATAGCAACGACTCCCGCTCTGAGCCCTATACCACGGTCAATGCCCGTGTGGGGTATGAGGCCAGTGCGTGGTCGGTGTATTTTTGGGGCCGCAATCTATTTGATGAACAATACGGCGTCCGCGGCTTTTATTTTGGTAATGAGCCCGATAATGGTTGGGCGGAAAAGCAATATATTCGCTACGGCGATCCCCGCCAACTGGGCATGACCGTTACTCTCAAGTTTATGTAAGTATCTCAAGTTTATGTAAGTATAAAGAGTGATGTATTCGCCCTAAGTGGCGAATACAGCCTTGGTTAGATACGCCGTGCTGTCACTTGGCCGATTGGGGTGGCCGCTTTTATTGTTAAACAACATGGGTGCCAACTGAGCCGTTACGGTTCTCTTTGGCTGGCGATTGGCGCGATAGCGCCGGTTTATGGCATGGATGGAAAAGACTGACATTGCCGACAGGTTGTTTGGCAGCACAGGCCTCATGATTATTGTAAGGAATTAGCGTGAAACTGACTGTAGAAATTAGCATGTATCCCTTTAACGAAAATTACCTCGATCCTATTAAGTGGTTTATCGGCAGGCTCGATAGCTATCCTAATATTGAGCGCGTAACCAATGCCATGGCGACCCAAGTGTGCGGCGACTATCAAGAGGTCATGGCGATGCTCACCAGCGAAATGCAAGCGGCCCATGTCAAGTGGGGCAAAGCGGTGTTTGTGTGTAAGTTTATTGGCGGTGAGCTCAATTTGGCCCACAGTGAATAATCACGCCGATGATGACAGCGGCGCATTATCTTTGCTTGTCGATGGCCGTTCGCCGTCAACGCAGGCATTGATAATGCGCGCAAATCGGTACATGAGGCGAGAACACCCATGATAGATTTATGGTTAATGCTGGTAAATAGTGTGCGTGCGGCCCTTGGGGAAGTGCAGCTGATGACGCTCTGGGAAGCCGTGGCTGTGGTGCTCGCCATGGCCTACCTCTTGCTGGCAATGCGCGCGAGCGTGTGGTGCTGGGCGGCCGCATTTGCCAGCACGGCCATTTACACAGTGTTGTTTTGGCAAGTTGCCTTGCTGATGGAGTCGGTGCTGAATGTCTACTATATGGCGATGGCGCTCTATGGTTACTGGCATTGGACTAAGGGCGGCGCCCACTCTCAAGGGGTGAAAGTGACCACTTGGCCCTTAGTCACCCACCTTAAGCTGATTGCCATCACGGCGTTAGTGTCTTTAGGTATTGGTCACGCGATGGCGAGCTATACCCAAGCGGCTTTTCCTTATTTGGACTCAGCGACCAGTTGCTTTGCGGTGATGACCACCTATTTAGTGGCGAAAAAAGTCTTGGAAAATTGGCTTTATTGGGTCGTTATCGATCTGGTGTCTATCTATCTTTATCTTAATAAGGGATTGATGCTGACCTCACTCTTGTTTGTGCTCTATGTGGGCCTTGCGATCATGGGGTATTTTTTGTGGCGCGCTGCTTTAGCGGATGCCACTTTAGCGGATAGGCGCAGTGCCGAGGCTCTGCAAGCCCGGTTGAATTAAATTCAGCTTGGGGTTATTAAGGTATTTCAAACAGCGTATGTCACGGCTTATTCGTTGAATCGACTTATCGTAGCGAGCTGTTAGCGCGTCACTTTTCTCGTTATCAGCGCAACGTATCGCAGTGAGATCCGCCGTTTGTATTTTTTGTCGTGTTAATTGCGTTGTTCATCTCTTAACCCGAGTTGAGCTTTATTCATTAACTCCATTAGCCTGCTGGGTTTGTTGCCATTTTGGCCTGTTATCACAGGGATGATGTGGTACAGTCGAACCATCAGCTTGATGGAACGCCTTGATTAAAAAGTTAAACATATCAAGGGTTGTCTGTAACTGTCGGTAAAGACCGATTTAGCCACAGCCCTGTCAGGCGGGGTGGGTGTTAACGGAGGCTTTTGAGTGGCAGAGGCTATTAATTGTTCGCTCTCAGGGGCCGACTTGGACGCGCTTTTAGCGCCACTGCGCGCTGCTGGGCTGTTGCCGATAACGGCGATCTCAACGTTATCGGCAGGTTTGAGTAATCACACCTATAAAGTTGTTACGGCGACGGCGAGCTATGTGCTGCGCTGCAATACTCCGGCGGCAGACAATTTTTGTCGCCGTGAGCATGAAAGAGCTTACTGGCAACTGGCCGCGAATGCCACATTGGCGCCCGCGCTATTGTGGGTAAGCCCCGATGGGCGCTATTACCTCAGTGAATTTATTACCCAAGAGCCGCTATTAAGCCGGCGGTTGCCAAATGCATCCATTGCGGGGCTAGGGGGGGACAGCCCTGGCGCGCTCATGTGGTCGGCGCTTGCTTGCCAAGTGAGTGCGGCAAATTTGTTACGCGGGCAACCGCAGGGCCGCGTGATCTCAGTTAACGATGTCATCCCACCTAAAGAGGCCGGCGTACTAACCGGCTCCTCGTTTACCCATGCTTATCCGGATCAGGCGCATGAACTGTTATTGGCGCTATTATTGCGGCTGCGCGATTTACCCCAAGGCCAGAATAGCGTCAGCATGAGCGAGCAGTGGCTGTTATATCAGCGCCAATTACAGCGCCTCCTGCCGAGGTCGCAAAGCGCCGATGCGACAAGTCCTGAGGCGCTTCATCGCGATGGTGAACTTGCTCAGTTTCAAAAACTTATGTTGACTCCGTCTTGCCATTGGCAGCAGCGGGCGCGGCAGTTGCTCGGGCGTCAAGCCCAGATCAGCGAAGGATTAGCAACGCTTGCTGCGTGCCTTATCCGTCCGCAGTTTTGTCATCGCGATCTCAATCCTCATAATGTGTTGCTAAAGGATCAGCGTTTATATTGCATTGATTTTGAATATGCTGCGGCATCTCATCCGTTATTTGATCTCGCAACTGTGCTGGCCACCCATGATTTAACGCCTGCGCAGCAGTGGTTTTTATTGCAGCAATACCTTGATAATCATCCGAATTTAACCAAAGATGCATTAAAGGCGGTGCCCGCAGCCATGGACATCTACTGGGTCTTTGCCTGTGCGTGGGCGCTATTGATGGCGGCGTCATGCACCGAGGAGGCTCGTCAATGTGAGTATCTTGGCTGGTTTGATGACTTTTGGTCGGCGCTATCTTTCGCTATTTGAGATCTGATGGCATTTCTTTTATAGGCAAAGCTGAACTATTTTTTTAAAACATATCCAATAATCTGTGCAATTGGTTTGCAAGGCGGCATCTGGTCCATAGCCATTCTCGACAAAAGGGATTATTCGGTATGAAGCAACGCTTGCTACTCATGGTGTTATTGTTAACGCTGTCGGCCTGCTCGACAAAATTAAGCTATCGTTTTTTGGACTGGGCTATCGGCTGGGAGGTTGAAGATTATGTGACCTTAAAAGGCTCTCAGCAACGTGCATTGGATACGCTTATCAACCAATTTGTGCAGTGGCATCAAACCGAAGAGCTTGCCCACTATGTGGCGCAGTTAACTGAAATTAAGCGCCTCATCGACACCAATACGTTAACTCCTGCACTGTGGGTAGAGCAGGTTAATATCGCCAAACGGCATTGGTTTCGATTGTTTGAATTTGCCTTGCCGCAGCTTTTGCCCATCATAGTGTCCTTAAGTGATGCTCAGGTGCAGCAAATTATGACGACGCTGCATAACGATGAGCAGGCATTGATAAAAGAGTTTGCCGGTAAATCCCCCGAACAATTGCAGCAGCAAGCCAATGATGAGCTGCAAGCCCAGTTTACCCAATGGCTCGGTAGCTTGACTGCTCAGCAAAAAGAGATGATTTATCAATACAATAAACAGCGTTTGTCGACCTTAGATATGTGGCTTGAGTATCGCCATGAGTGGTTACGGCAGTTTGATATTGCTCTGGGGCAACGGGCCGACAGCGCGCAGTTAACCGCGCGCTTAACCCTATTAATGACCCAAGCCGATGAGCTTAAATCAGCGCAACATAAGGCATTTGTGCGCCAAAATAGCGAGTTATTTGGCGCGCTGATCCTCGACATGCACGCCAGTTTGTCGGCCAAACAATCCAAGCATTTTTATCGCAAGCTCAATAACCTCATTGACGATCTACGCGAGCTAAATCAAGAGGCTAAAACAAGCGGCTAAACAATGGGTTAAATTTACCGGCTAAGGAGCGAATGCCATAGGTGGCATCCATGCTAAGTGAGCTGGAATTTTGTATCATCCCTGAGCGACAATTTGCTATGCTTGAAACCCGTTATATTGAACGAGGATAATGACTTGGACGCTATCGAACTGTTGCTTACTCGGCAATCCACCCCGCGATTGACAGCTCCTGCGCCAAACGCAGAACAATTAACTCTTATCTTAGATGCGGCGATAAGAGTGCCGGATCATGGTGCGTTAACACCTTGGGAATTCATCATTGCCACTGGTGAGGGCTTAGCAACCTTAGGGGATATTTTTATGGCGGCGGCCAAGGCCAGCGGCGCTGACGCTGACGCGATAGACAAAGCCAAGGGGATGGTCGCGCGAGCGCCGATGGTGATCACTGTGGTGGCTAAAACGCAGTCGCATCCAAAGGTGCCGGTGCTCGAGCAACATATTGCTGCAGGGTGCGCTACCATGGCCATGCAGCAGGCCGCATTTGCCCTTGGATTAGGTGCCATTTGGCGCACGGGGGAATTTGCCTTTGATGCCAATGTGGCGAAGGGATTGGGGTTAGCGCCCCAAGATCAGATCGTCGGCTTTTTATATCTTGGTACGCCCGCCGTGGCGGCACCGAAAAAACCACCGAAATCAGGCCACCAGTTCGCTCGCTACTTGTAGTGGATAATGGTGAGTCGTTAATGGCTAATGGCTAATTGTGGCGGATGGCGTGTCGTCGCGAGTTGTTTGTGATAACGCGGTGATGGAGGGGGTTGCAGTCTGGCTCGTCATCCTAAGTGGTGGAGACAAAATGGAGACAACTTATGCAAATCGCGCGCACCTCAAGATTAATCCTGCGGCAATTGTCCCTCGAGGATGCCGCCTTTATTCTCGTGCTACTCAATAGCCAGGGGTTTGTGGAGAACATTGGCGATAAGGGCGTTCGCACGTTGAAGGATGCCAAGGCATACCTGCAACAGGGGCCGCTGCAAAGTTACGTTGAGCATGGCTTTGGCTTGTACGCTGTGGTATTGGCAGAGAATGGTTTTTCTATTGGGATCTGTGGCTTATTAAAAAGATCCACTTTAGATGCGGTGGATTTAGGCTACGCTTTTTTGCCGCAATATTGGGGCAACGGTTATGCCTTTGAGGCGGCCAAAGCCGCCCTTGAGCAGGGGCATGCCCTCGGCATCGAGCGAATTGTGGCGCTGGTTAGCAGCGATAATCTTGCTTCTAAAGCCTTGCTCAATAAATTAGGCCTGACCTTTGAGAAAGTTGTGCAGCTTGAGCCCAGCGCGCCTGTTGTCGAATTATTTAGCTGATTAATAGCCCACAGCTTCACTGCCCCCATGGCGGGGATCCGCTGAGCCAAAGATCCCTTGGTCGGTGACCATAATCGATTGCGTGCTGCCCATCGCCGATTGCACCGTGACCTTGTGCCCTTTGGCCTCAAGCAGAGAAATCGTATCGCGGTTTAGACTTGATTCGACCCTCAGTTCATCGGGCTGCCATTGATGGTGCACCCGAGGGGCATGGCTGGCTTCGGCAATATTGAGATGATGATCAACCACATTCATGATGATCTGCAAGGTGGTGGTAATGATCCGCGAACCACCGGGGCTACCGGTGATGAGGTAAGGTTTCCCTGCTTTCATCACTATTGTCGGGCTCATTGAGCTTAACGGACGTTTATTGCCCTCGACCGCATTGGCTGCGCCGCCGATTAAGCCAAAGCCATTGGGGCTACCGGGTTTGGCCGAGAAATCATCCATTTCATTATTGAGTAAAATCCCAGTTCCTTTAGCGACTAAGCCTGAGCCATAGCTGAAGTTTAAGGTATAGGTGTTGGAAACGGCATTACCCCATTGGTCGACCACCGAAAAGTGAGTGGTTTGATCGCTTTCGTAGGGGGCCAATTTACCGGGTTTAATCTCGCTGCTCGGCGTGGCTCGATTGTGGTCAATTTGGCTCGCGATGTGTTTGGCGTAGTCCTGATGGGTGAGCGCCGTGATGGGCACCCGATAAAAGTCAGGATCGCCGAGATATTCACTGCGATCACTGTAGGCATGCTTCATGGTTTCGGCCATTAAGTGAATCGTTTGCGCGGTATTGTGCCCGAGTTGTTCGATGGGAAAGTGCTGTAATACCTTTAGCATTTCAATAATATGCACGCCGCCGGATGATGGGGGCGGCATCGAAATCACCTCAAAGCCGCGGTATTGCCCCCGTACGGGCTCGCGTTCTATGGCTTGATAATGCTCAAGATCGCTAAGGGTCATGATGCCGCCGGCATCCTGCACCGCATTGACCAGTTTGCTGGCGGTTTCTCCTTGGTAAAATCCTGCGGGGCCCTTTTGGGCGATGAGGCTTAAGGAATGGGCCAGTTCGGGCTGTTTTAAGATCTCATCGACCTGATAGTCACTGCCATCGGCTTTATAGAAGATAGCGGCGGTGCTTGGCCATTGACTCAAGCGCCGCTTTAGCCCCGTCAGGGAACGCGCCAGTTCTGGTGTCACCGCAAAGCCTTCTTGAGCGAGCTTAATCGCGGGAGCCATCACCTGCGCTAATGTCATTGTGCCGTATTTTTCTAGCGCCAGATTCATGCCCATCACCGTGCCAGGCACCCCAACGGCCAGACCATGTTCACGGCTTAATTTATTGACGGCATCCCCATGCTCATCGAGAAAAATGTTTTTATTAGCCTTAGCCGGCGCCATTTCTCGGTAATCGATGGCGATAGTGCGCTTATCTTTGGCAAGGTGCACCAGCATAAATCCACCGCCACCGATATTCCCTGCTTGGGGTAAGGTGACGGCTAAACTAAATCCCACGGCGACGGCAGCATCGACCGCATTGCCGCCTTGTTTGAGGATTTCAAGTCCGGTGCGGCTTGCCAACATTTCTTGGCTGGCGACCATGCCATGCTTTGCCCATACCGGTTGTGCGGTCGCCATCTGGCTAAAAATGGCGGGTTCATCAGCGTGGCTTGTAGGGTGCAGCAGCGCGGCGGCGATACTGACAGCAAATACCAGCCCGCGCAGGGTGCGCTGCCTTAGCGGGCGGGTGGTTAATGGCGGACAAGTGGTGGACGCAAAAGTCGATAGTGCACAAATGGGGCGCGATAATCTCGTTAATGGCTGGGGTGTCAGCATGCTCAATCCAGAGTGTGGTCTGTGAATAGCTAACGAATTTGCCTTTATTTTCACGTTATTGCAACAGTTGCGAGCTCTGTTTTACGTGGTGCGCTGCCTGAGCGCGTTAGCTGACGGCTAACCAGATCCCCACGCCGATCATCAGGCTGCCCGCAATACGGTTTAACCAGCGAATATTGTCGCCGCGGCTGAGAAATAGCCGTAGACTTTTGCCGCCGCTGGCGTAAGCGAGCATAGAGACAAATTCTGTCACCATGATAATACTCAGTAATCCAATAAGTTGTGGTGCAAGTGCTCGCTCTGCATTAATAAAAGGCGGCAGGAGCGATACCATAAATGCCCAGCCTTTAGGATTGGCAATGGCGGTAATAAATCCTTGAGACATCAGAGAAAACTGGCTGGCGCTTGCACGAGTATCGGTATCGCTTACTACCGCCATCTTGCCGCGCGCACGCCACATTTGCACGCCGACATAACCTAAATAAAGGCCGCCAATCCATTTAAACAGCTGGAAGACCTCTGGGTAATTGAGCATGATGCTGGCTACGCCCATCACGGCGGCGGTCGCCACTAACGCGACGCCGACGAGTTCTCCAAGCATCATCCACAGGGTGCGACGCACACCAATTGTCATGCCTAGGGTCATCGCCAGCGTCATACACATTCCGGGCGTGATAGAAACAAAGAAAAAGGTGGGGATAAATACCGCGAGTAGGGCGAAATCTGGCATAGTTAATCTTGGCTGAATTTTAGGGCCAGCCAGTGTAATGAAATTGGCATAATTAGCCAACATTTGAGTAGGTTATTGCAGGCAGTATCATTAAAAAAGCGATATCAATCAAAGGCAGACAAAAAATGGTTAAGCCAATTTTATAAAAAGACAGAGTAGGCGTGGCGTACTCTGTCTAAGGGGACAAGATTTAGCGCACAATCAGTGTGCGGTAGTGTGAAGTGTACGGTCGTTTGATTAGAGCACTCCGCGGCGCATTTGATCCCGTTCGATGGATTGGAACAGTGCGGTAAAATTGCCTTCGCCAAAACCTAAGTTGTTTTTACGTTGAATAATTTCGATAAAAATTGGGCCGAAGAGGTTTTTAGTAAAAATCTGCAGCAAATAACCCGAATCATCCCCATCGACCAAAATTTGGTGATGTTTAATGCGCTCACGGTTTTCAGTGACCTGTGGCACCTTATCGAAAATGGTGTCGTAGTATTCGGGAATAATATCAAGACATTGAATAGCGCTGCCTTCCATCGCATCTAAGGATTTGACGATATCGCGGCTTCTAAAGGCTAAGTGTTGCACGCCCGGACCATTGTATTGCTTAAGATATTCATCGATTTGGTTTTTATCGTTGCCTTTACCTTCATTGATGGGAATACAAAAACTGCCATCGGGGGAGCGCAGGGCGTAGGATACTAAGGCAGTTTGAACCCCGCTGATATCAAAGTAACGTACTTCGGTAAAACCAAAGATGTTTTTATAGAAGTTGGCCCAATGTTCCATGGTGCCTTTGTAAACGTTATTGGTTAAATGGTCTACCTCCATAAACCCCTTTTCTTGGGTGAGGATAGGCTCTGCTAAATCTTCAAAATCAGTGGCATAGATATTGTTATCCGGACCAAAAGTATCAATAAAATAAATTAAGCTATCGCCAATACCATAGATGGCAGGATAGGGCAGATCCTTATGGGCTGCTTCGGCCGATTGCGCGCCGCGCTCAACGGCAACGCGATGGGCAAAGTTAGCATCTTCCACCCGCCAGCCCATCGAGCAAATGGCCGGACCATGGGATTTGGCAAATTCGGCTGAAAATCCTTGGCGCTCGGTGTTGAGCAAAAAATTAATATCGTTTTGTTTGTAATAAAGAATGTCTTTATTTTTGGCTTTTTTTAATAACGAAAAACCAAAGTCGATAAAGACCTTGTGCATAAAATCGCTATCTGGGCTGGCAAATTCGGTAAATTCGATACCTAATAGGCCCAGAGGGTTGAGTTCGCTTGCCATATTCTTTCCTTATTGATTGTTCAACTCGCCAGCATCATGCTTGCTCTACAGGCCGCCTTGGCGGGCGAGTCTTGCGGTATTTTTCTATTTATGATGTTGTGCTTAGCCTTAGCCTTAGCCTTAGCCTTAGCCTTAGCCTTAGCCTTAGCCTTAGCTTTCAAGCCAAGAGCGCTGGTAGTCCTGGCTCATACAGTGCCGTACATGCTCGGTTAATTTAAGCGGCGCGAAAGTGTCGACCATTACGGCATATTCGTAGGTGTCTTTTTTACCAATTGAGGCTTCAGTGCGACCCGGCTGCGGGCCGTGGGCTACGCCTTTTTGGTGTAAGGTCAAATAGCCAGCCTCAATACCTGTACGGCTCATAAAGTCACCATCGACGTAATACAGCACTTCGTCACTGTCGATATTATTGTGGTAATAGGGCGCTGGGATCGCCTGAGGATGAAAATCGTAGGGACGCGGAACGAAGTTACACACCACAAAATTGTGGGCGGTAAACACGACATGATCCGATGGCGGCAGGTGAATTTTACCTACCTTAGGGGCATATTCGCTGATATTGAAGGCCCATGGGTAAACACAGCCATCCCAACCGACAAGATCAAAGGGGTGCCATTCAAGGGTCGTCAGTTGGTATTTATCGCCAAATTTACAGACTAAAGGAAACGCACCGCGTTCAACCACCGCCGCTTGCAGCTTGGGTACGCGAATATCACGCTCACAGTAGGGGGCTGATTCAAGCAATTGCCCATATTCATTGCGAAAATGTTTGGGGATTTCCACCATCGAAAAGGCTTCGATGACAAATAAACGCACCTGGTGGTAATCATTGAATTTGAGCTGATAAGTCGTGCCCCGGGGGATCACCAGATAGTCCCATTTTTGCACGGCAATCGTGCCATATTCACTTAAGAGTATTCCTTCACCTTCATGGACAAAAATCACTTCATCGGCGTAGGCGTTACGGTAAAACTCGGCAGTCTCTGTGGTAACTTTGGCGGTATACAAGGCCACGTCATTGTTATAAAAGATTTTATTACGGGCACTGAAAAAATTGCCTTCCCGGTCGGCGGTGCGCGAATCAAGCTTATAGTTTTGTACCAGCGAGTCTTCCCAATGACCGCCGTGACTCAGAGGATAGGGCGTCACCTCTAAGGTTTTAGTGGGCATATTATGGTGATATTTGTTGGAATAAATATTGGAAAAACCATGGGTTGAAAACAGCTCTTCGCGGTACAGTTCTCCATTTTCTTTGGCAAATGCGATATGGCGTTTGTGAGGGACTTGGCCTTGTTTCACATAGAATGGCATGGTGGTTCCTTGATTGACCTCGGTTTTCTTGGGTAAGCGCTGGGATGAGAGGGCTTGTTAGGACGCATAGCTTCGCCATTGTTCGCCGCACTACACCGCTTACCGAGTTAGTTATGTGATCTTGGTATCAATTTAGTCGCTTAGATCAACAAAAAAAAGAATAATAAATCCGGCATCTTAATCAAAAAAACTGATAGTGTTGTCATGTTTACGAATTGTAGCGTTTGCGTGACAGCTAAGGAGTGACTATGCGCATTGATATTGATGCTTTTAATGTGCTGCAAGTGCTGGTGGAAGAAGGCAGTTTTGCCAAGGCGGCAGAGCGATTACACAAGGCACAATCGGCGGTGAGTTACCAAGTCAAGAAATTAGAAGAGCACTTGGGGGTGACATTGTTTAGCCGTGAACAATATCGCGCCGAGTTAACCCCTGAAGGACGTGTGATTTTGGCTGAGGGGCAAAGATTACTGCAACACCTTGCAAACATTGAACATCTTGCTAGCCGTTTTAGTGAGGGTTGGGAGCCAAAACTGGAGTTAGTGATTGACGGCGCGCTGCCGATGGAACCTATCCTGACTGCACTTAAACGTATGGCAGAGCATCAAATTCCGACAAAAATTCAACTCAATATGGAGTTTTTAGGCGGCGTGCAGCATCGCTTTGAGCGAGATAATGCCGATCTGATGCTCGTTAAGGATTACCGTACTGGGCCGTATTATTCTCCCCAACCATTGCCGGCGATCACCAGTATTTTAGTGGCCAGCGCCGCTCATCCTCTTGCCACCATGAGTAAAATCAGTTTGTCGGAGTTGCAACAATTTGTGGAATTGACCATTGAGGATTCCTCCCCCCACAAAAGTTATCGCGATGAGATGCAGTTTGGTGGAGATAAAGTGTTTTATCTTTCAGGGTTTATGATGAAGAAAAATGCTTTACTCAAAGGCTTAGGTTTTGGTTGGCTACCGGATTTTTTAATGCAGGAAGATTTGGCTCGAGGTGAATTAGTTGAAATCGATTTTGTCGGTGGTAGTCGTTATCGGTTTATTCCGCAATTAGTCTCGACTTTAGAACGTCCACTTGGCAGAGCGGGTCAACTTTTTACAGAATTGATTTTAGAAGAGTTTGCTAAAGCTGAGCAGTTCAATGGTATCGGGTTAGGTTAATATTTACCTGCTGTATTCAGGAGTCATGTTGAGGTAAAAGTCATCGCTTTTTGACAATTGATGTCTTACAGTCATCGATTGTTAAATGGGGTTGATAGGCTTGCCAAGTGCGTTTGGTGAGTGCAATTAACACGCTGAGTCCTTACAGGGAACCGCCAAAAGGAGAGAAGTATGTCTAGACGTTGTCATGAAGTGGACTATGAAATTATTGGCCACAGTATGCAGTTAGTTGAGGTTGAGCTTGATCCGCATGAAACCGTGATCGCCGAAGCGGGCGCAATGAATTATCTTGAGCAGGACATTAGCTTTGAAGCCAAAATGGGCGATGGCTCGGAGCCCGAATCCGGTTTTTTTGGCAAGCTGATGGGGGCGGGTAAGCGGGTGCTTACGGGCGAAAGTATCTTCATGACGCATTTTACCAACCAAGGCCAACAAAAGCGTAAAGTGGCATTTGCTGCGCCCTATCCCGGGACCATCCTAGCGATTGATTTAGCGCAAGAAGGTGGTGAGCTTATTTGCCAAAAAGACAGTTTTTTAGCCGCAGCCATGGGCACACGTGTCAGCATGAAATTTAATCGTCGCTTAGGTACGGGCTTTTTTGGTGGGGAAGGTTTTATTTTACAAAGCCTTCAGGGCGATGGTATGGCCTTTATCCATGCAGGTGGCACGTTAGTTAAAAAGCAACTTAAGGGGGAAACCTTACGAGTCGATACTGGCTGTTTGGTCGCCTTTACTCAAGGGATTGACTACAACATAGAAAGAGCTGGCTCGTTAAAATCCATGGTGTTTGGCGGTGAAGGCTTATTCTTAGCGACCTTAAGTGGCCATGGTACGGTTTGGCTGCAGAGTCTGCCTTTCTCCCGCATGGCTGATAGGATTATTGCCCACGCGCCTTCTATTGGCGGTAGCGATCGCGGCGAAGGTTCAGTGCTTGGCGGGCTTGGGCGGATGCTCGATGGTCGTTAACAGTTATCGGCAGATCTCACCGGATTACGGGTATGCATCTAAGTATGCATCTAAGTATGCATCATGGTAAGTCAGCCACGTAGGCTGCTTCTCTTTGGCATGATCCCTGTGTGAGGCATGACAGTTGTATGAGAGCCGTCCTATAACGAACGCCTGCGGTGGTCTGCAGGCGTTGATGGTGAATGTCGATGATGCTTGGGTTACCAAGGCTGCGAGTTTTTGGGGGCTGTTAATCGGTAATCACATTGATGATATCGAGGATAGTACGGGTTTTTTCATCTAACTTGATGATAGAGCCTTCCACATTGATGCTGATCCGTCCATCTCGGTCTAAAGGCACCACGATATGGCCGCGATCATAAATGTCGTGATCTAAAATATCGCCGCGTCGTAATTTTTTTTGCCAGCCGGGAGGAAGTGGTTGGCCTTGAGCCACTTTTTTGTGTAGGCCAGGTGGTAAATCTTTGCCTTTTTTGTGGTGATCATTATCGACATTAGCGTGGGCGAGTATTGGGGTTAATAAGCCTAACAGCGCAGTTGTAAGCGCAAATGAAGTGATTTTATTCATGTTTGCTCCAAGGATGATCTGGGTGACGAGGCCGACAATCGTATTCTAGGTGAATGTAACTTAGTACACTAGGGATGTTTGTTCGGCAACTTGGTTGAGCATAGTTGCTCTTTTTATCACATTAAACACGGTTTATTATTTTTATCTCTTTTGCGGCACCGTTATGTTAAACCATCGTGCCATGGGCAATTGCGCATATATTATCTAAATTCTAGTCGCGACACCTAATAACCGTTACACATATTATCGCAGGCCTAAATCGACGCATGGCCCTTAGGATCACAAGCCTTAATAATGGGAGGTTAACGGCTTATCATTAATACCGCTTGCCATTGCTCAGCAGTGACAGGCTGAATGCTCAATCGCGAGCCTTTAGTCACTAAATGCATGTCCGCAAGTTGCGGCAGACTTTTTATCAGACTTAATGGGATTATATCCTCAAATTTTTTGACAAAGCGAATATCCACGCGTAGCCATCGCGGGTTAGCGGGATCCGATTTGGGATCGAAATATTTTGATTCTGGGTTAAAGGCGCTACTGTCAGGGTAGGCGGGTGTGACTACCTCTGCGATACCTACAATACCGGGAACCTTGCAGCTGGAGTGATAAAAAAACACCTGATCGCCGACTTGCATCCCATCCCGCATAAAATTACGGGCCTGATAATTGCGTATGCCAAACCATGCTTCGGTTTGATTTGGGCAAGACTTGAGGTCATCGATGCTAAATTCATCGGGCTCGGATTTCATTAGCCAATAGTTCATTGTGCAGAGAGATTCCTTGGGCGGTTGAAGATTGGTGAGTTTAGCGTAATTTTGGCTATCTCTCTATCATGGCTCGGTTTATCTGCCTAGGATTCTACTGTATTGAGCACTACACTCATAGCAGTGCTGTTACTCTTTTAGGATTAAGCATGATTGTTGTCATTTGACCTAAATAATGAAATTAAGGGGACGACATGTGTCATTGGCGCAGTAAAAAAACCGCGAATATCTTATTTTTATTATTCATTGTATTGGGTATTGGCCCACATACCAAGGCCGACACCTTAACGCTGACCTCCTTACTTTGGCCCCCTTATTCGGGTGAACAATTAGTTGAGCAGGGGGTGAGTATCGCGGTTACCCGTGCGGCGCTGCAAGTGATGGGGCATCAATTAGAAGTGGATTTTTACCCTTGGAGTCGGGCGATTAAACTTACCACAGTGCCTAATTCACCGTATATGGGTTATCTGCCTGAATATTATTATGACACTGAGCAGTTTGTTTTTTCTCGAACGATAGGCACTAGCCCATTAGGATTAGTTGAAGCCAAATCCCGGCCAATAAGCTGGAGTGTTATTGCAGATTTAACTCGTTACCGATTAGGTGTGGTTAAGAATTACGTCAATACCAACGCCTTGGATGATATGATAAAAGCGGGATTACAGCCAGTGGAGCCGGTTACCTCGGATGAACACAATATTCGCAAGGTTGCCGCTGGACGCGTTGACGCCGCAGTGATTGATGTGAATGTCTTGCGTTATTTATTAACGCATTACACGCTACAACCTTTATCGGATAAGGTGCAGATGAATCGCCGTTATCTTGCCGAAAAGCCGTTATATATTGCTTTTCGTAATACTGAGCAGGGGCGTCATTGGCGTGATATTGTGGATCAAGGTTTGGCGCAAATTGATATTGAAGGGATCATCAATCAGCGACTTTATCAAGATAAGCGTTGGAATAAATTATTAGAGCAAGAAGGTAAACAGCGCTAGTCAATATGAATTGATATCGTCTCATTCGACATCATCTATAGTATAGCGCTGCTAACACACCTGTATTGACTGCTGAACTTTTTAGGGTTTAGCGACAACTGTTTGGCCGATAGGTGTGAGGCTTAATAATGCCAATTTGAGATGTTGGATCCCAAATGGAATACCAATAATGGTAACAAAGCAGGCCAATGCGTGGGCGAGATGACCGATGGCCAACCAAAGTCCAAACAGCAAAAACCAAATAATGTTGCCGATGAGCCCAAAGGTGCCTGTGCCGATATCTTCCCGTCCTGTTAACTGGCGTCGGTTTATTTGCTCTTGTCCAAATGGCCAAAAAGTCATTTCACCTATCACAAAACAGGCACGTCCGAAGGGGATCCCTATGATACTAATAAAACACAGAAGGCCCGCAAGCCACCAAGCCAGTCCCATTACGAATCCACCTAATATAAACCAGGCAATATTAAAGATTAAACGCAAAATCGCCATTGAAAACTCCTTATTGGAATGTTGCCAAATTAACAACTCACTCACTTAAATAAGATAGATACAAAAACACCATAACCACAAGATAAAACCAAGCCATTATCTGCGAGTGTTAGACTGATAAGCGATTATCGTGCCAATTATTTAATATCTAAAAATCAATGAATTAGAGTGTGCTATACTCTGCTGGTGGTCATATTGATTATAAATTGATGAAAACTGCCAACCTTGATGAATAAATAATAAACACTTTGTATTGAGGATATCGCTAACGACGCGCGAAATGTCAGTAACCTATTGTGAGTATATAAAATGAGTATAGAAAGTGAGTCGAGCCATGTTTGCTAATTCCCCCGTTGATACCATTGCCTTTGCAGGACGAGATCTTTTTGTTAAACGGGATGATTTATTGCATCCGGCCTTTAGTGGCAATAAGGCGCGTAAATTTGCTTATTTTTTAGAGCATGAGTTTCCTGGGATCACTCAAGTGATTGGTCATGGTTCTGCGCAGGCTAATTCACTCTATTCACTTTCCGCACTTGCCAAACTTAAAGGTTGGCAATGTGATTTTTATGTTGATCATATTTCGGGAACGCTGCGGGATGAGCCTCGCGGAAATTATGCTGCGGCACTCGCTAATGGCGCGAATGTGATTGATGTTCGTCAATTACTTACTGCCAATTCATTACCTCAAGTAACTTGTTTGCAATACATTGAGCAGCAAGTGTTGCCTCAAGCGCCGTTAGCAATGTTTATTCCAGAAGGAGGACGGTGCGCTTATGCTCAACATGGGGTCAATCAACTCGGTAAGGAAATTTTAGCTTGGGCAACGACCAATCATATTGCGGGTTTAAGGGTTTTTTTACCATCCGGCACAGGGACAACGGCGTTATTTCTGAATCAATATTTTGTCCAGCAACAGGCGGATATACGGGTATTGACCTGCGCTGTGGTTGGCGGTGATGACTATTTACGGCTGCAATTTAGCATGTTAAATCCAGATCCGCTTATGCATCCGCGCATAGTGAACGTGGGGAAAAAATATCATTTTGGTAAATTGTATTATGAATTTTATGCCATGTGGCAGCGACTCAATAATACAGGGATCCAATTTGAATTACTTTATGATCCATTAGGATTTATTGTGTTGGAACATTATCTACAATCCCATGGCAGTGGGCCTGTGATGTATTTGCATCAGGGGGGATTGCTGGGTAATGAGACTATGTTACCGCGCTACCAACGAAAATGGGGCTAAGTGCTCAATTAACTTGAATACTTAATGTCCTAACGAGTTGATACAAGCGTTAAAATGGGTAATTGAGTGGATGGTGAGTCAATCAGTTGGGACACATTTGGTTCGGCAAGTATCGTGTGAGTGAGATACAGCCAGAACCAAATGAGCTTCGTCATTAAGACGGGGTAAGATAGCATGATTGTGACCTTCAGCTATCGATTGCTTAAGTGTTCGGTAGGGTGAAATATAAAAACCGAATCAACTAGGCTTAAGCAAGTGGTGTAACTAAAACATTAGACTTATTTATTTGCTGACAGCAACCACTTCATAAAGTTAAGCGCTTCTGTTCGCTTTGAAAAAGTCTGTCTGTTTTTACCTTGTCTATCGGTAAAAGCAATAGAGGTTTTGTTTACTGAGATTGAATCTACAGGAAAACATACGGTAATTTCGTGTCCGTTAATTTTGTATGACATAAGCCACATTCCTTTTATTTAATTCACCCTTAGGTGAGCGAGTTGTAACAATAAAGTATCCTTAGCATAAGTGCGAAAGATGATTCTTATGAGTGTTGAGATTACCCCATCTCTTAGCGATTGTTCAAGAGACGCTTTATCGATAATTGTTGTATAGCATCGATTATCTTAATGGACTTATTCAATTAAACGAGTTGAACATAGCTTGATGACGGGCGTATGACAATCGAAATTTAATCCGCACATTGTGATAATGATGAATTAACAAGCAATTATTGGCTAAGTTTATGGGATTTACTTGTAGTAGGCTTTCTGTGTGAGGTTCAAGCGATGATAGTTTATCAAGCTGAATAAAAAGGTTAACAACAAGGTGGAACTCAAAACGTAGCGCATTATATCAGCAAAAATACCTTTAGCAAGTTTAATTTTCAGGCAGCTAAATGTGATGCTCAAATGTTGGTTATTTGTTTTGTATTGGTAATGTTGTGGTTGTGAACTTTTGTGTGATTTAGGTCGGGATAGCGCTATCAATATTTGCAGGCTGCGCAATTTTGCGCGGTGTTTTGTTGGTGTATTGCGGGATGTGCCACCCTATAAAGCAAAGCATTTTTGTCGCCATAGGGTGGCGCGTCAAATTAATAAATCAATTCGCCAATGGGATTGAGTAATTTGCTTAATCCTTTCGTGAAATGCAGCGGGGCATTTAATACCGTATAACATAAACAGCCGCTGGTGGTCGTTGGTGCGTGCTCGGTTGTGGCGTCTAACATAATAAAATCACCGGCCACATAGTTGCCGTTGCTATCACTAAACTCTCCTGCGAGAAGGAGTGTCAGCTCGTAGCCTTTGTGGGTGTGCTCGGGGATTTCACCGAGGG